>JAPKXX010000013.1 GCA_026394595.1 Methanoregula sp. | reverse complement strand
GGCAGTTCCTGGCCCTCATGTCGGGTGCGGTGGAGATGGAGACGACCGACGGAACGGTCAGGAGGTTGGGGCCGGGGGACCTCGTCCTGCTGGAGGATACCTCGGGAAAGGGGCATGTGACGAGGAACATCGGTGAAGGGTGCTCCGCTTTCCTCGTGGTCCCCGTCCCTGCGGCCTGATTCAAAAATGTAACCGGACGAGGATCCACGGGTCTGTATATTTTTGCCCGGAATCCTCCGCCACCACCGGCAGCCCTGCCCGCTCTCCCCGGCGCACGGGTGCCCCTCCACCCTTATCCCCTCCTACGTAAAACCCGCCATCGCTGACGTAAGCCCGGGCCGGAAAACAGGAATTCTTTCAGGTAGGGAAGGTGCATACGGTTCGAATAATTTCGGGATACTGTCGCCCATCGTGGTGACAGAAATACCGACCTCAAAATTCCGGGCATCCGGGATACTGTCCATGTCACGCAGGATGACGTCCTGTCACGTCCTGTGCCCTTCCCTGTTTTCCGTCTTGTGATCTGTTGTCCTGTAACCGGTTGCCTGCGAAACGGTCATCTCCCGTTGTTTGAGAGGCAGGTCGTTGCCGGTCAGGATTTTTTCCCGGGCGTAAAATCCGGACATTCTGCTTTCAGTATCCGGATCACGTCGTCATACGACAGGGTTTCCTTTTCCAGGAGTGCTCCCGCGATAACTTCTATGGCTTTCCAGTGCTGGTCTGCCAGCAGCCGGGTCTTCTTCTCAGTCTCATCCCACAACTGTTCCCGGTAGGAAGATTCACCATAGGTTTTGGCAAGGAATGCAACCCAGTTGTCGATGAAATTGCCCGCAGTTGCGATATCGGCACGGTCATCATCGAACCGGGGCGGGTTCTCCCACGGATCGCTTGCGGCCATCTTTGCTGCTGCAACAATACCCGCGAGTTGCACAACCGCAAGATCCTGCGCCCTGCCTCTGGTGCTGCCGTACACGATCCCCTCATACTCACCCGGTTCATCGAGTCGGATGGTGACATAGGTAAAACGGTATCCGTATACCAGGTCGGCAATGACATGCCCGGCCTCGTGGTATGCCATGTGCCTGCGGAGGAGTTCCGGTTCCATAATCTCCATTATAAATCACTGCTCCGGTTCAATTAATCTGCAGTCGGTATACTGCCATGATGAAATTTTTCCATCGCGGGTATCCCCGCGTTTACTCCCCTCACACTTTCATCTTCCCGGGCAGCTCCCGTGCCCAGGCTGCGATTGCGGTCCAGTCACGGAAGTCACCGATCGGGGACTTTGCTTTCTTTATCATCCAATTCTGGAACCACGAAAGTTTTGACGGATCCAGCCTGCCGGCAAACACGGTCTCCGCAACCGGCTGCAAAGGGGCGAGGGATGCCCGGAGTGCCTTTTGTGCGTATTCCCTATCGACCGGGTCCTTTGTGACCGGGGCGAGGCTGACGATAAACCCGGCAACCGGCAGTTTCTCCAGGCCTTTATAGTGGCGCCTCACGAATTTCCCCGCATCGCTCATCATCTTTCCCATGTACATCGGTGTCCCGATGACGACCGCATTGTACCCTGTTAGTGATGTCACGGTTCCCATGTCCGCAACGTCAACGATATGACCTGAAGCCTCCAGTTCTTTTCCAATTGCCTGTGCTATTTCTGTGGTTGATCCCTTCTTCGATGCATATGCTACAAGGATATGTGCCATGGTTTTCACTGAATGGGGATTATATTCCAGGGGCTATAAAACCCGTGGATTGGCGGATGGCCGACGCAAATCCCTCTCTCCATCGATAATCCCCGCTTAATCCACCGTCTATTCCCCAATCCAGCTCCATAGCATTTTTATTCAGCACATCGGTAAAAGCACCTTAATGGTCGTAAAGCAGCACATCAAATTCGCATGACCCTGCTGCCCGGTCACCCCGGATCCTTAAAATTCAACCCATCTTTGGGGGTACTATAAAATCGGCCGTTTGGCAAAATACGCCAAAATTAAGGACTTCACCAATCGGAGCACGCAAAGGGCTCCTTTTTGCGTGTCAGACATTAATCTGAGCCCAAAATGAGCCCGGAATGACATCAGGTATATTTTATCGGTGGCCAGTCCCTCCCAGGCCACCCCAGGCGAACCCCTACTCCTCCTTGGCCTTCCGGATAGCTTTGGCTGTTTTCCCGTGGCTGCTGAACTACTTCCAACGCTTCTTCTCACACCGGACCAGACCGAGCTCCGCGAAATTATTCTGACTGATAAAAAAAATCAGATTATTAGTCCATAACCGGGGATTTTGTTTACCGGGGTAACGATGAAAAAAAGAAAATTAAGATTTCTTTGGCGGAATTGCCAGCAGGTCATCGGGTTCCTTCGCTTCCTTCTTCTGCATTGACATTCCTATGAAAGTTACCACAAAAGCGGTGAACATAATACCGCCCAACAGGATTACTG
>JAPKXX010000110.1 GCA_026394595.1 Methanoregula sp. | reverse complement strand
TAACAGTTATTCCCGCTCGCGCTTATGAGTTGTTCGGGTATGGCAAACATCCCTGCAATGTGACGAGAGGTGACAGGTGTACGATTGGTGGTACGTAGCCCGGACACGTGGTCATCCGAGAACAAAGTATTTCTTGTACCGAAAAATAACGTTAGAAAACCAATGCGGCATGGATGGGACGGTTAAATATGAAAGATGCAGTCATCATGGAATATGCAGGGACCAAAAAGGGAGCGATCACTAGGTTCTACCAGTACGGCAGCGGCGGGGTGCGGATACTGGATCCCGGAAAAAACCTCCGCCGGCTCTATCTTTTCGATCACGCGGCGGATATGATGACGGAACGCGACCCTGCCCGCCAGGAGAAGGTCCTCCGGCGTTTTATGTTCGACCGGTACGGGATGCTTGAAGAGACGTTTGCGTTCGGGCAGCCGCCGCGGACATTCCGGTACGAGAATGGCGGGCGGCAGATTGCCGTCCGGGAAGGCGGGCAGTACGGGGCAGTCGGCAAGATCTTCACCTTTGAAGAGAGCGGCATTTCAGAGACCGCATGGGGCCGCCATGGCGAGGTCGAGCGGGTCTATATATTCGAAACAACCCGCGACACAATCACGGAACGGACCGGCGGGTGGTTCGGGACGGTGGACCGGACATTCGTGTTTGAAGGGATCGATGCATCGGTCTTCCGTGAACCGGAAGCATTACTTCAGTTCCTGATGTTCACCGAACGGCGTGAAGGAGAAGTGGATGCGGGACCCCAAAGAATTCCTGCTGACACCGGTCGCAGGGCAGGGTCTCCCCTGATGAGCAAAAGCAGGTTTGCGTTTACCGGAAAACGATCTACACCTGCGGATAACCGTTTAGACAGGGAAGGGGACAGCCGGATCGATTTCATCCCGGACGGTGACTCGTCCCGGAAGGATACTCCGGGAGAAGATCGCCGGCCAAAAAAGAGCAGCGAGATCTCCTATGCCGAACGACGGGGAGAGCGGGGATCCTAAAAAAAACATCCCTGGCAACCCGAACTATCCCCTTTTTTCCTCTCCTGCAAGACCCCTGTACCTTTGTGATTAGGCCCGCTTGGCAACATCACCAACTCATAAAAAAGCGGTTACTTAATTCATAACCGTCCACTATTACTATGGTGATCCCTTGTCAAAACGGGCTGTTGATGTGGTTTTTCAGGCGATGTATACCCTGACCGATCTCCGGGTCCTGCTGCGGGAGACTGCCCCGCTTCACAAGTTTGATGCCAAACAGAAAGCGCAGGTGCAGCGGCTGCTGGACAATCTTGAACGGCAAATCGGCTCGTTAAAACAGGAGATGCTCAAATGAGGTGCGGTGCCGGCATCGACGCCCGCATGGTCGATGAACTTGCCATCAACATCGACCCTATCCAGGCAGGAGGGAGGCTGACCGCTGATGCAATGAAAGCGGTGATCGCGTATGGTGACGGGTATTCGGTCTGCGACAACTGCCGCAAGCCGAACCGGCTCGATTACATCACAAAACCGCCGATTGCAGAGTTCCATAAAGACCTTGCTTCATGGCTGAATATGGACAGCGCCCGCGTCGTGCCAGGCGCCCGGCGTGGATTCCAGGCAGTCGCCCACACGTACGTGAAAAAGGGCGACCCGGTACTCCTCACCTCGCTTTCCCATTACACGGAATTTCTCGCAATCGAGGAAGCGGGCGGAACCGCGTGCGAGATCCCTGCAGGTGACCGGCATATCGTCACTGCGGATGCAGCAGCGGCAACGATCGAAGAGGTGAAGAAACAGCATGGCAGGGCACCTGCCCTTGCCTTCATCGACCATGTCGATTACCAGTACGGCAATGTTCACGATGTGCAGGTGATCGCACAGGTGGCGCACCAGTACGATATCCCGGTGCTGTATAACGGTGCATACACGGTCGGCATCATGCCCGTTGACGGGAAGAACCTCGGCGTCGATTTTGTTGTCGGTTCCGGGCACAAGAGCATGGCAGCCCCGGCACCATCAGGTGTGCTAGCCGCTACCGCAGAGCGTGCGAAAGAGGTGTTCCGCACCACCGCAATTACGGGAGATAAAACGGGGAGGCAGTTCGGGATCAAGGAGCCGGAGATGATGGGCTGCACCCTGATGGGCGTGACACTTGTCGGCATGATGGCGTCGTTTCCGCATGTACAGGAGCGGGTGAAACACTTTGACCGCGAGCTGGAAAACGCCGGAATTGTCGCTGGTGCGCTCCGCTCAATCACCGGGACAACCATCCTGTCGGAATTTCCCCGGAAGCACACCCTGACGCGTGTCGATACGACCGCATCATTTGACACTGTCGCACAAACTCATAAAAAACGCGGATTCTTTCTCTCAACTGCACTCAATGAAAAAGGAGTGACCGGTATCATCCCCGGGGCGACCCGGGTCTGGAAATATAACACCTACGGCATGACAAACGCCCAGGCGCAGTACGTTGTGCAGGTGTTTGTGGATATTGCACAGGAGAACGGGTTAAAAACCGGTTAAGTCCTGCCTTCAATAACCTCTTCTTTCTCCATACGTTCTTTCAAGCGCGTTGCCTACCGCTGATTTCATTGGATTTATCACCATGGAGCATCATAGGATCGTCTGGTTATGCGTCATTCCTGACGCACCAGAGACCGGGACCGGGTGGCATGATGTTTGAGAAATACGACCTGAAGAAATCGATCGACGACCATAATTTTGAAAAGTCCATCGCCCCCCTCCAGAAGCAGCTCGGCGTCCTCCAGCGCTCGCTGCGTGACCACAGGATCCCGACCATCATCGTTATCGAAGGCTGGAACGCCTCGGGGATCACGATGGTCATCAACGAACTGATCCAGTTCCTCGACCCGCGTGGATTTACCATGCACTCGGTCGGTTCTCCCACTGACGAGGAGCGTGCACGCCCGCTTCTCTGGCGCTTCAGGGTGCGGACACCATCAAAGGGGCGGATTGCCATCTTTGCACGGAGCTGGTACAGCCGCGCCCTCGCAGAACAGATGTCAGGTATTGACTGGGAAAATGCGATGAAACGCTCAATTTCATCGATCAACAGTTTCGAACGGCAGCTCTCGGACGACGGGGCAGTTGTCATCAAATTTTTCCTGCACATCAGCAAGGAAGAGCAGAAAAAACGTCTCGATGAACGGGAGCATGACCCCCTCACCTCATGGATGATAACGACCGGGGAGTGGGACTTCCACCACCATTACGACAGTTACCTGCCCATCATCGAGCAGTTCATCGAAGGCACGGATTTCCCCAATGCACCTTGGACAATCGTTGAGGCGACCGATAAGAACCATACCGTCTTAAAGATCTATTCAACCGTCATCAAAATACTTGAAAAGCACCTCACCTCAAAAGACTCCCATGGAAAAAAAGAGAGAGAGAATGATATCATCAAGCCAAAAAAGACCGGCTTCAAACGAAAGTCAGCGGCACCCGCCTCTTTTTCAAAGGCTGAATACGAGCAGGACCTGCTGAAGTACCAGGATAGGATCCGGGCGCTCCAGTACTCCCTGTACAAACGCAAAATCCCGCTCATCATCGTGTACGAGGGCTGGGACGCGGCTGGGAAGGGGGGCAATATCATGCGGCTTGTCCGGCACATGAACCCCCGGGGCTATGATGTTGTCCCAATCGGGCGCCCGGACCAGACGGAACTTGACCACCACTACCTCTGGCGGTTTTATACAAGGTTCCCGAAGAGCGGGCATATCACTATCTTTGACCGCAGCTGGTACGGACGGGTGCTCGTGGAACGCGTTGAGGGGTTCTGCACACCCTATGAATGGAAGCGGGCGTACAACGAGATCAACGAGATGGAGGAGGTCTACGTCGGGAGCGGGGGCGGGCTTATAAAATTATGGCTGGAGATTGACAAGGACGAACAGCTCAAACGGTTCAACCAGCGCCAGAACGACCCGCTCAAGCAGTGGAAGATCGCCGAAGAAGACTGGAGGAACCGGAAGAAATGGGACGAATACGAGGAGGCGGTGAACGAGATGCTCGCACGCACCAGTACCCAGCTGGCACCCTGGACTGTTGTTGAGTCGGACGACAAACAGTATGCCCGGTTGAAGACGCTCCAGACAGTCATCAACTATGTCGAGGAGCAGCTGTTCAGGTAATTCCTTTATTGT
>JAPKXX010000098.1 GCA_026394595.1 Methanoregula sp. | reverse complement strand
TGTCCTGCACAATGGTAAGATGGTCGAGCACGAGTTTCACAATCCAGCCCTCCATGACAGGGGATAAAACAGGGTTTTTTTAAGAAGAGGGAAAACCTCCGGGGGAGTGCCTGCAAGCATGAGATTTCCAGCCTCCAACATGACCAGGTAATCACTCCCTGCGGCACTTTCCATCTGCTGGGTGCATCGGAGAATATAATCACATCTCGATTCGCTCAGCACTGTTTCGATCACAAAACACCGGGTTTTGTCGAGATGCGAATCATATTCATCAAGAATGATTATTTCTGGTTCGGTTACAAGTGCAGCAGCAAGAGCGACAAGAACCTTTTCACCGCCCGACAGGCTCTGGACCTGACGCGGGAGAAGGTTCTGGATTCCGAGACGGTTTGCGATTCTTTGTACAGCCTGTTGTGTCTCCTCTGGTACCAGATAGCGAAACCGGAGCGTTGATGCGATCTCATCCTCAACATGAGAAAACAGCATGTTGCGATCGGGGAATTCGTTCAACCAACCGATATTTGTCTGTCTTGGTGGCTTTCCATCGATCAGGATCGTTCCGGCATCAGGAACTGCAATACCCGCGCATAATCGTAACAACGTAGTCTTGCCGCTTCCGTTTCGCCCGATGACTGTGGTTATGCCACGGGGAATGTCAAGATAATTTATATGCAGGGAACGGTACCGGAGATTCCGAATTTCTATCATGAGAACCGTTCTGCAATCAGGTATACTGCACTTACTTTGAGGATATCTCCGGGGAGGAACGGAACCAAGCCGATCAAAACCGCAGCGGTAATACCTATTCCTGTCGACCAGCACAGCCATGCAATTCCGCATCCAAAGATGACTGTGATGGAAAGAACAAGACCTGCGGCATGTAGTTTTTTTGAAGCCTTTTCATACAGAAAACCGGTGATAAGAGCTGCTGGCACAAACCCTGCCAGATAGCCGCCGGTTGGTCCCAGAAGTACCCCGATACCCGAGAGCCCGTTATGAAAGAGAGGGAGTCCCAGCATGCCGAGGATAATATACAGAGTAACGGGGATGAGGGCGGATCGTTTCATGACAGTGCCTGCAAGCAGGACAAACAATGTCTGAAGGGTCAGAGGTATCGGGAAAAAAGGTATCGATATCCAGCTGCCCAGTGTGATCAGACCGACAAATGCAGCAGAATATGAAATTATTGAAGCCCGATTAAGATCCCCGAACATCGTCAACCATAAAAAATTACATGGTTGACGATAAAAAGGAGTCTGGTTCAGCGTTGGAAACAGTCGCCGGCAATCACCCGCTCAATCTTACCATTGTCCTTTCGGATGATGAGAGCGCCAAACTCATCAATATCGATCGCCTCACCTTCAAAACTGTTTTTCATGGTGGTGATAAGGACCCGGTGTTCAAGCGTGCAGGAAAGGCTTTTCCATTCCCTGATGATTGCTTCATATTCCCCGCTCTCGATGAGAAGGTAGCGGTTCTCGAACTCTTTTAATACACGTGCAAGAAATGTTGCACGGTCTACCTCGTGCCCGACTTCCGTGCTGATGGAGGTAATTTCCTTCTGGAGCGCGGGTGAGAACTGGTTGAGGGGCACGTTTACATCGATCCCGATCCCGAGCAGGCAGTAGTGGATCGTGTCCGCCTCAGCAGAAAGCTCAAGAAGCAGGCCTGCAACCTTTTTGTCCCCAATAAAAATATCGTTAGGCCATTTGATCAGTGCCCCGAGATCAAATTCCTTGCGGATCGCACGTGCAACAGCAACGGATCCTGCCATGGTTACCATAAACACATGATCGATTGGGATGCCGGGTTTGAGGACAATCGTAATCCATATGCCGCCGGAAGGAGATACCCACGCCCGCCCCATCCTTCCGATCCCACCGGTCTGTTCCTCAGCGATAATGACAAGACCATGCATCTTGCCCACATCACCTTCAGAACAGATCTGCTTACCAACCTAGATCGTAGAGGGGGTATTTTCAAGATACCTCATTTTCTTGCCAATGAATTGCGTCCTGAGTTTCTTGTGAACCTCGTAGGGAAGAAGTTTGCTGCTGGTTTTTTTCAGACGGTATCCCTCTTTCTGAGAGGAAGAGATATCATAACCTATTGCCCTGAGCTCATTGATGTGCTTCCAGACCGCTGAACGGGTGATCCCCAGTTCGTTGCTGATTCTCTCACCCGAGATGGGAGTAGCTGCCCGTTCGAGGACCTCGAGCACCTTGAAAGCAGAGTCGGGCATGCAGTTCACCTCTTCGAACCGATCGCTTCTGAAGGCAGGGGGCAGGGGTCCTTACCACACACCTGCTTCAGAATCGCAGACTGGTGCTCCATGAGCGTTGCAAGGTCAAAGATGCCCGTGATATCAACCACGCCGATTGCACCCATTGCAGAACCTTCACTGTCCTTTAACGGCATGACGGATACAGGTACCCCTTTGTAAGCGCCCGACAACGGTGTAGTCCTTATCAGCTGGTTTGTGCGGATCGCCTCCTCGAGCACCGGTCCATGGTATTTTCTATCGATTACCCTGCCATCTTCGATTCGGATGCCAAGCCTGTCGCGGGACTTCGCCGTGACTGGAAGCCGATGAAGCAGTTCGTGGACAGCAAGGACAAGTGGTTCCAGGTCGTCTGCCTCAGCGCTGGCAGATATGGTATAACGGTGCATCGGTAAACCTCATACTTGTGGTCAATGTTTAGCTAAAATAAGGTTTGTGTTCCCGAATGGCAGAAACTGACGAGGAATGCACGCGAGGGGAACTCATGAATACTGGTTACCACCACCACTCCTTTACCGAACTGTTTTTCCAGGATCACTGCATGGTCATCTGCCACGCCTGTAATCTCACACCCGTGTGAAGGAAAGATGCCATCGCATTCGATACATCCGGCATCAAAGTCCTCGATAATCGCATGGGCAACACCTGAAGGAGAGCAGACAATTTTTCTCATGCAATATTCATTGCGGTATGTTACCGGGAAGGGTAGCCAGTCGTATGCATCGGGTTTATCGATAGCTGCCCCGAATACTAATAAGTTCCCGCCATTTTCAACGAATCTTTTTATTCTGGGTGAAGAAGCACGCAGGGCAGGGAGCAGGCGAGAGTATTTCGGGTTGCCGAATCCTGTTGGTATGATCAGGCAGTTAAAGAAAGCTCGGTAAAATGGGGCGGCAAGCATATGGGGGGTGATAACTTCACAGGTGACGTTGCACTCTTCGATATACCGTGTAAAATGTTGTCGGCTCTCTCCAACAAACCCTGCCCGGCAACTCACCCCTTGATCACCCCCAGCGGTTCCAGACGGGCGACCCTATGCGACAATCCAACTTCATGCACAACCCGGACTACTTCATCACTCGGTTTGTAGACCTCAGGGGCTTCATCTGAGATTGCTGCATCGCTGGGCCCCCGCACAATGATCCCCTTTTTGGCCAGGTTCGCCACTACTTCCCTGCCTGAAAGACTCTTTTTTGCCTGTGTCCGGCTCATTACCCTGCCGGCACCGTGACAGGTACTTCCAAACGTCCGCTCCATTGCAATGGCGGTACCGCGCAGGACAAACGAGGATGTTCCCATACTACCGGGGATAATTACCGGTTGCCCGATGCTGGCGAGTTCCACCGGTATATCTGGGGCATCGGGACCGAAGGCACGGGTTGCACCCTTCCGATGGACGCATACTTTTCGCCGTCGTCCGTCAACCATATGTTCCTCAAATTTTGCCACATTGTGCGCCACATCGTAGACAAGGGGCATATCCTCGTATTCGATGCGGTACATCCGGGCAAGTACCTGGCGTACGGTATGGGTGATCATCTGCCGGTTTGCCCATGCATAGTTCGCTGAAGCTGCCATGGCACCGAAATAAGCCCTCCCCTCAGGAGAACTGATGGGTGCGCAGGCGAGCTGCCGGTCTGGAAGTTTGATCTGGTATCTTTTTGTCGCCCCTTCAAGCACCTTGAGGTGATCGGTACAAACCTGGTGACCGAGCCCCCGCGAACCGCAGTGGATCATACAGCAGATCTGATTGTTTGCAAGCCCGAACGCTTTTGCAGCGGGGTCATCAAAGATTTCGCTTACAATCTGCATTTCGAGGAAATGGTTGCCTGATCCGAGGGTACCTCCTTGGGGAACACCCCGCTGTTTTGCTTTCGGGGAGACTGCACACGTATCCGCCTCCTTCATGCTCCCTCCCTCCTCGCACCGGACAAGGTCCCGGGGGATGCCGTATCCATTATCAACTGCCCAGCGGGCACCTTTGACCATCATTCCATCAAGCGCCCGTGCATCCACCCGCAGCGTGCTCTTTGACCCGACACCGGTCGGGACGGCCTGGTAGAGCTGGTCAATCAGGTCCCGTCTGCCCGAGACATCCTTTTTTGAAAGGGGCGTGGTGAGCAGCCGTACACCACAGTTGATGTCAAACCCCACTCCCCCGGGTGAGATGACACCCTCCGTAAGGTCAAACGCTGCAACTCCTCCAATCGGGAAGCCGTACCCCCAGTGTATGTCAGGCATTGCAAGGGCATTTTTTATTATGCCCGGCATCGTCGCGACATTAGCCAGCTGCTGGACCGCACCCGGTTCAAGGAGCTTTCCGAGCGATTCCGAAAGAAAAAACTTTCCTGGCACCCGCATATTGGCAACTGTCCCGACAGGCACCTCCCATTCATAGGTGTTTATCTGTTTTATCCCCGGCAACACGTGCAGAATCACCATCCCATCTATACATCAAATATGATATCCAGCATATAGCCATTGGCATCGTGACCGATCGAAAGCCCAGAGTATGATATACCCTTCACCTCAGTTCCCACGGAATGTTTCCTTTTATCAAATGGTTCCCCGTCTAAAAGTGCATGCAGGTGCAGTCCTGCAATCTGCACCTTTGCTTTTGAGAATACAATTCCCTCAACATCTGAAACAAAGAGGACCTCAGAAAGAAAGTCCAGGATCAGGGACTCGATATCTGCCGCATCGATCTCGATCTCCGTTTGGATACCCCCCTCCCGGGAATTGCCGTACATCACCTGCATCAGTGCATCGCAGGCATCGGAAAAAAGGGCATCGAGAGTAGGGGCGCATGCCCGGATTTTCACATCAGCAGTGTGGGAGACCTCTTCAAAACTCATTTGTCTTCTTGCCTAAAAAGATCGGAATCTTCAAAGAACGGGACCATGTCTATCCTTATGGTGTGGAGGTAGCGGGCTTGGTGGATGGATACATACACCGTATGATTGCCGGCTTTTAACAAAAAATCCGATTTTTTCGGGGGTTTTACCCTTGTTGGAAGAAGTATAGGGCCCCCGCAGGATGTGCAGACCCGAAAATCGCAGTCCCGGTTGGCAATATAATCGAGTACCTCTGGGGCAAAGGTAATATCCCGCACTACGATATCGTTGGTATATGCATACATGATGCTCACTAACTATGCGATAAATGGTAAAAATCGTTATGGTGAGAGTTTTTTTATATTAACAGGTTCCGACGATTTTCACAACAATATCGACATACTTTTCCTTGAGTTGGTATGAGCTCACGCCTTCCTCATTCTTTGTTACTCGGAGAATTCCTATACGCGATGCGATGATCCCTACCATCGAGGCGATTGCGTGGAAGGTCACCGTAAACTGCTTCTGCAGCTCGACGACCAGTTCTGCGATTTTCATCGATTTGATTCTGACAAAGAGCTTGAGAAGTTCACGCCTGATGCCGGTCCTGTCCCGTGAGAGATAGGTGCGCAGGCGCGTT
>JAPKXX010000032.1 GCA_026394595.1 Methanoregula sp. | reverse complement strand
GGCATCCTTGATAGTGTCTGGATATGAGATTGCCGTGACCGTTGTGGAATATTCGTGCTTGGTATCGATCTTCGGGTACAGCGAGAGCCCCCACTCCTTTACCGCTGCCCGTACCGCACGTGCCATCTTCTGGTGGCGTGCAATCCGGTTATCGATCCCCTCCTCTTCGACGATGAGGCATGCCTCACGCAAAGCTAAAAAGAGCGGGACTGCAGGAGTATACGGGGTCTCCATCGGTTTGCCGCCTGCACTCTTTCTGTATGCGGCAAGGTCAAGATAGTACGGCGGGTTTTTACACAACCTCTCCCATGCTTTGCGGCTCACTGAAACGGCAGCCAACCCTGCCGGAGCGGCAAGGCACTTCTGGGACCCCACGATGGCAACATCCACACCCCACGCATCTGCTTCCACCACATCCCCGCCAATTGAGGTGATCCCGTCCATCACAAAGAGCGCGTCGTGTTTCCGGGCAAGCCTTCCTACTTCCTGTGCCGGGTTTTTGATACCGGCAGATGTCTCGTTATGCACAAGGGTTACCACTTCTGCACCCTGCTCGAGCCGCTCCTCAAGGGCTGCAAGGTTGAGCGGCGTTCCCCACTCCGATACGATCTCATGCGCTTTTCCATAGCGTTGGCTGATCTTGGAGAGTCGTTCTCCGAATTTGCCATTGATAAGGCATGCAATCTCTTTGTCTTTTGCGAAGTTCGCAACCGCTGCTTCCATGCCTGCAGTGCCCGAACCGCTGATTACAAACAGGTCATTTGTTGTCCCAAAGGCGGTCTTCAGCACCCGGACACAGTCGGCATAGATCGCACCAAACTCGGCGCTCCGGTGGTTGATTGCCTGACGCATCATCGCGTACCGAACCCGTTCCGGCATCGGGACAGGGCCCGGTAACATGAGGAGTGGTTCTTTTTCCATGTGGATCTGCCCATAGTATATTAAAATAAACAGGATATAAGTTTGGATGGCAGACATGGCAGATGTAGCAGTTATTTCCGGATCCACATCGGACAGCGCGATTACGGACAAAGTGAAAAAGGTCCTCGACGAGAATAAGGTGACGTATGATGCCCAGGTGATCTCCGCTCACCGGGACCCGGACAAGCTGGACGCGTATATAAAAAAGAGCAAGGTGAAGGTATATATCGCGATTGCCGGGCTTTCCGCTGCCCTGCCCGGAGTGATTGCTTCAAAGACCGATAAACCGGTGATCGGTGTACCGGTCAGCGGGACACTCAACGGGATGGATTCGCTCCTCTCCATCGCCCAGATGCCCAAAGGAGTGCCTGTCGCATGTGTGGGTGTAGACAACGGGGAGAATGCGGCGTGGCTGGCGATACGGATACTGAAGCTGCGGTAAAACAAGAGATTTATTCTTCTTTTTCCCTTTCTTCAAAAATAATCTGACAATTATTTTCTCGAGCTCTTGTGTCGCTCCTCAAACAGTTCCCTGATCATCTTTACGGCACAGAGATCGCCGCACATCGAGCAGGTCTCCATATCACCATCGCGGCAGTGGATCTTCTTCGCATGCTCACCATAAAGAGCAAGCCGGAACTGTTCGTCCCAGTCCAGCCTCCGGCGTGCATCCGCCATCTGCACCTCGCGTTCCGTGCGGTGTCCCTCTGTGAGGCGTACAGTATCCCCGATATGCGCTGCAATTTTTGCGACACGGGTTCCTTCAATGATATCTTCAACAAGCGGCAGGGCGAGGTGTTCGCTGGGAGTTACCATGCAGAGGAAATCGGCGCCGTTCATGCAGGCGACCGCGCCGCCAATTGATGAGACCACGTGGTCATAGCCCGGGGCGATATCGGTAACGATAGGCCCGAGCAGATAGAGCGGCGCATGGTCGGTGATCTCCTTGATCATCCGGACGTTGTAGCCCACCTGATCAAGCGGCATATGCCCGGGACCCTCGATCATCCGCTGGACTCCTCCAGCAAGCGCACGCTTTGCAAGTCCGCCGAGTGTTACATATTCCACCGATTTTGCGAGCTTTTCAGCGTCCTGCAGGCAGCCGGGCCGCATCCCGTCACCCAGGCTGATCGTGACATCATACTCTGAAAGGATCTCCAACAGGTAATCATATTCTGAAAACAGCGGGTTCTCCTCGTCCCGCTGTACCATCATGACACAGTGGAATACCCCACCACGGCTGACAACGCCCATCAGGCGCGGATCGGTTTTGAGCGCCGAGAGCGCTTGTCGGTTCACCCCGCAATGGAGAGTCAGGAAGTCCACACCCTGCCCGCAGTGTTCACGGATCACCCGGAAGAGGAGGTCGGCATCGACATCTGCAGCATTTCCTGCCCTTCGCACCGCTTCATAGATCGGCACAGTACCGACGGTAGTATCGAACGCGAGGATCTTTTTCCTGATTGCGACAAGATCCCCACCCGTGGAAAGATCCATCAGTGTATCAGCGCCGTTTTCTAAAGCTGCCTGAGCCTTTTCTTCTTCCAGCGCCGGATCACATCGGGTGCCCGATGTACCGATATTCACGTTCACCTTCACCCGGCACCCTTCACCTATAGGACAGAGCCGGTGCTGGCGTTTGGGATTTGCGGGGATAACAACCCTCCCACCTATAATCCCCTGAACCATCTGAGCCGGGTCGATGCCCTCCGCCAGTGCCACTGCCGCCACTTCATCCGGGACACCGTGTGCACACCTGCGGATGAGCGAATCCATAAGAAACATCTGTTACGAATCCTTATTATTGTGCATGCCAGTTCAGTGGATTGCCGGCGGAACCCTGTTCGCGAACTCATATATTTTTGGCGATGTCCTCATCGATGCGGGTGTGACACCGATGGCGATCCAGCCCTATAAAGACGCTATTTCA
>JAPKXX010000051.1 GCA_026394595.1 Methanoregula sp. | reverse complement strand
TGTGCAGCATCCTCGTCTGCCGCACGGTCGAACCCGAAGTAGGTCAGGATCTCCCGGTAGTGCTGTTCCCAGTCCTTAAAGTTCATCTGTTGCCCCGGAAATTCCCGTAAGCCAAATTGTAAAGTACCGGCCACAGCCGGTTGTTAAGCCCCGTTCTTCTTCCCTTCGTTCTCGAGCCCGACAAGGGTCTTGAACTTCTGGAGGATGGGCGCAATGGCGATGTTGAGGAGATCGGCTTTCTGCTCCACCCTGCCGAAGTAATGGAGCGGGAGGGTGGCAGCTGCCATATTCGGGTGTCCGCCGGCGTCACCGATATCCCCGAATGCTTCTGCAAGCGCGTTGCCGATGTGGAGCCGGATGTCCCGGTTCCGTGCCGAGACCACGATCGCGGTGTCAGTGATGCCGTACACGAGCACCGTATTCACCCCCTCAAGAGTTATCAGGAGATCGGCTGCCTGCGGGAGCGAGTCGCGGTTCATGACATACCCCACGTTGGAAAAAAGGTACCCGCTGACCAGCTGCCGGTTGGAGATCGCCTTGCCCAGCACATCGATCGTTTCCTGCGAGAGCGAAGGTGACATGATCTTGTCGAGCAGGTCGGTATCGGTGAGCGGGAGCAGGAAGCCGGCGTAATTAAGGTCCTGAGGCGTGGTGTTGCGTTTGAAGTCCTTGGTATCCGCACGGATGCCGTAGAGCAGTGCCGTCGCCACACGCTTGTCAACAGGGATATCGAGCTCCTGCAGGTACTGGGTCAGGATGCTCGCCGTCGCCCCGACACCCGGCCGGATGTCGGTAAACGTGCCGGAACCTGAAACGTGCTCGCCATCCCTGTGGTGATCGATGATGATATGGACCTTTGTGCCCTGCGGGACGTCATTGTTGGCACCCGGAGCCGGGGTGTCGACGAGCGCAAGATAATTGCACTTTGCCAGTGTCTCAATCGTCAGGTGCTCCATCTTGATATCGAGCAGGTTGACAAATGTCCGGTTCTCCTGGTGCCCGATATTGCCCTCGTAAAAAATGCGGGTTATAAGGTTCTTTGGGTTCGCATGTTTTGCAATCGCAGCAAGCGCCATCGCGCTTGCGATGGCGTCAGGGTCCGGGTTCTGGTGGGTGATGATGCCCAGCGTCCCCTCCCACCCTGCAAGGAGTTTGAAAAGCCTTTGCGAGATCCGGCTCACGTGCTGCTTCCTGACCTGATGGATCGCCGCCTTTGCGACCACTTCCTGTGGGTAGAGGACGAACTCGGCGCCGGCAGCAGTGAGCTTGTTCCCACTCACCGGGTCGATCGCCCTGGCGATCACCTGCGCTGTGGGATACCGCTTCCGGATCGCACTGACCGCGGCAAGGTTCGCCTCTGCATCACCCGTCATCACAAACGCGACTTCGGGCTCGGGCAGCCCCACGAGCATGTCGGGCGCTTTGATGTCGCGGGCATATGCATCATATTTCTGGTCGCGGAGGCTGCGGACACGCTGCTCGTCCCGGTCTACGACGACAACATGCTCGTTCTCTTTGGCGAGTTCGAGGATGATATTGTACCCGGTCGTCCCGCACCCAAAGATGATGTACTTGATCTGTCCCGGAGGCACAAACGGCGCTGCGTCAGGCATGTAAGAAAGATGTCGGCGCCCGGCATATTAAGGGATTGCAGAAGATGACACAAAATTGCACAAGAAATCGAATAAAAGAAGATCGCTATTTGATTTCTGCTCGAAACCTTTATTCAGGATAGTCAACCACATTATTAGGTCTAAGTGGGTCTGTAGCTTAGTCGGCATAGCGGCGGACTCTTAATCCGCAGGTCAAGGGTTCAAATCCCTTCAGGCCCGTATTTTTCTGTTTTTATTTTTCCCATGGTTCAATCCTGTTGCGGCAGATCGTTTCCAACACCATTTCCTAAAAAACGAAGACATAACACCAAACAACATGTAATACATTGCACTGGGACTATGCCGGATATAAGTGAGAAGATACGGGATCATTATGCAGTGTTTTTCCTCGTGATCGCCCTGCTGTGTGCAGTAGTTGATATCATCCTGTTCGGGACAGCCGTCCCCGAAGCAGTTCTTGCATATATTCTGTTGTTCAATATCGGGATCCAGGGCATCCTCGCCGGTTTCATGCACTGGTACAGTCCAGCAGCCGATAAGATTGCAGAGAAGATCGGGTGGAAACCGGGGAGCCCGTTCCAGAAAGAGGTTGCCGCCGCCGATGCTGCATTTGGTGTCCTTGGGGTACTTGCATTTTTCCTCAGGGACAATTTCCTTGTCGCGACGGTCATCGGGGTATCGATCATGTTCTTTTTCATGGGTATAGGTCATGTGCTTGACATCAGGAAAAGCAGGAACATCTCACCCTATAATGCCGGCTCGGTCGTGTATTTTGACCTCCTGCTTCCCATTGCCATGATTGTGCTGCTCGTGCTCTGGAAAACGGGATACTGACTTTTTTAGTATATGGATTTTTTGCGGACTCTTAATCC
>JAPKXX010000119.1 GCA_026394595.1 Methanoregula sp. | reverse complement strand
GGCTGTAACCTCCATTGCCGCTGGTGCGATACGGAATATGCGCAAACAAGAGGGGTGGAGATGAGCCATGATACTATCCTTGAACAGGTCTGGCGGACAAACCCTCCTTACGTATGCATAACCGGAGGGGAGCCTCTCCTGCAGGCTGATGCACTTGAACCGCTTCTTGCCTCTCTTCATAAACGGGGAACAGCGATCGACATCGAGACAAACGGGACATTGGATTTCACAGGTCTCCAGCAGTACGCATCGATCTGCATGGACGTGAAATGCCCTTCCTCCGGTGAACAGAGCGACCTTGGACTGCTTGAAAAAATCCGTCCGGAAGACAGCGTGAAATTTGTCGTACATGATGAGGCGGACTGCCACTACGCACAGGAAGTCATGAAGACGCACAGGATTTCTGGCGAGATCTTTTTTTCTCCAGTGTATGGGACTGATTATGCACCCATTACCCGGTTTATTCTCAGCAATAACCTGCCGGTGCGGTTCCAGCTTCAGCTTCATAAGATCCTGGGGATAAAATGAAAACTGCGGTCTGTTTACTTTCGGGCGGAATGGACTCATCAACCCTTGCATACCTTGCAAAAAGCGAGGGGTATGGTATCCTCTCCCTCCACATAAATTATGGGCAAAGGACGGAGAGAAAAGAGCGGGCGTGCGCCCAAACGATCGCGCAACTGCTGAACGCAGAGGACTTTGCCGAGGTTGACGTCGGATACTTTGCACGGTTCGGGGCAAGCAGTCTGACTGACCGAACAATCGCAGTTGATGAGTTCGATCCGGCAAAAGATCACCTGCCCTCGACATATGTGCCGTTCCGGAACGCAAACCTGCTCTCGATTGCGACAAGTTATGCCGAAGCACGGCAAGCGGATGCAATCTTTATCGGAGTCCAGTCGCTCGATTACAGCGGATATCCCGACTGCCGCCCGCAATTCATGGAAGCGTTCCAGCGCGTGATTGATCTGGGGACAAAGGACACGACGCATATCATGCTTAAGACCCCGTTCATCCGCATGACAAAGACGGATATTTTAAAAATCGGGAAAAAACTCGGTGTCCCGTACGAACATACGTGGTCCTGCTACCGGAATGAGGAGCGGGCGTGCGGAACCTGCGGGTCATGCCACTTCCGAAAGGAGGCGTTTGCCTCGATCGGAATGAAAGATCCCATTGAATACGAGGTGTGATGATGGAGATCTTCCGTGAAAGGCGCCTCTGGATAGAGCAGAAGGTAGTCCATCTCCCGAACGGGGTAACACGGGAGAAAGTCATTGTCCATCCTGGCCATGCGGTTGCGATTCTTCCCATTGACGGCAAAATTTGCAAACTGCTCAAGCAGTACCGGTATGCAGTCGGACAGTATATCCATGAAGCCCCGGCAGGGACCATGGAAGCAGGCGAGGATCCGGTGGTAACAGCGCACCGTGAACTGGTCGAAGAGACCGGTTTTGCAGCAACAACCATAGTACCAAAAGGATTCATTTACACCACCCCGGGTTTCACGGACGAGAAGATTTACCTTTTTGAAGCCCGGGATCTTATACTGTCGCAGGAGTTTTGCAGGGACGATGATGAGGTGATCGAAGTCGTGGACGTTGCGATACACGATCTTGATGCCATGATCAGGGATGGGACGATCTGCGATGCAAAAACGATCTGCCTCATCCACCGCTGTCTGGGGTAATGACCGTGCGAACGATGCTCTTTGCCAGTTGTTTTCTTCTGGTGTGTGTCTGCCTCGCCGGGTGCACAAATGCCCCTGCAAAACCCTCGTATTCGGTGGACAATAACGGCATCCTCTCACTGACCTGTGCTCCGGTGACGGCTAGTGAAGAGGTGCTCTTCTCAAATGCGACATATACAAAATCAAAAATTGTCATACACACGCAGACCGGCGATGTGGTCACGTATCTCGGAGCCCCCGTAAAGCCCAAAGCAGTTATCGTGTATGCACCGGGCGCCGGTGAAAAGGTCACCGGTCACGACGAGCGGATGGTGAAGTATGCAAGCGCCGGATACGCGTTCCTCTTTGTTGATATACGGGGAAACGGAGCCGAGACAAAAGGCTACCCGTTCAACCCGCAGGCCGATTTTGCCCTCTTTGAAAAGGGGGAACTGCCACAGTTCTACGCAACTCTCTGCGATCTTTCCACAGCCAGAATGTTACTTGCCGACAGGTTTGATGCACCGGTATTTGCTGTCGGTTCGAGCAACGGGGGGCGGTACGCAGCCATCGTTGCAGCAATCGACATGGAATTTGCCGGCTATATCGGGATATCAACATCCGGCTTTGGGATGGCAGGTGATCAGTACACCGGAGATGCAAGGAGGTTCCTGCTGTCAGAGGATCCCGACAATTATATCGGCAGGATATCCCCACATACGGTCTGGATTTTCCATTCAAAATCAGACAGCATCATTCCGTTCGATGATGGCAGGAAACTCTACGAACGGGCGCAGGATCCAAGGACGTTTACCGAGTTTTATGGAGGGCATGGGATCAACAGCGATGTTGACGACCGGATAATCGCACAATGGGCGCAAATTTATGGCAACCGCAGGTGAATAGATACTAGCTTTAGAGAGGTTGAACGACCCTGATGGCAGAAACAGGTGAAATGGATGAGGCGCGAAAGCGCTACGAATTCAAAAAGACGCTCGAGAAGCTTGAGTTGCAGCAGGGGGATGGGACAGAGTTGATCACGCTCTACATCCCGCCTGACAAGCAGATCTATGATGTGACCGGGCAGTTAAAAGACGAGTTCGGGCAGTGCGC
>JAPKXX010000057.1 GCA_026394595.1 Methanoregula sp. | reverse complement strand
CGCCAGCGATCCGGATGCCGAATATGCCGAACGGCGTAGCTATGATGTCAGCCGGCTGGAACCCCAGGTGGCTACCCCCCACAACGTGGACCAAGGGGTGCCAGTGGGCAAGGTTGCCGGGACGCACATCGATCAGGTATTCATAGGGTCATGCACCAACGGCAGGTTCGAGGACTTTGCAGAAGCTGCGGAAGTACTGGGGAGTAAGGAGTTCTCGGACAAAGTCCGGGTTATTATCATCCCGTCTTCCCGGGACGAGTACCTCAAGACCCTTCGAGCCGGACTGATTGAAAAATTCGTGACCGCAGGCGCTCTTGTGGAAGCGCCGTCCTGCGGGCCATGCATGGGAGGCGCATTCGGCCTTTTGGCACCCGGAGAGGTCTCGCTCTCGACGTCAAACCGGAACTTTAAAGGTCGGCAGGGGAGCACGGAGGCATTCGTTTACCTCTGCTCGCCCGCAACGGCAGCGGCAAGCGCGATGACCGGTGAGATCACCGACCCGAGAGAGGTGTGAGAATGAGGGGCTGGAAATTCGGAGACAATATAGATACGGACGCGATCATACCGGGAAGGTTCCTTACAATCTACGACGAGAAGGAACTCGCAAAGCATGCGTTTGAAGGGACACGCGATGACTTTTCCAAGCTCGCAAAGGACGGGGACGTGATCGTTGCCGGCAGGAACTTCGGTTGCGGCTCATCGCGCGAGCATGCCCCGCTTGCCCTCAAAGGTGCAGGCATCAGGGTGATCCTCGCACAGTCGTTTGCCCGGATCTTCTTCAGGAACGCGATCAATGTCGGGCTGTTGCCCCTCGTATGCCCGGACACGGACACGATGAAAGACGGGAGTTCCATCATTGTCAAAGAGCGGGAAGGAAAAGTAATCGTCGAAGGAAAGGAGTATCCCATCGAGCCTGTCCCCGAATTCATGTACAATATTGTCGAGGCAGCAGGGCTTGTCGGGTATGCCCGGCAGCTGAAGGAGGCACCGGTATGTACAAAATCGCGGCGATAGGCGGCGACGGGATCGGCCCGGAGATAGTTGCCGAAGGAAAGAAGGTGCTTGAGGCAGCAGGGGAGCGGTTTAACTTCGATATCCGGTGGGCAGACTTCGATATCGGGGCGGACCGTTACCTTGCGGACGGGACACTCATACCCGAGGAAGACTTAAAAGAGCTCAAAAGGTTCAAGGCGATTTATTTCGGCGCGATTGGCGACGAGCGAGTCAGGCCCGGTATACTGGAGAAGGGCATCCTGCTTGCATTACGGTTCCATTTCGACCTGTACGTCAACCTCCGGCCGATCAAACTGCTGGACGGCGTCGAGACCCCCTTATCGGGAAAAGGGCCAAAAGACATCGATTTTGTCGTCGTCAGGGAGAACACCGAGGACTTCTACGTGGGCATCGGCTCCCGGTTCAAAAAGCGCCAGAAAACGACCCTCAACGTTGAGCGCGAGCTCTACTCCGTCAAGTTCGGGCTGGACATCGAGAGCGATGCAGAAGAGATCGCCTACCAGATAGGTGTCATCACCCGCGAGGGTGCCCGCCGGGTCCAGACCTATGCGTTTGACCTTGCGATGCAGCGCAGGAAGAAGCTCACCTCGGTCGACAAGGCAAACGTGCTCTCCGATATCTACGGGCTCTGGCGCGAGGTCTTCACCGAGACTGCAAAGAAGTATTCAAAGGTCACCACCGAGTTCACCTTCGTGGACGCGATCACCATGTGGTTTGTCAAGAACCCCGAGTGGTTCGATGTCGTGGTCACGCCCAACATGTTCGGTGACATCATCACCGATCTCGGCGCCATGATCCAAGGCGGGCTCGGCCTTGCACCGGGCGCCAACATAAATCCGAAGGGCACCTCCATGTTCGAGCCGATCCACGGTTCCGCACCAAAATATAAGGGGCTCGGCGTTGCAAACCCCATCGCTACCATCTGGGCGGGTTCACTCCTGCTCGACCATATCGGAGAACATAAAGCAGCGGCGGCTGTCGTCCGTGCGATAGAGAAGAGCATTAAGGACGGTGTGGTAACGAAGGATATGGGGGGCTCCGCGAGTACGGGCAAGGCGGGGACGTATATTGCGGAGAGTGTGAGGAAGGGGAAATAAATTCTTAATTAATGATCCCTTGAAGTTTGATGAAATTTATTAAGTAATTCACATACCAAAGAATCCCGATAACTGTTACAAAACACAATATCATGTCGAATTTTTTTCTTTTTTCTGTCGTTACATCAAATAATAATAATACGATCAATCCTGTGATAAAACCGCCAAAATGTGCAATACCATTGGTAGTTTGGCCATAGGCGTTCACGAATTGCCCGAAGATAATGCCCACCAAAACGATCAATCCTAACATGAAGATTGACAAAACCAAAATGATGTAATAGATGATCTTGTGACCGGCAAATAATTCCGGGTGGTCAAATTTCTCTAATCCGTCCTGGACAATCCAGATTACCGAAATCAATATTGCGTACGCGAGAAATGCTCCGTCTATTCCTGAAAATCCCTGTGAAGTCCTGGTAAGACCCAAGACCCGCAGAAAAGAGATCGTAAGAATTGACGTGATAACCGGAACGAGTAAGAAAGAGCTCGCTGCCATTATACGGAACCTTCGTTTGTTGTTTTCGAGTGTAAAAATTACGATAAGAGCAACAAAATAGAATGCAACATTCCCAACAAGATGCCAGTATAACTGGGAGTGCGTATATGCATTCAGAAAGTATGACTGTATCCCCCAAAGGTTCGAGGTATCGAGGATAAAATAATCATTCCTGATACTCTGGGGCAGGGCATAAATAAAAAATAAGAGAGCGGGGATTACAACCCAGAAAATAACCCATTCATAGAAAGTCCAGGATTTGATATTATTTTTCACCTGATCAACTCTTGATCTCAAATCAACAGCTGACCCTATCTCTGCCATACTAGTTGCATGACCCGGACATGCAATAAAGGTAATGACAGCGGGGATAATGACGACAAGTTTGAATATTGCGGAGTGTGTGAGGAAGGGGAAATCGGGGAACAAGGTGGAGAATGAAAGAGTGGAAAGATTAAATGCCTTATATGAAAATGCCATTGTAATGCCAAATTATAATAAGCCAACCTTTTTATTTTCTAATGAAAGCGAGGCGCGATTAACAAAAAATCAAGATAAAATATCAAATTTAGAGAGTTCGATTGGAAGAACTGAGCGAATAAATTCAGGCCTCACGAAGTATATACCTGAAAAAGAAAATGAAAGAACCCTATTAACCTCAAAATTAGACAAACTAAAACAGGAATTTTTGCAAGAAAAAATCAAATTTAAGCAAGAGTTAAATTTTCACAATTTTTTATCAGTTTTAAAAATTCTTTTAATCATTATTTCAGCGGTGATACAAAGAGCGGTGTGGACATTTATTATAAGATTTCAGAACTACCGGCTTGAACGAAATATCCGGTTTATTCAAACTTATCGAGATGAAGTTGTAAAAATCAAATCAGATATCTCATTTATTTTCTCTCAACGACAAGCCGGTCTTGAATTATACAAAGGAGAATGGCTCCCCATAGAAGAAATTCAATTGATACGGGAAGCTGAAATAGGATTGGCTGATAATTTTGCATCGATGTCAGATCGTGATTTTGAGTTTTTCATCTCGGAATTACTCAAAGAAATGGATTATGATATTATTAAAGTAACACCCCCAACAGGAGATTTTGGTACTGATATTATAGCAAAGAAAGGTGGGGTGAGTGTCGCTGTTCAATGCAAGAAATATAATGAAAAAAACCGTGTTGGGAATACATCTATACAACAATTAATTGGTAGTATGAGATATTATGGTGCATCTCACTCAATTTTTGTAACAACCTCTGATTACACAGAAAAGGCAAAAGAACAAACAAAAAATGCTTCGATTGAATTATGGAATAAAGACACTCTTCATGGATATGTAAAAAAATACCTTTTAAAGAAAAATGTTTCAGAAATTTTTGATGCTATCGAGAATGCGAAATTGAAGGAAGAAGAAGTAAAACAAGATATAAAAGATAAAATCGAAGAACGGAAGGAACGAGAGAGAAATAAAACGATATGCCCCATCTGTGGCGGCGGAAAAATGAGAAATAGAAAAATGTGTTCGCGATGTAAAAATGAGCGCCACAGAATAAGAAAAGAGAGAGATTATGATTATGGAGGTGATCTTCCACCATATTGGGACATGGATTGGGATGATTTTAATAACGATTTTAATAGACGATTTGGGGGATGGTAATTTAATAGGTATCTCAATTTTCGATCTGCACTTTTAAGGAAAAGTGAAACCATAAGTGAGGGGGGGTAGAGGGGTGTTTCCCCCCATGACTAAATTTAGTTATTCCGAAGGCACATTACATGAAAAAGAATGCACGTGGAGATAAACCGTTTATTCTGAATAAGCATGTTAGGGCGCGGTTGGATTGTTGGCATTAAAACGATTATGAGTTTTATTGAAAATTAAAAAAAATTTTTTGGTGGCTTAAAAGTGGATGGTTTGAATATTGGAGGTTTAAACACAGGAGGTTTTGATAGATTACTTCCACCATTAATTTTATCTCTATTGCGTAAAATCGCTCTTAATTCTGTTTTAATTTTTTCAGATCTTTTTGAAACCTTCGATTTCAATGTCTTTTTAGTTATTTCTCTGTCGTGGAAAAGTTTGTGATGATCTTGGTCAAGGACGATCAGATTTCCTGGTTTATTTTTATCTAAAGTCCCATTAGCTGTAGCCACTTCGCTAATATGATTAACTATAAGTAAATTAATCGGTTTTTTGGTATTACAATATTCACATTTACCGATTAACGTTTTTATCTTTTTTTTCATGGACGGTGTTAAGGCATCACGCGTCTTTTCTGACGCATCTCTTTGATCGATAAGCCTAGTCATAATCTCACGCTTAATCTTTGGGACTCCATTTTTTCATTATTTGACCTTTTTTTCCCTTACTTGTAGTTTTTTGTCGTATCCTCATGTCGGTATGTGTTCTCGGATTGCGAATTCGTTCTTTTGCCATAGGTGAGGATATATTTTCAATATCATAAATTTATTCGAAAAAATCCGACGTCGAAAATTGGATGTTGTTGATTTAATAGATTAATTAGTTGATTTTTTTGTTAAAACCTTTTATGTAGTGGAAGTAAAAAGGATAAAGGGTGCATTAATGACTCTGAAAACAAATGAAATCATCAAACAAATTACTTTTGTCTTACATGAATACTATAAACGTAGTGATGATATATGCCCTCCATTTGTAGATAGAACGGCGTGTTTAGAAATATACCCAATGTTATGTGATATACTTGATCGTTTTTGTCCTCCTGATAGTAATTACGAATATAGTGTGAGTTCGATTACAGAAAATTGTGAATTGCATGATGCTACATCGGTATCTAAAACAATTCAATCTCTTGTGCCAATTTTGGTGAGTCTAAAAACTGCTTATGAAAATAATTTATTGGATGAATTAAGTGAAATTTATCACGCAGATATATTCAACGATTTTCTTGAAATGAGTGAATACCTTTTATCCGAAGGTTACAAAGACCCTGCTGCAATGATGATTGGGGGTGTACTCGAAGAACATCTTCGGAAGCTCTGTCAGAAATATAACATTTCTGTTAACAAAGAAGACAACTCACCTAAAAAAGCAGCAGCATTAAATGATGAATTAATGAAAGCAGATATCCTTAAAAAAGGAGAACATAAGACTGTTGTTGCATGGCTTGACATTCGTAATAGTGCTGCACATGCAAAATATACTGAATATCAACCTGAACAGGTTAAATTAATGCTTCTTGGGGTTCGTGATTTTATATCAAGATACCCTGCATGAGATGATTCAAATATGTTTTCTCATATTTATCATTGGATTAAGACTTGGAGAAAGACAATATGGTGGGTATTTTTAGTAGGATTATTTTCATTTTATGTATGGAATAATTTAAATCGAATTTTAAGTCAAAATCTTATTCCGATCGACTATATGGCTGTAATTTTACTGTTTTTATTACTTCTGTTTCCACTTGCTTCTGAGATAGATTTCCTCGGATTTTCTATCAAAAAGGAAATTGAATCAATAAAAACAGAAATCATGGGACAGATTATTACATTGCGTAGTGATATCCATAATACAGCAAATTTTCAAAATATAATACATTTTCCTCAGCCCTTATCAGATGATAAACTTAAAGAAAAAGTAATTTTTTATTCAAAAATTTTAGAACAAATAAAACCAGATTATGAAAAATCAACAGAAACAGATCCACTAGATTCTTTAGATATTCCTAAAAATATTCAAAATTTAAACAGTGTTCGATTAATTTTAGATAATGAATTAACGAGGATTTACAAAGAGCGTTTCGGAGGTCGGCGGAAACCTCCAAGTATTATACCATTCCTCACTAGATACCTAATAGATGAAGGCCTTATTGATGATAGATTGGCTGGTTTAATTAATGAGATTAGGATTATTTGTAACAATGCTGCTCATGGGGGGATTGTTACTAATGAACAATACGAATTTGTGAAAAAAATTTTTCCAAAATTAATTTCAACTTTAAAAGAAATTTGAAATAACTACATTGAATTTTATGGTATTAACCTTCATTTTATTAAGATAATTAGAATTAGAAGAGGTTATGACTTGGAAAGAGATACGCCTTGGCCGGAGCTTGACTATCTATCGTAATTCTATTGATTTATCATTACTCGGCTGTAGCAATCCACATCCAATTTAAACTGATAACCTCAAACCTTGCGCCCGCTATTTTGTAAAAAAGGTGGCATTTTGCTAGATATCTATAACCCCATAAAATCATGCGAGGACCCGGATTCGAACCTCTCCTTTCCCCTATCATCCTCAGCCCAACTCAAGGGGGTATACCCCCCACCCACATCCTACAAGTGGGGGGTGGGGGTACCCCTGAACCATGAGTGGGGGACCCTACGTATGGGGAGCTCTCAGGTTTTTTAAGCACGTAAACCTTTGATCAGGAGGTCTGCCTCGGCCAGTCCTTCCTCAACCTGCTTCTTGTCGGTGACATCAACAAGAGAACCGACAATGGCAACCGCCTTCCCCTCTTTTACCACCGGGATCTCGTTCACCTCCACCCAGAACGTATCGCCATTCCCGCTGACAAGCTCAAGCCGGTACGGGGGTTCGCGCCTCCCGGATTCGAGGGCACGCAGGGTCCGCTCGAGCCCTGCCGCATTTGCCGGGTTTTTCGAGAGGTAGTCAGTCCACAACCGCTTTCCGGCGCGGGGACGGCACCCCAGCAGCTTCCGGATCCGGGGGCTGACATAGTTCATGACGTGATCAGGTGTATGGGAGTAATACATCTGCTTTCCGCTCTCAACAACAAGCATCAGCTCGCGGTCACGCTTCTGGATCGCCTTTTCCTGCGTCTTGGTCTGGGTACTGTCCCTTCCCACAGCAATGATCGCACGGACGGTATCAGCACCTTCAAGGAGCGATCGTGCCGACCAGCTGATGCATCGCATCCCTTTTCTGGTCTGCATCCACTGGTCGACATAACAGGCAAATGGCGGGCGGAAGAGCTTCACCAACTGGGTGGCGATCACATCTGCATACTGCCGCTCAATGACGGGCATGAAGATACTGCCGATCAGCTCCTCTTTTGTCTTTCCGACAAGTTCACAGTACGCGGGGTTCACGTACAGGAGCCGCCCTTCAGGGGAGAACTTGACGATGTAATCTTTCTGCTGTTCGACGAGTTCCTGATACATGTCACCACCTGTATCCATACCTGCACAACCTCGTCAAAAGGTACTTCGCACCCCCACGTGAACAAAAGGGAGCGAGAATCCATCTCTGGATACAGGATCTGTTCGCAAGACTATTAATGGTTCACGATATTGTCAGTAAAAAAGAGGGGGTACAGAAGGGAGAATCCGGAGGGGTGTAGAGCGATCCGCTCTATGCAATTGCACCAAGACTCCGCTGACCGAACCTGATCCTCCGAGAACGTGCCTCAACCGGGGTATCCGGTATCTTTACAATCACCGCAGAACGCTCCCTGCCGTACGTCACCGCACGCAGTGCATTGAGCGAGACCGTAAAGGTGCCGAGTGTAAACAGGTCGATGTTAAGTGCTTTTCCGGAATTGGAGACCTGTGCGAGTCCGGCAACACTGCCCAGATAGTACTTCCAGTTGTGAGCAAGGGACTCAACCTGCACACAGACCTTCCCCGCTATGGCACGGACAAGGTCAGTGAACCGGATTGCATAGCGCTCACCCTCGATGTGCAATTCGATTACCTCATAAGAAATACCTTCGGAATCGTATGCAATGCACCCTGTTTTCCGGAAGTATCCTGATTTTTTCATCATACAGAACCACCTGCTGTCGCATTACGAAGTTTCCTGAGACAGTATTTAAGACTTCAACGTGCGCGGGGTGAAAGTGAACCCGTGCACTCATGAGGGGGATTGCTGCCGGTCCATGCAGGCGTTGAGCACCGCTTCAATTAGGAAGAGAACCCCTTCGGTGCCGGCAAGCGGGTGCGATGCGAGCCGGACCGAACCCCGAAGAGGAGGGGTAATGCCGATAAACGTTGCCTCTCCCTTCACCGATCGCTCGAAGGACGACCCGATCACCAGATCAGGTGTGCAGTTCCCAATCAGCCTCTGCACATCGGAAAGTCCGGTTGCCGTCTCAACAGGGTAAGGTAGATCCTCCTTTTTCCCGTTACGGCTCCCGATGCAGAGGATATCCGCATCAAGATACCTGTCAAGGGTGCGGGCGGCAAACGCCGCGTAGGAAAAGCTGGAAAAGATCGCGACAGAGGGAGGGTCGAACCTGCGCAGGTACTTGTCGCATGCCTGCACGACCCGCTCCTCCTCGTGTTTAATGTCCGCGAGCACCGGTTCGACATCGGCACATTCGAGTGCGTCTCCGACCCGGGAAAATGTTTCACTGAGCGCTTCAAACCCCAGCGTGCTTCCGAGAAAGGTGCCGACGCCGCTCGCGAGATCCCCGTCAGTTCCTATGGTAAAAGGCGCCGCGTGCCTGACCCTGTCAAACCGGTCCCTGCACAGGATAAGGCCCACGGGAACACCGGCCCGTGCGAGAAGCCGTATAACCTCCCGCATATTCCCCCGATAAAACGGATCAAAGAGGCTCACCCCGTCGATATTTATCCCGGCAACCGAGGGATCCGTTTCCGGTGCAAGGACCGAGAGTGCCGCGTGGTATCCCTTCCCAAAGTCACCCGAAAATCCCGGGCTGTCCACCAGGATAACATCATGGGAAGAAAGCATTGACCGGATATCCTCGCCAAGGATCGCTGGCACACAGGTGGTCACCACTGCGATCCGTTTTCCCGTACCCTGGACCTCACCGATCACCTCATGAAGCCGCGCCTCGGACCCGAAGATGACCTCATTCTCAAGAATAAATGTGCCGTGCAGGGGGGCATGGAGGAGTGTGGTCGGGTAATAGTAGCAGCCGCTCGACCCGTGGATGATCACGGTAATCCCGTCGAACCCGGCAAGGCAGGCTGCCGCACCGGTCATCGCACAGGGCCAGAGCGGGTTTTCGCACTCAGGCATGGATCGCACGCCTCCAGCGGTGGAGCATACGCCGTAGTCCTGCTGTGCCGACAGGGGCTGATTCCGGCAGCGGCACACGGGTCCCTTCCGGTTTCACACGGATGTGAAGCGCTTCGTTTACGTCATGGATGAATGAATACTCATGGCATCCGTTCATCAGATGGTCAACTGCTATGCAGGAGCCGGCAATGTCGCTGAAATCATCAAGCATGGATTCCTGCAGAGCCATCTCCTCCAGGACCGCTGCACGGCTCTGCACGCCACAGGCATCCGCGATCCGGTCCAGGAACGCAATGGTTCCCAAAAGCCCTGTCGGGAACGCCGGGATGAACGGGGTGCCGCACTGCCGGAAGAGCCGTTCGCCGACACCTGCCACGCCTTCATCACGCAGAATATTAAGCGACGCCTTCCCGACGCCCATAATTTCAGCCGTGGTTATGTTATGGATAAACCGGAGATTGACCGGAAGGCCAAGGAGCGAAAGCAGCCGCACAACCTCGGCGTAGTTCTGCTCCACCTCGTACTCGAGGTTCTTCTCACCGATGATATTGATGCCCCCGTCATTTCTGCACGGCTGTGCCATGCCTGCTATTGTTGTGAGGGCGTTATTCACCCCGGCTTGGAATGAACCGCCAAGGAAACCGGCTGTCGGGATCGGGATAACAGGCACATCCCACCCGGAGCCGCAGACCGCAGTGACATCATCCCCGATCGTCTCGGCGATGCAAGTTGAGAGCACAAACACAGACTTCGGGCGCCGGGAAACCGCAGACTCAATTGCCTGTCCGAGCGCCTTCTCACCACCAAAAATAATTTCTGTATCGAGCAGGCCGCTAGAGAGTATGTGCGGGACCGTGATACAGTCATGATCAAGACCGGTTGAGTGCAGGAGCGAAAAGTTGTGATGGGCGCACCCTGCAGGCCCGTGCACAACAGTCACGCTGTCCCGGACAGAGGTGGTCACCGTGAGTGCGCCGGTGAGCGTACAGCCCTCAAACCTGCATGAATTCAAGCGCGAGGGATTCGAGGGCATCGATGTCAATGGGTGTTGGGACCGTAAGATGGGTGTTCGTCATTACGCATGCAGCGAGAGCCTGGTATTGTGCTGCCTGGGGAGAATCGGGCGCATACTCGACCACCGTCTTCTTATGGATCTCGGCGACCTGTATCATGCGGTCACGGGGGATGTACTGCACGAGCGTGCTGTTGACCAGGCGGGCAAACTCGGTGACAAGTTCCTCCTCTCGGGGCATATTCTTGGAATTACAGATGACACCGGCAAGCCGGCAGGTGCTCTTGGATCGCTGGGAAAGGCGTTTGATCGCCTTGCAGATGTTGTTTGCCGCATAGAGCGACATCAGTTCACCGGAGGTGACAAGGTAGATCTCCTGCGCATATCCTTCCCGCATAGGCATCGCAAACCCGCCACAGACCACATCCCCGAGCACATCGTAGACAATCACATCGCCGGAGAGAGCCCCGAACTTCTCCAGCATCTGGAAGGTTGCTATGATCCCGCGCCCGGCACACCCGACACCGGGCTCAGGCCCCCCGGCCTCCACACACCGCACCCCGTGAAACCCGGTATATACGATCTCATCGAGGGTGATCTTTGCATCCCCCCGCTCACGAACGAGATCCATAACGGTTGGAATAAAACTGCCGTGCATCAGCATCCGCGTGCTGTCCCGCTTCGGGTCGCACCCGATCTGGAGTACATCAAACCCCTGCAAGGCGAGTGCGGCGGAAAGGTTTGCCGACGTCGTGGATTTCCCAATCCCTCCCTTGCCATACAGGGCGATCTGCTTCATCATAATCATGTTGTCGGGCACGTTATATTAGGTCTCCTGATGTTAAAGCAATAAAAGTTGTGTTAAGGTTAGGCAGCCCTGCGTTTATTCAGGACCTTTAAAAACCGCGACCATGAGCATGATCACGGGGATGACTTCAAGCCTGCCGCTAAGGCATCCCCTATATTTGTAAAGCCAGGTAAAAAGGATAAAAAGGCCGAATAAAAATCAGGACTTTTCCGGAACCAAAAAAAAGAAAAAAATTATGCCTTGTTGGTCCAGAGCCCGTGCACGTTGCAGTACGCCCGTGCCTTCACGTTCGGGTCAGTGATGCAGAACTCCACTTCGGGCTTATCGCCGGGTGTTAATCCTTTGACACAGACAGAACTGCCGCTGTGTACTCCAACCCATTCGATGAAGTGCTTCTCCTCCATCGGGTGCGGAACGGCACCGACCTTTACAATAATGCCGTTTACCGATTTCTCAACGACCGGCACATGCTTTTCCTTGCCCTGGTCTAGAGTCTTTTCTGCCTGCAGGGTCATCGGTTTTCCGCAGCAGACAAGGGTGCCGCCCGAGGCATGGACAACCCTTACGATGTTTCCGCAGACTTCGCATTTATACACGTCAAAGAGCTTTGTCAACCGTTTCTCCTCCTCTTATACGATGTTGATCTCCTTATGCTTCTTAAAGATATCTTCCGCAAGCCGGTCAAGCCCCCGCATCGCCGTTTCATCCGGCAATCCCCGCACAATGACCGGCTCAAGTACTTCTGCCTTCACATGGTCAAGCATCTTCACTAGGGTATCGGCAGCCTTTCCGCCCCAGCCGTACGATCCAATCACCGAAGCAAACCTGAACTTAGGCTTGAGCAGATTGGCAAGGTAGGTGGCATAGACAACCTGCGGATGCGGGCCGAACAGGACGGTAGGTGTCGCGATAACCACCGTGGCGGCATCAACGAGCGCCATGGCAAGTTCGCCCACATCTGTTTTCGAGAGGTTAAATGGTTTTACCGTGATGCCACGAGCGAGCAGTGCATCGGTCAAGTACTCGACCATCTTCAATGTGCTGCCATGCATCGAGATGTACGGGATTACCACCTCGTTCTTCACTGCATCCGAGGTCCAGTCTGCGTACGCATCGAGGATGAATGCCGGATCCCGGTATACCGGCCCGTGGCTGGGTGCGATCATGGCGGCATCGAGCGCCCGGACCTTCTCGAGATACCCTCGTATACTGGTACGGAATGGCATCATGATCTCGGCGTAATATCGCTTTGCCGGAATGTAAATCGCCCGCTCATCGTTCATGAACAGGTCGCTTGTCGCAATGTGCGATCCGAACAGATCGCAGGGGAAGAGGATCCGTTCCTCCTGCAGGAATGTCAGCTGGGTTTCCGGCCAGTGCGTCCACGGGGTCATCAGGAATTCAAGCGTCCGGTCACCCAGAGAAAGCGTTTCGCGGTCACCGATTACCCTGAACCTTTCGGGGGGGAGGTGAAGCAGTCCAACCAGGAGATCCCTGCACTTCTCGTTAGTGACAATAACCGCGTCCGGGTAGAACTCGAGAATCATCGGGAGCGACCCGGAATGGTCCTGTTCCGCATGGTTCACGATCACATAATCAATCCGTTCAACACGGAGCCTGACAAGGTTGCTGATCAGCTCGTACTCCTTGGTGGGATCGACCGTGTCGATCAGGGCAGTCTTTTCGCTTCCCTTGATGAGGTAGGCATTATAACTGGTGCCGTTGGGAAGCGGGATCAGCTCATCAAAGAGCCGCCGGTCCCAGTCAATAGCGCCAACCCAGAAGATTCCGGGAGTAATTTCTCGTGAAACCATACTTAACCGACTCACTTCTTCTCAAATTCGTCCTTTCCCGCACCGCAGACGGGGCACTGCCAGTCTGGCGGGAGGTTCACAAAATCGATTCCCGCCAAAATACCCTGCGCCGGTTCACCTTTTTCCGGATTATAGACATGCCCGCAGATTGTACACACATATGTATCCATAAAAAAACTTCCAAACGTCCGTGTAGAAAATAAGTGGAGGTTTCGAGATAATCGTTTCCATTGTGCATAGCCTCCGGCAAGGGAGATCCGGCACTTTGAGGAATTGATCAGGCTGCATTGGAGCCAATCACTACATTGAATGCGGATAATTCAACATCGAGCTCGGAAAAACTCTTGAAGTTGGCAACGGTGATCCGCTTGATGGGCATATGCATTCCCTACGACATCGGTGCGTGCGCATCTGTAAAAAAGGTGCGTACAGGAGCCCTCTGCTACAGTACAATAAGCGGAAGTTTGGGGTTCATGATATAGATAAGGAAATTGGCATAGGCAGCGATTATCGAGACAATCAGGTACGGGGTTAGGAAGAGAGCCGCGGCAACCGTGACCCGTAACGACTGATATAGGGTCGTGACCAGAATGCCAAGCAGCATAATCATTATGACAAGCGCCATAAAGGGGGACCTGAGCCCGAAGAGCATATACACCCAGAGAACGTTCAGGCAGAGCCCGAATACAAAGAGTACAAAACAGAGTGCCGTGTCCTTCCTGGAGAGATCAGCCTGCCAGATGGAATACATCGCCAGGCCGAGGAGGATATACATCAACGCCCCGATGGGGACAAGGAACTGGTCAGGCGGTAAAAAGGGGGGTTTCTCAAGCGAGGAAAACCATGACGGGATCATGGGGATCGCATACAGCGATCCAAGGTAGCCCACAAGCAGGCAGACACCAAGCGATATAATTAATCTCAAGAATTTATTCTTTGAAAACCGATTCGGCATCGCTGATATGTTAGAAATACTAAAATAATATGTTGTTGCAGGATTTGCCGTCATATCAAATACGAAAAAACCGGGATTTTTTTTCCGGTTACAATTTTAGCTCCTTACAATGTGGTCATCAAACAAGGAATTCAAGGTACTGGTCCACTATGAACCCAAGAGCCCTCATTGAAACGTGATGGCAACAATAAACAGCCGCACTCCGGGCGCTGGTTGCTGGAATCCTCTTAAAAGGCCGCTTTAGCCAGGGGGGGAATGTTGAGTACGTTTATCGTCAGATTCTTTACGAAAAATCGGCAAAATAAAAAACTGCGTGACGAAGGGTTTAGGATTATTTCCCTTTCCTTAAGAAG
>JAPKXX010000016.1 GCA_026394595.1 Methanoregula sp. | reverse complement strand
AGGGTAGATTATCCACGTGTTACTGAGCAGTATGCCGAGGTCTTGCACCTCTCGACTCGCATGGCTTAATCGAACTCCGATAGCAGTGGCCTCTGGCAGGATCAACCAGAATTCACAAATTATACGCACACTTACTGAACTTTATTCGGAATTAGCGGTTACTAAACAAATTTCCGCATTGCCAGTATCAACGTCAGACACAAACACCGGTCAAGCCGGTTATCGTTGGGTCTCCATCAGATTGGAATGAAAATTTTCGTCGTGTTATTCTGATTAAACACGGGCTTATAGTGTAGGTTTTGAGGATATTTATACCTTGTTACCCGACACCACGTTCCATCGAAAGCCGCAGCGGCACGATGCCGTGACTGCGGGTTCGTCATCTGAATGTGAGGATCACATAATAGAGCGCTCAAGGATTTAAAGATTATCCTCATAGCACCATGATTTTCCCGTCGGAAAAATTCACAGTTCAATATATTTTTCAGAGGTTTGGTAAAATTGGCTGGTTTTAAGCAGATTTTTCATTATTTTACCGTAAGGACGATGCTTCGTTACGGGTAGAGGGGAGAGGGCGCAGCGTCACACGGGATCACAGGGTGAAGAAGTTAAAAATGTGGCTGCAATAAGTGCCGAATGGGGCACCCACCAAATCGGGATCTCTTCTTAGAGTATGTAACCATAAACAGCATCTCTTAATCTCATAGGCTAGATGCACTTTGTCACCGTTTGTATCTTTTGAACCTTTTATGAGCTTCCTCAATAGTCATCACATCGAGGACCCTGACCCTGTCCGGCAACACGATAAAAAAAGCCGTGTAGGAATGAGCAATGTTCATCCGGCATATCCCGTCTCGAAGCAATTCGACATCGCGTGCATCAATGGGATCTTCAAGCTGGACAAGGTGCGTCTTGATGATCCGCCGGTCTTTTTCAGGCCGACCATTAATGTATTGAAGAGCTTGTCTTTCTATGTCGAGACGCAGTTTTTTTCACCCCGTCACGGATCTTACGGTATTCATCATCGGAATCCATCTCGACAAAGTCGCCTTCCCGGGCAACCTCTAACAAGTGGGCAACAAAGTCTTTTTCTTTCCGTTCCCTGATCAGCCGGGCAACCACGTCCCCGAACCGCTCGCCATGCTCTTTTATTGCTGCAAGATCCTGCTTTGTCGATGGGAAAACAAGGATCTTCTCAGTGGGCTGCTCCCTGGATTTTACTATCACTGATACCACCCTTCGGCTTTACGTTCTTTGGACATTTTGGTCTTTTTGTCCTTTTTTAGATATTTAGACTATTTGTCCTTACCATAATATAAGATATAGGGTTGCCATGTCACGGGGATGGTTCCGGATCGGGTTCATTGCCCCGCAGTATCCCGGGATTGTACAGTGATACCCCAACCCAACCTTCATCTTCCTGCCGGGGGTCAGCTCTTTCAGCCGCTGTCAGGTTTCACGTACAGGAACATCAACAGAATTCCCATCAGCTAAATTGAGGTCACTCAGGGGGGGTCACCCGCCCATGCGTGATATCAGCTTCGCTCTTCTGGATAAGCTGCATGGTCGCCGGGTTGCTCAAGATCTCCACGGTATCAATGAGCGCTTCGACATCTTCGCGCCGGACCATTTGCGCCCGGATCTTTTTTACCTCAGAATAGACTTCATCGATAGTGACGCCAGAGCTCACGATAACAGGTATGCCTGTACCCATATAATCATTCGTCAAGTGTAATGGCGGGATCTAAAAGGCAATCCTTCACTATCTTTTTCCAAACTTAAAAATCCCGATACGAGTGTTTCCCGTGTTCGACTTCCAGGACATGGATTATCAGTACATCGTCATGAATTGACAGGAGGGCACGCACATCCCGCATGACCCTGAGGGAGTATACCGGATGCTTGGGGTTGGATGCCTTCCGTTTTTTAACGAACTGGTAGGGATCGGCCCGTATACCATGGATTGCGCTCACAACTTTCTTAGCGATATCCGGGGGGATTTTTTCGAGGTCACGGTCCGCACGAAGGGTATATTTGACCTGAAATTCCCTCATTTAACACCATATTTTTTCATAATCTCAGATTCCGGAATGAGCCGCCCCTGTTTAATATCCTTAAGGGCTTCTTCCAGTCCCTGGATCGCTTCTTCACTGAGCGGCCCGTCATCGACGGCAACAGAAACGAGGCGCTCGATGACATCGCTGTACGATTCTTTCGGATGCCGTTTCAAATCGTCCAGCTGGCCTTTCAGATCTTTCCGTATATAAATCGTGGTCGCTGCCTGCATAGTAGTAGCTCTATGTGGCTCTAGGTATTAAACCGGATCGTTCGTTCAAATGACTTGATGATGGAGCAGAGCTTTATTAGAAAGCTTGAGAATTATTCCCCCGCCCTGCACACCTGTACGTAAATATCCCCGAAGAACTCCTCCTGCCTCAGGGTGCACTGGCCTTCCAGCATGAGAAAGAGAAGCGGAATAAATACGTCAGGGACCGTCCAGCCGAGTTTTACACAGATCTCCGTAAGGGTCATCTCACCCTCCACCCCAAGACACTGGAGGCACTGCTCAAAAACCGTATCCGCTGAATCTTGGTAACCCTCATCATGGGCAATCCCAACCACGTCATCAGCATCGAGAAGGGTTGGTTCAGTCTCTGAGAACCGGCGCCGGCGCCGCTCCTCCTTTTCGATATTTTTAAGTTCGATAATCAGCTCAAAGAGCGTGACCGGGCTCTCCCTCATATTTTTCCGGTCCAGCCTGCGTTGGATCTCGCGCTCAAGCCGTTCAATGGGCCCGAGCCGTCCCTCGTACTCGAACTCCGAATCAAGCGCAAGGTCAAAATCATCACCAAATCCCGGTTCGCCGTTATCGTCATCCTCCCCATCCACTGGTGAAGTCTCCGCAAGGTGTTCTGACTTCATGCGCAGGAGCGTCGCCGCGTAAAAAAGCGTGCGACCCGAGACCCGCAGGTTCAGCTGACGGCACCGCTCGAGCTCTGAAAGAAACCGGTCAGTCACCTCGATTATATTGATATTCCAAGGATCGATCTCTCCCCTTTCTGCCATCTGGACAAGGATCTCCACCGGGTCTGCCAATACCGCCTGATCTGATGGCATGGTTTCCAAAGTAGAGGTATGATCATCGGGGGATACTACACTGTCACCCTTATGGGTATTGGGAGATGCATTACGCTCTTCCTTTCGATCGGACGGAAGGGGGGTATCGATGCTGCCCGTATCAGTCGGACGCTCATCATTCATGTGCCTTGACTCCGGTGACAAGCGTACTCTTGTCCGGGCGCAGCGTCACGCCCATGATCCGCTCCGCACCCTCAATCATCGGTTTGCGCAGCGAGACGATCAGGAACTGGGAGGTCGCGGCATGCTCCTTGATCATCGAGGCGATCCGTTCAATGTTCGATCCGTCCAGCGACATATCCACCTCGTCAAACGCATAAAACGGTGCGGGAATATACTGCTGAATCGAGAAGATAAATGCAAGCGTGGTGAGCGACTTTTCACCGCCAGAGAGGGAGGAAAGCAGGTGCACGGTCTTGTCGCGGGGCTGGACTGCAAACGTGAGCCCGCCTGCAAACGGGTCTTCCTCGTTCTCGAGCACAAGGTGCCCGCTGCCGCTCGTGAGTCTCGCGAAGATCTCGCGGAAGTTGGTGTCGATTGCCTTGAGCGCGGTTGCGAACGCCTCGTACTTCATCTGCTCGAACTTCTGGATCCGTTCAAGAATGTTGGTCCGCTCGCGTGACAGGGTCTCCTTCTTTTCGGTCCTCTCGTTAACCTGTTTCTGGACCTTCTCGTACTCCTCGATTGCGAGCATATTGACCGCCCCGACCCTTCGAAGCGCCCCGTCAGCCTCCGCAATCCTGCCCTCAATGTCGGAGAGCGGGAGGTCGGTCTTTGCCTCACCTGCCCGCTGGCGCAGCGTCTCCACTTCGATCCCCAGCGAGCTCGCCCGCTCATTGATTGCTGCCATCTGGACTTTTAACCGCTCATTCTCCGAATCGAATTTCAGGAGTTTCTGTTCTGATTCCGAGATATGCTGCGACACCTCGGCGCGCTTCCCCCGGAGTTCATCAAGTTCACCGGAAAATTCTTTCTGCCGATCTTCAAGTGCAGTGATGTGTGCTCTGTGAGCGGTGATCTGCTCATTTGATGCAGAGATCTCCGCATCGATCTGCCGGTTGCCCTCCTCCTGCCGGGTGCGTTCCTCCCCAAGTTCCCCAAGCCTGGAGTTGAAGTGGGATCGCTCCCGGGTCGCGTCATTGATGTCCGCATCCTTGTTGCGCAGTCGGCGGTCAAATTCTTCTATCTCGCGCTTTTTTTTCTCCATCAGCTCGGTGAGCTGTGGGATGTTGGTGTCATCGAGTCGTTTTTTAACCGCCTCGATCTCGGCATTGAGGGCATTGATTGACCCGGTGGCCGTGTCAAGATCTGCTTCGAGTGCGGCAATCTCTGCCGCTCCTCCTTTTGTCTCTTCCTGCTGGCGGGCAACCGCATGCTCGATTGTCTGTTTTTCGACCGAGATCGCCTCAAACCTCCGGTTGAACTCCTCGGTAAACATCCCGTATCTGGCAATCTTCTGATCGATCTCCCCGCGGGCTGCCCGCCGTGCGTCTACCTCCCCGGTAAGCCGTTTAACCGATCCCTCAATTTTTGATACCTCGCCCGTCAGTTCTGAAAGATGTGCCCGGATCCTGACAATCTCGTCATCAACAGCAGCGCCAAAACCGCGAACAGGTTTTTTACTTGCGCCGCCGGTCATCGCCCCGCTCCGCTCCAGGAGCTCTCCATCCAGCGTCACCATACGGTACTTGCCGATAAGTCTCCGTGCACGCTCAAGGGTATCGACAACAACAGTCGCACCGAGTGCGACGGCAAATGCCTTGTCGTATCGGGGGTCATATTCGACAAGGTTGACCGCATACCCGATGACGCCGGGTTCCTTTACCGGGGGAAGCGCCGGGGGTTTGAGTTTATTGATAGGAAGAAACGTAACCCTGCCCAGCTTCTCATTTTTCAGGTATGCGATTGCTCCTGCCGCCACCTCATCAGTATCCACGACAACGAAATGGAGCTTCTGTCCTGCGGCGATGTTGAGTGCATTTGCATATTCTGCCGGTGCCTTCCCGAGCGCTCCAATCGTACCGTGCACACCTTCCATTGCGCAGACCGCCTCGATTGCCCTGCCTCCCGACTCGCCCCGCGCCTGCTGTGCCGCTTCGAGCCGGATCGCCTCCTGCTCTGCCTCCCTGATCTCGCCCCGCAGGCGCTCGAGCCCCGATCGCTGGGCAAAAAGGGTGCCTTCGAGGTCAGAAAGCGTCCTGTCTATCGTTTTCTTCTGTTCCGCAAGATCAGTAACGCTCGTCTCAGAATCGGTCAGCTGCCCCTTTTTTGCGGTAAACTCCTCATCAAGCTGTTTGAGCAGGCTGGTCAACCGCTCCAGCTCCGATGTGCGCATCCGGCTCTTCTCGATCAGCATGTCCTGCTTGTGGAGGAGTGTGGATCGGGCACCTTTCTTTTCCTCAATCTGCTGGAGCAGAGAGAACAGCTTCTCCCGGGCACCCTCGGTGTCCTGGCTGTGCTCCCTGATCTCGGTCTCGACCTTCTCCAACTGGGCACGGGCGGTCGCCACCTCCATCGCGATATTGGTCCGATCTATGGAGAGAGTGCGGACCTGCTCAGAACACTCCGCTACCCGGCTCTCAGCCCGTTTTGTGTCCATATAGATGCGGTTGATGGCTTCTAAATTTGTCTCTTTTTCTTTACGAAGGCGGACAATCGTCTGCTCCGCAACCTTAATGCCCCCCTTTGCCTCCTCGAGTTCTGCGATCAGCTTGAGATAATCAGACCCGCTCTTTTTGTTGATCTGGTCATCAATGTCCTTTAAGTCAGCACGGAAGTACGCGAGTTCGTTTTCCTCAAGGCTCCGGTCCGCTTCGATGCGGGAAAAGTTGATCTTATGGTCCTCGGTCACCTGCAGGAGAGTCCCAAGCTCCTTCTCGCGGTCATGGAGCTGGGCGGCGGAACGGCAGTTCTGGTAAAACGAGAGCTCCTTCTGCCATTTCTGGTACTCAAGGGCATGCTCCCGCTCCTTCTTCAAATCATTAACCCTTTTTGAAAGCTCGAGCAGGAGCAACTCCTCGCGTTCAATCCGCTCCCGCACCACATCCAGTTCACGCAATGCCTGCTCTTTTTTCTGGTCAAACTCGGCAACACCCGCAATCTCACCGATGATCTTCCGGCGCTCAAAGTCACTCATTTCCATAATCCGGGTGACATCTCCCTGCATCACCACATTATAACCGTGGGGCTTGATCCCGTGCCGTGAAAGGTGATCAACGATATCGCTTTGTTTGCAGACACGCTCGTTCAAGTAATTATAGCTGTAATACCCGTTCCCCGTCCGCTTGATCCGGCGCCGGATCCGCGTACCGTCAGAAAATTCGATCGCCACCTCAGCGGTGTTCTTTCCTGAATTCAGGTTGATGAAATCCGTGAGCTTCTCTGCCCGCAGGTTGCGGGCGGTCGAGAGTGCCAGAACAAAGAGGATCGAATCGATGATATTGCTCTTTCCAGAACCATTGGGCCCGGAGATGACGGTAAACCCTTCAAGAAAAGGAATTTTTGTCTTTTTTGAGAAAGACTTGAAGTTATCGATCTCCAGCTCTGTGATATGCAAAGACAAAGGCTCCGTTACTTCTTTGCAGGATTGGCTTTCTCATCATCTGCTGCGTAGATGAGATCACTCTGTTTTTTTGATGGGTCCTTCCCTTTCTTCCTGCCATAGCCCGCAGATGCAACGATATAGCTCTTATCCCCCCTACGGGTTTCGAGTTTCATCGTCCCGTCGTTCTGCATAATCATATCCATCGACGGTTCATCTGCCTTTGCCGGTGCATCCGACTGGCGTGCAGACTTGGGCCTCATAATGACCGTGCTCCCGCCAGGTGCCGCTCCCCCCGCTGCTCCCTGTGGCTGGGCACCCTGCACAATAGGTTGCACCCTTTTTAACTCCTGACGGCTGCGCTCCTCACTCGCCTTGGAGAGCTTCATTACAATGGATTTCATATCGAGGAGTTCTTCAGTAATTCCTTTTACGAGTGCCTCGATCTCTTTTCCCTTCCTTTCTAACGCTGCAATGCGGTCATCGCCTGCAGCCCCGCCTGCTGATCCGTTCATCATCCTGATCAATTACTCCTTTTTTTCCACTTCAGACTCAAAGATACCTGGTCTTTGCATCCTTCCTTTGGGCCATTTCTAGCCTACGGGGGTCAGTATGGACGCCTTTATACTTATAAATACTAGTATTTTCTCCTGTCAAGGAAAAAAGGTTTGTGCTCTTTTTCTCCGATCCTTCGCCGATGCGCTGGTTGACTGCCCGGACTGCATGCGCCGATCTGCTGAAGCGCAGGCTGTAATAAGCCGGATTGTCATATTGTCAACCCGTTCCTGACAGGATAACAAAAATGTATTACCTGATTGCAGCACACCCTCTTCCATATGTCCTATCTTGCGAAAACAGATCCGCAAATAGCAGATATTATCGAAAAAGAGCGGTTGCGGCAGACAAACGGGCTGGAACTCATCGCATCCGAGAACCTTGTTTCACGTGCAGTGCTCGAGGCAATGGGATCGGTTATGACCAACAAATATGCAGAGGGCTATCCCGGCAAGAGATACTACGGGGGATGCGAGTTTCACGATATGGCAGAGAACCTCGCCCGCGACCGGTTAAAGAAGCTTTTCGGTGCACAGCATGCAAACGTCCAGCCGCACTCCGGCACGCAGGCGAACATGGCGGTGTATTTTGCGTTCATGAAGCTTGGTGAAGGGCTGATGAGCATGAAGCTCACGCAGGGGGGTCACCTTTCCCATGGCTCCCCGGTCAGCTTTACCGGGCAGTTTTACAAAGTGTCCCAGTACAGCCTTGACCCGAAGACCGAGATGCTCGATTACGGCATAGTCGGGGAGATGGCAAAAAAGGAAAAACCGAAGATCATCGTCTGCGGCGCCTCTGCATACCCCCGCACCATCGACTTTAAGGCATTCCAGGAGATCGCCGACAATGTCGGTGCGTACTGCATGGCAGACATCGCCCATATCGCTGGGCTCTGCGCAACCGGCGTCCACCCCACCTCGGTCGGCGTCACCAACTTTACCACCACAACCACGCACAAGACCCTCCGGGGACCCCGTGGTGGTGCGATTATGTGTGACAGCGAATACGCTCAGGCAATCGATAAAGCAGTATTCCCCGGTATGCAGGGAGGTCCGCTCATGCACACGATCACGGCAAAGGCGGTCTGCTTTGAAGAAGCGCTCCGACCATCGTTTAAGGAATACAATAAACAGATTGTTAAGAACGCAAAGGCCATCGCTGAGACCCTGATCGATGCAGGGCTCAGGCTTGTGTCAGGCGGCACTGATAACCACCTGATGCTCATCGACCTTACAGCACAGGGCATCACCGGGCTTGACGCCGAGACCGCACTGGGACGAGCCGGGATCACCGTGAACAAGAACACGATCCCGAACGAGACCAAGAGCCCATTTATAACGAGCGGGCTGCGCATCGGCACACCGGCAGTGACTTCACGCGGCATGAAGGAGGCTGAGATGCGCGAGACAGGCAGGTATATTGCACGGGTTCTAAAAGACATCCATGATGAAGCAGCAATCAAGGATGTGCACGCGAAGGTATATGCGATGGCGAGCAGATTCCCGCTCTATCCGGAGTGAGTGCCCCGTGCACATCTCCACCAACCCCAGTCCTGAGTCGTCATGATCCTCGATGGAAAAGCATGCTCGGAACATCGGCTTGAGATGCTGCGTGAAGAGGTCAGCAAATCGGGACTGCACCCTCACCTTGCCACGGTGATCGCGGGGAGCGATCCAGCCTCTCAGATGTACATCCGCATGAAGCATCGCGCCTGTGAGCAGGTGCACATCGGGTCGGTGGGGATCGAACTTCCCGCTGATGCAACAACCGTGCATGTGATGGATGCAATACGGCGCCTCAACGAAGATACTGGGATCGATGGTATCCTCGTTCAGCTCCCGCTCCCCCGGCAAATCGATGCCAACCGGGTGATCAGTCTGGTACGCACTGATAAGGATGTCGACGGGTTCAATCCTTATAATCTCGGGCTGCTCTTCTCCGGAAAACCGAATTTTATTCCCTGTACACCAAAAGGAATCATGATACTGCTTGCAGAATACCATGTTGACGTTACCGGCATGCATACAGTCGTTATCGGGCGCAGCATTGATGTCGGACGACCGATGGCAGCTCTGCTCACCAATGCTGACGCCACCGTAACCCTCTGCCACAGCAGAACAAAAAACCTCATGGATGAGATAAAACGGGCAGATCTCCTTGTTTCCGCAGTCGGCAGGGCGCACTTCATCACCGCAGACATGGTAAAACCGGGCGCTGTTGTAATCGATGTCGGCATCAACCAGCTCAACGGTAAACTGGTGGGTGACGTGGACTTTGCAGGGGTAAAAGAGATCGCCTCGGCAATAACTCCCGTGCCCGGAGGGGTAGGTCCGATGACAATCGCAGCGCTGATGGAGAACACGTTCCTTGCGGCAAAGTTGAGGGTATGAAACACTGCGTGGTAAACGGGACCGGGATTGGGGGTGAGTCTCCAGTCCGGATCATGGGCGTGATCAACTGCAGCATGGAATCTTTTTATCCGGGTTCTTATGTCCCGACAGAATCTGTTCACAGCAAGGCAATAGAGATGGTGGAACAGGGTGCTGCAATCATCGATATCGGTGCACGCAGCACCGCACCCAACGTCCAGCAGATCAGCGGGA
>JAPKXX010000067.1 GCA_026394595.1 Methanoregula sp. | reverse complement strand
GAACGCGATCTCGACCTGTTCGGGTCGTCCATCAACGCGGTGCAGAACCTCGGGTTCAAAAAAGTCGAGCTCTCCCTCCAGCCCCCGCAGATCCAAGGGCTGCTCGGCGCGATGCGGGCAGCCGGGGCTGCCGGTGCCGGTATGAGCTCGTTTGGCCCGGCGCTCTATGCGTTCGGCGACACCGGCATGAGGGAGATCGAACGATCAGCAGACACTTTCATGAAAGACTGGTGCGGTGGCATTACCCTTATCACGTCCGCACGCAACCGCGGGGCGGCAGTCAGGTTTGTATAAGAAAAATAGGGATGGGTTCAGAGAAGACATCAAAGAGAATGGGATATTATTTCCCGATCTTCACCAGCATCTCTTCGAGCGAGGGGTAGCGCGACTCGATCTTCTCCACTTTGCCTCCCGCTTCGGTGATGAGCGCCGTGCACTCGTTGAGCTCTTTAATGTCCTCAGCGGAACAGGTGTAGAATCCCTCCTCCTGGGCGTACGTTTTTGAGTGCCCGAGGAGCTTGACTGGATCCCCTATAGAAAAAAAGACCATGTACGTGAGCGAGCCGAACTGTTCGCGGAGCTCCGACATGCTCCCGAACGCGACCATCTGCCCACGGCGCAAAATCATCACCCTGTCGCAGATCGCCTCGACCTGGTAGAGGTTATGAGCGGAGAGGATGACCGTTTTGCCCTCCCGTTTCAGGGTGCGCATGTAGTCTGCAATGAACCGCGAGGTCATGGGGTCAAGCCCGCTCGTCGCTTCATCGTACACCAGCAGCTTCGGGTCGTGGATGAGCGAGCGTGCGATCGCTGCCTTCCGTTTCATTCCCTTGGAAAATTCCCCGATCTTCTTGCCATTGGGTTCGAGCGAGAGCACCGCGAGCAGCTGCCGGGAGCGCTCCCGGATCACCTGCTGTGGCAGGCCATAGATCTCCCCGAAGAACGCGAGGTAGTTCTCGACCGTCATCGTTTCGTAGAGCCGGGACTCCTCGGGTAGATACCCGAGCATCCCTTTGAGCGGAACCGGGTCCTTGACCACATCGATCCCGTTGATGGAGAGCGATCCGGAAGTCGGTGCGATAAGCCCCGACATGATCTTCAAAAGAGTTGTTTTGCCCGCACCATTGTGCCCGATGATCCCGAAGATCTCGCCGTCAGAAAATTCGAAGCTCACCCTGTCGAGCGCTACAAAACCATCGTAGTTCTTGACAAGGTTTGTTGCGGTGATCATGGGGATGACTCGTTCATAGTGAGGTGTTCAGGATTCAAGATTAAGGTTCGGATGGTCACATGTAGACCATCTCAATATTCGAGCTTGAGCCCCACACCAACCTCACCCACCGGTGCAATACCCGCGAGCGCAACTTTTGCTGCAAGTGATGTGCAGTGGCAGGGATGGAGCGCCACCGGTTTCAACCGTTTCAGGTGCGCAAGCGTCGCATCGAGCGTTTCCCGGTCAGATTCTTTTAAGTGGAGCCCGCCGATCACGTCACGGATGCGCTGATCGCCGCAGACCTTTTGTGCGTATCCGATGATGTTGGCGATGCCGGCATGCGAGCAGCCGGTGATGATGACAAGCCCGCTCCGTGAGCGGTACGCAAGAGCCGTATCATCCAGAAGCCGGTCAGTCTGGACACCATCCGGTGTGATGATCGTCCGCTTCTTGTGCCGGTCCGGGATCACGTCATCCATCGTCCGCTCGATCTCCCCGAGGAACACGAGGTCATCGGTGAGCCAGATTGGTGACATGCTTGTTGTCACAGGACAGTGCCGCGAGAGGCGCACCTCATCGACCGGTGATCCAACATCCGCGAGCCGGGGCATCGGGCGCGGGTAGAAGCAGTGCGGGTGGGCAACGACTACTGGGATGCGATGGGGCTGCTCTTCTATTGCTGCTTCGAGAAATGCCCTGAGAAGGTACGGGATCCCCCCCGTATGGTCGATATGCCCGTGCGAGAGAACGACATAATCAAGGTCTAGAAGGTCGATGCCCATTTTTGCCGCATTGGCAAGAAACGCACCGGAATACCCGGTATCGAACAGGATGCGCTTTCCGCCGGATTCAAGATAGAGCGATAACCCCGGTTCACCCGTGAAGTACTGGTCGACCAGTGTCGCATTATCCACAAGCACCCGCACTGCAAGACCCGCCATAGGAGAATGATTGTCTTTCTGCAAGATAGATTTCTCGCTTCATCGTCATTCAACCCTCAGGCGCCCCGCCCGGCCGGGTTTATGACAGGCTGAACGATCAACACCCTCCTACAATACCTGCTGCCAGTATGGATGGGTTTTAAAATAAACCGCGTGAGTATTGTATATCGTAGTGGTAACCCGGGGCAGTCCATGGGAGCATTATCCGACATCACCACCATCGCGCGATGGGAAGTCAGGCGCACGCTCACCCAGATGAGCAGGGACACCCTCCCGCTTGCCATCGTCCTCTTTGTCCTCCTCATTCTTGTCACCGGTTTTGCCGCCCAGAGCGGGATGCACCTGCAGGACGGGATGTACGTAGTTGGGGTGGACGATGGTGCTATCGCCCGGCTCATCGCCAGCGACAACCGTTTCTCGGTGTACCAGCTCGACCGGCAGACGCTGGAGCAGAACGCCCTGTCGTTCGACCTGATCGTTATCGAAGGGAAAGTATATGGGAGTGCTACAGAACGGGGCAAGTCGGCGCTCAAGACGGTGGAACGCGATTATGCAAAGTACACAAACCTCGTGTATAACCGGCAGGACGACCTGTACGCAGCCTACCCGCTCTGGATCGATATCGAGAGCGTAAAGTCAGAACTGAACTTTTTAGCCACCCAGAGCGGGCAGTACATATCAGCCCGCCCGGACCCGGTTGCACCCGTTCCCGAAGGTGAGATAAGAAACGTCCCATTACCGTCGCCCACACTGGCAATCAGCAAAGAGGAACTTCGCAAAGAGCTGACGAAATCCGAGGCGGCAAACTCCCAGATATCCCGCTACACCGAGATGCTCTCATCAGATACCGCGATGGGGAGGTTCAAAACACCCTCCCAGCTCTCGCCCCCGCTCCCCTTTGACTCCATCATCCTGATCTTCGTCTTCATCTTCCCGCTTTACTTCACCTCGCAGTTCTTCATGATGAGCATCATGAACGAGCGGATCGAACGAAAAGGCGAGGTGCTCCTCTCGACACCCGTGAAGGCAAGCTCGATCATTATCGGCAAGGCGCTCCCGTACCTCCTCGGGATGCTCGCGATCTCTGCAGGGCTGGCCGTGTACCTCAGAGCATCCCCGCTGATCCTGCTCCCGCTGGTTCCTGTCATCTTCTTCTTTTTAGCCAATGCGCTGCTCATCGGCATGGTCTCGCGCAGCTTCAAGGAACTGTCCTTCATCTCGATCTTCTTCTCCACGGTCGCCACCTCCTACCTCTTCTTCCCCAGCATCTTTGCAAACGTCCACGTCATCAGCCTCATCTCCCCGCTCACGCTCATCATCCTCACCCTGCAGGGCACTGCCTACACCCTCACCGACTATCTCTTCTCCACCTCACTCTTCTGGCTCACATCAGCCGTCCTCTTCTACGTCGCGGTGAGAAATTTCAACGAAGAGCGGCTCTTTTCCGAGAAAGGCCTGCTGATCCGGATCCGCGAGTTTGTCGCTGACAGCCTGTCTGAAAAGCACCCCTTTGTCTCCCTCTTCCTGCTCAACGGGTTTTCAATCCCGTTCGTCTTCATGATTCAGATGATGTGCCTTGTGATTTTCTTCAACCTGCCCATGCCGTACTCGCTCATCCTGCTCATTATCTTTGCCGCGGAGATCGAAGAGTTCACAAAATCGGTCGGGATCTATACCCTCTATGTGCAGAATCCCGGTTTTTTCTCATGGAAAAACCTCGTTCTTGCCTCAGCCGCAACTGCAGTCGGCTTTTTGGTCGGTGAGAAGCTCCTGCTCCTTGTTACCCTTGCCCAGATCACCGAGTCGGTCTTCGGGAGTGTCCTGTTCTTATCGCTCGGGGTGCTCTGGCTGCCGCTGCTCCTGCATTTTACCGGTGTGTTTGTTGTCGCCTGCTCACTGAAGATTGGCGGCAGGAAATGGTTTGTCCCCGGCCTCCTTGCCGCGACGGCGATCCACTGCCTGTATAACCTCTACTTCATCCTCGGGTGGCTCACATGAAGGGCAGGCATCTTTCCATCATCATCAAAAAGGAGTTCCGCGGGCTGTTTAACGAGCGGACGATCCTTTTAGCTGTTCTCCTCCAGCTCTTCATCGCGATGTTCTCGTCGTTTCTCATGGTCGGGCTCACCTCGATGTACGACCCTTCATCCCTTTCCAAATATTCCCGGTTTAAATACATTGTGGCATACTGCGGCAATGATTCGGCACTGAGGGGGTACCTTGAGAAGAGCACCGACTTCAATGTCTATGGCATGGAACTCTCCCCTGCAGTTGCGGCCCTCAGGGAGCGCAAGCTCGCGGCTGTCATCTACGTCCCGGATACCGCGCCGGACGCAGTTGAACCGGTCAAGATCACGCTCTATTCGCTCCAGAACGACCTGCAGAGCGCAATCGTGAACGTAAAACTCAAGGATATTTTTCTAAAATATGAAAAAGACTTGCGACAGGTACGGTCGCTCCGGCTGAGCGAACAGCCCGTCCCACTCCAGATCCCGGCATCGCGGGGTGGCGGCGACTTTTACGAGTTCGTGTACGGGCTTTTGATCCCGCTGCTCCTCTTTATGCCGGCGATCATCGCCTCGGCGCTGGTCATCGACCTGATCACCGAGGAGTACCAGCACGAGACGCTCGAGACGCTCATGTCGACACCGGTCACCTTTGCCGAGATGGTCTGGGGCAAGGTGCTCGCATGCGAGCTGCTCATCCCGATACAGGCAGGCGCGTGGCTGCTCCTCCTCCTCATCAACGGGATCGCAATCGCGAATGTCCCGCTCATCCTCCTGCAGGTCACCCTCACATCACTGGTCCCGATCCTGATCGGGACGCTCACAGCGCTTCACTACCGCGAGCGCACAGCGGCGCAGTTCATCTTCTCCACCGCGCTCGTGGTCGTGATCCTCTTTGTGCTCGCCCTCCCCGCAAACCCACTGAACCTGATCACCCGGCTTGCCGTCGGCACTGCCGGCATGGAGCAATGGATCGTGCTTGCCGGGGTCATTGCAATCGGGGCATTACTATCCGTTGCGACCCAGAAATACGCAGAAAAGATCGGCCGGGAGCACCATACCAGCTGAACCGAGGGTAATTCTAAAAAAATTTAGAATATGGGGGGGGTCCCGGCACAATTTCACCGGGGATTTTTATGCTATTTTCCGATTGTCATGTCCCTGGATGAGATAGCAAAAATGTACCAATTAATTCCCCTAGTAGGCACCGCCAACGATCAGTGATTCGTCCTTGACCTTGTACGTAGTGCCGGCGGACGTGACATAGACCTCGCACCGGTCGCTGCCCCTCGTGCCACGGATGACAATTTCATCGCCCTGCTGGGGCTTCTTGCCCTCTCGCATATACTGCTCTTCAGAAGTCCCGTCAGAACGGGTGACCCGCATCATGATCTTCTGGACAAAGATCAATCCCTTCCCGCCGTTATAGTGCAGGATAATGTCGGAATACGTCCGGTCCTTGCTGAGCTGGAGGTCGACCTGCTGTTCGGACGGCAGCGTGCGGATCGGCTCCGGCGTAGCGGTAGTGACAACCGGAAGTTGGGTAGGCGTGACTGTTTCCGTGGTGGGGACAGGTGTTGCAGGCGGGGGTTGCGGGGCACTGGAGCACCCGCTGCATATCATGGCGAAGACAAGTATGCCGGCTGCCATGAGGATACATGCATGTTTCATACAGGAAGATCGGATACGGTGCCTTAACTCGTTTGCGCTCGGATCCCGTCCAGTGCGGTTTTTTTCCTGATCGGAGACCATTTGATACGGGCAGAACACAAAAAACCCGAAAAAACCGCACAGAATCAAGACCAGAACAGTTAAATTAAAAAGGACATCGGGATTAATGTTACATATCAGGAGAGAGGGAATGTTCTGTCCGAAATGTGGAAAGGAAACTGACGCGTCCGGAAAATTCTGCCAGTGGTGCGGGTCTGATATCGAGGCTGTTGCGCCAAAGGCTGTGATGAATGTCGAGGAAGACGATGAGGAGAGCTCCCAGACGGGCAACTACGCCGGCCTGGGAAGAAGGTTCTTTGCGTTCATCATCGACGCGATCATGCTTCTGATCTTTATCACCATCGCCGCGTCGTTCTTCGGCCTCGTGCAGGGTATCAAGTATTTCTACTACCTTACTGTCCAGCGGGCGCCGGTTGCTGCCCTGACAGATGCGGGCACCAGCGAGGCAGCGCTCACCCCGATCATCGCAGCGCTGGGCGTGCTCTTCATCATCGTCCCGTGGCTCTATTTTGCAGGGTTCGAGTGCTCGCGGGGACAGGCGACCCCAGGAAAAACACTTTTCCGCATCGTCGTCACGGATACCGATGGCAACCGGATCAGCTTTTCCCGGGCTACCCTCCGGCACTTCGGCAAGTTCATCTCCACGATCATCATCTTCATCGGGTTTGTCATGATCGGGTTCACCAAGACGCGCCAAGGGCTCCACGACAAGATCGCAGGGTGCCTCGTGCTCCTGCCGGAATAACTTTTTTTGGATTTTCTCTTACTAAAAAAAGGGAAATTTTTTATTTGTACCTGACCTTCATTGCCAGCAGGACGATGATCAGCCCAAACGTGATCACGTTCGCCAGGATGATCGGCAGGGATTCGATCCAGAACCCGTAGATCGCCCACAGCAGCATTCCCAAGCCAAAGAGTGCAAGCATCGCAAACGAGATGTCGTGGGTCGATTTTGTCTTCCAGCTCCGGATCACCTGCGGAAGAAACGATACGGTGGTGAGGGTGCCTGCCATATAACCGATAAGGATTATGGTATCCATGAAAATCTCCTGTAGTATAGGCTCTGCAGACCATTAAACCGTTAGGACAAAAAGAACGGTGGGGGGCGGGGGGTGAAAATGGGAGAAGAAGAGAAATCAGAATTTGACCCGCGGCGCCTGTGCTTCCCGTATGTTGTTCTCCATTGTCCAGAACCATGCCTCGCTGTGAGCCACGCGGAACATCGCAAGCTTCGAATCCTTCGGGGCTGCTTTCATAAGGTCCGCGACTCATGGCCGGTCTTTAAAGAGCCTCTCTTCGAGCGCCTTATCCTCCAAGAACTCGACCTTCCCTGTGACACGCATCATCCTCCCGGCACTCTCTGCCCCGGGTGCGTAGAAGCAGAGCTCGACGTTCGGGTTCTTCTTCAGCTGCCGGTACACGTTCTTTGGCGTGCCGGTATGGTAGTAAAAGCCGGTTGCGTCCGCAAACCACATAGCAAACGCCCGCACCCATGGCTGGTCGCCTTCAGTAGTCGCGATGTACGTTACGGGATTTTCGCTGGCAAATCTGACACATTCGGCAAAGTCCATGATTGCACCAAAAGTAGCATTCAGGGACCCCCGCAAAAAAAGTTCGCTGCAAAGACCAGCCGGCTTAAACAGCCCCGTTATTCTTTTCGTCCTGCCACCTTGAAGAACGTGTAACAGAACGTGCCGTCCGGCTCGCAGGTGCGATACAAGTCCCGGATACCCTGCTCAAACTCCGATTCGCTGATCATACCCCGTTGGAGTGCTTTCTCCCGCACCCCTTCGACCATTGCGGTGAAGGTCTACTTCGTGAACCCTTCCACCAGCTGCGGGCGGGAATGATCGACATATACCATACGGGGCGAGACAGTAACCTCCCTGAACCCTGCACCAGCAAGGAGCGGGTACAGCTCCTGCCCGGATTTTTTGAGGGCCCCCCCACCATACCCCCACCCCATTCGATTGTGACAGGAGAAGCACCGTCACCCCAGATTAGGAAAATAGAGCTTCGAAATCACAACGGTTATTCCAGCGTTAGGACGACCAGCTTGTACTTCGGCGGATAATACAGGTAGCCTTTCTCTCGGAGCGGGTCGGATATTATGAGAGTTGCACCGCTCCTTTCGGCAATTGCGATATACGAATTAAACATTAGACGCCGGACCTCCGGCATGTTGAAATACCGTTTAACTTCCCCCGGATTTGTGTTGCGGTATTTTTCAAATACCTCCACGTTTGAAAAACCACTGAATGCCATGTAATACCGTACCGAATACTCAGTATCATTCTCGGTAATAACCAGCCACCGGAACGGGTTGATAGTCGGCACCCGACGGCCCGGCAGAATTGCCGCTGCAAACAGGAACATCGCCGTCCGAAATACGAGATAAAGGACTACTACTATAGCATAGACTGATAGAGTAGCGAAGATCGGCACACGGCTGGAAATAATGAGAAACAGGACAGCGATCGCGCTCCCCATAACGAGTACGCTGGGCCCGGGGAGGATGCCAAGCGTGAACTTTGCTTTTGAGAACGGGGCGAGAATCGGGATACCCGGGCAGGCGAGGAGATCGATAAACAGGTGGAGGAACGCACCGGCAAGGATAATAGCAAATACCACAATTCCGGAGCCGGGATAAAGAGGGGAGGGGATGACCCCCGCGACGGTGATCCCAAGGATGGAGAGGTATGCAAGCGCCGATATTACAACAGCCCCAAAAATACTGTGAGCAATACCCCCATGGGTGAAGAGGTAGAGGCGGGGGGATTTGTCAGATATCAAGGAAAAGAAAATATCTACATCAAGAATCACTGCACCGATAATAGCGAATGGAATCAGCGCGGGCAGCCCAAGTGCAAGCAGGATGATGATGACAACGAGGGCATGGGAGAGGGCGTCCACAGATCAGGGTTGCAAGCAAAGACAGAAAAGGATTGGGGATTACGCATTCAAATGGAGTTTTCACAAAGAAATGGGAAGGCCAGGGCCGAGATTCGAACCCGGGTCGGGGGATCCACAGTCCCCTAGGATAACCAACTACCCCACCCTGGCAGATTTCCCTTTTACATTGGAATTGGTCACTCTTTAAGGTATCCTATCCAGCCCCGCACTGATTACGACGTTGGATTTTTAAAAACCGGGTTATGATCCCGTATGAAGCGATGAAGTGAATATTCGGTGATTATTAATAGTCTCTCATCTCCATTACCTATCAGGTTGACATGGACGGTTTGTCCGTAGTATCATAACATTACAGGACTGCACCTTTTTTGTGCGGCGGTTCGGGTCTTTGCGCCGGCGATGCGTGTCCTGCGATGGACCGGTGGTGGCAATGGCGCAGAACCCAAATATCCGTACACCCATCGTGTGCGTGATGGGTCACGTCGATCATGGCAAGACCTCGCTTCTGGACCGGATCCGTGGCTCGTCCGTTGTCTCATCGGAGGCAGGGGCGATCACCCAGCATATCGGCGCCACGGTCGTCCCTATCGAGGCAATCCGGGCGATGAGCGGTTCCATGGATAAGGTGCCGATCAACATTCCCGGTCTTTTATTCATCGACACGCCGGGCCACCATGCATTTACCACGCTCCGTGCACGCGGCGGTGCGCTTGCCGACATGGCAATCCTTGTCGTCGACATCATGCAGGGGTTCCAGCCCCAGACCATCGAGGCGCTCCAGATCCTGCGCAACTGCAGGACGCCGTTTGTCATCGCAGCAACCAAGATCGACCGGGTCCACGGGTGGCGGGTGAATGCAAACGAGACCTTTGTATCATCGTTTGCCAAACAGAACGAGAGGGTGAAAAGCGATGTCGAGAACAAGACCTACGAGATCGTGGGAAAGCTTGCCGACCTCGGGTTCTCAGCCGACCGGTTCGACCGGGTCGCCGACTTCCAGCGCAACCTCGCTATCGTGCCGGTGAGCGCCCGGTCCGGGGAAGGGGTTCCCGACCTTCTCCTCGTCATGATCGGGCTCGCCCAGCGGTACATGGGGGGGGAACTTGCGCTCACGGTCGAGGGCCCGGGCGCAGGCACCGTCCTCGAGGTCAAGGAGGAGCGGGGGCTGGGGATTACCCTTGACGTGATCCTGTACGACGGGACGCTTGCCATCGGCGACGAGATCGCGGTCGCAGCAAAGGCTGACGTTGTCGTGACCAAAGTGCGGTCGCTCTTAAAGCCCCGCCCGATGAAGGAGATCCTCGTTGAGGACCGGTTCGAACGGGTAAAGTCAGTCGCAGCAGCAGCAGGGATCAAGGTCACGGCACCGAACCTTGACGGCGTGATCGCGGGCTCGCCGCTCTTTGTCATCAGGGGCAACCGGGACGAGGTCGAATCGAGGATACGAAAAGAGATGAGTGAGATCCACGTCAACCTCGCTCAAGAGGGGCTTGTGATCAAGGCGGATACGATCGGGGCGCTCGAAGCGCTCTGCAAGGAACTGGAGGCAAAGGAGTTCGGTGTCATGCGGGCGGAGGTCGGGCCGGTGAGCCGGCATGACATGATCGACACCGAGACCATCAAGAACCCCCTGTACCGCGCCCTGCTCTGCTTCAACACCCCGATCCTCCCAGACGCCGCGGAAATGATCAAAAACCCGCTCTATACGCAGGTCAGGGTCTTTGAGGGGAACGTGATCTACCAGCTGATCGACCAGTATGCCGCGTGGCGGGACGAGCAGAAGCGGCTTTCCGAGCAGAAACGGTTCGAGCATGTCGTGATGCCGGCAAAGATACGCCTGCTCCCTGATTGCATCTTCCGGCAGAGCAACCCTGCCGTGGTCGGTGTACGCGTGCTCGGCGGCAAGCTGCGCAGTGATGTCGATCTTGTAAAGATGGATGGAAAAAAGGTCGGGCACCTCAAGACCATGCAGCTGCGGGGCGAGACCATACGCGAGGCGGAAGCTGGGCAGGAAGTGGCGATCTCGATCGAAGGGGCAACAGTCGGACGGCAGGTAAGCGTGGGCGATGACCTGTATGTGGATATCCCGGAACGCCACGTGAAAGTGCTTGAGCGCGAGATGATCAAGACGTTAAATATCCCATCGCAGGAAGTGCTCTTGGAGTTCACAACCATGAGGCGGAAGGAAGACCCGTTCTGGGGAAAATGACCGCGTTTTGATTCATCGACGCGAGGCTTTAATAGCGTGTTCAGCATAAAAAATAGGTACTTCTCATGAGTGAGCGGCAGCGCCGATAACCAGGAGATATAAAAAACCCGTCATCGGGTACAGGCAGGTTACAGGAGTTTTTCCATGGTGGAATTAAAAGTCGTAGTTGCAGACACAAAGACAGGACGCGCCTATAATGTTGACGCAAGCGGCGGGGCAGCGGGTGCATTCGTCGGCAAAAAGATCGGGGACGAAGTGGACGCAGGTCCGCTGGGGCTTTCAGGCTATAAGGTGCAGATCACGGGCGGGTCAGATCGTACCGGTACCCCGGCAAACAAGAGCCTGCCCGGCGCAGGGAGAAAGAAGCTCCTCCTTGCGGGCGGCACTACCGGGTACCACCCCAAGATGGAGGGGCAGCGGCGGAGGAAGATGATCCGCTCAAAGGAGATCACGGCAGACTTCGTGCAGGTGAACGCGAAGATCACTGCATACGGGGAGAAAACACTCGAAGAGATGTTCCCTGCAAAACCTGCCGAAGAAAAGGCGCCGGGTGCAGAGAAAACTCCCGAGAGAAAGGCTCCGGCAAAGAAGAAGAAGTAATACCCATACCATCAACGATTCTTTTTTAGACGTATCGTCAATTCCTCAAGTTTGTCCTTGAAGGGGACGTTGTGCCGTTGTGCGATGATCGCAATCGCCGCTTCGGGCAGCAGGTTCCCGTCGAAACCCTCCCTGATGAGCTTATTCATCTCGGCAACAATATCGGTATCCTGCTTTTTGGTCGCGTGTGCAATCCGCCCGATCATCTCCTGCACCGGGTCTTTTCTCTCAAAAATTGCCGAGGTTGGCTTGAAGCCGATGGGGATCGTGATACCGGATATATCAAAATTCGGGCGATATACGCCCTTGTCCTGCAGGAGCAACCCCTCCTCCTCCGCGTTTTTTAACAGCAGGTGTACCTGCTCGTTGCTCATCCACTTGCGGTCGAGCGCGTAATAGTAAACAAGCTCGTTCTTTTTCATCTCGGTCTTTCGCAGGTGCCGGAACGGTGCTGCTACCGTGATCTGGAAGGTCACAATTATTTACCAAGGAGAATCCTTTTCATATCCAGCGCATCGAGCCCGCCCGGCTTGCCGTCCTTCGCGATATCGATATCCGTGTGCCTAACACGGTCGGTGAGCCGGACAAAGAACACGTCGTTTGCGATCGGAACCTTGCCGCCGCCCCGTAATGCGAGGGCGAGCACCGATATGCGCAGGTCGAGCGCTTCGGTAATTGTCCCCGGGCGGGTCACGTCAGGAGTTACTTCACCGAATGTTGCACGGTCGATCGCCACCTCCACCTTGGTCTTGACCTTGACGAGTTCTTTTCCTGATGTCTTGGTCGTCTCGTCACCATCGAGTAAGACGATATGTTTGATCGTGTCCAAAAACGGCAATCCCATCGTAAACGAGAGGTCCACTTTCTGAGGGAATAGGTAATAGATCCTTCGCATAGCTCCTCTATGGGAAATACAAGAGAAAAAAGGTGCTGGTTGATGGGGGTTTATTGCTGGACTTCGGCCAGCAGCACCGCGTTGATGATGCCATCCTGTCCGGGGCGGCTGACAATCCGGGCGCGTCCGATCTCGGTCTTTATGATTGCGCCCTTGGTGAGGAGGTTTCGCCTGACATAGTTCGGGTTTGCGCCGTTCTCCTCTACTCTTTCGATCTTTCCTCTTTTGGTCTCACCGTTTGCAACGTTTGTCACGTTTGCATATATCGCACGCAGGGCACGCACTTTCTCATTAGCGCCGGTAACACGCATGATTTTTCTCTTGTCCTCGCCGATGTGGGTGTCCGCGGGAGCCATGCCGATCTCGGTCCTCCGCTTCCCCTGCGCCGGGCGGATACGGCCGCCGGTCACTTTCCGAACTGAATTTCCTTGCCAGAGCATGAATAAACCCCGTTGTATACTGTGTCTTCAGGAATCCTGCATGAAAATCCCCTTTGGCCATGGGCCACGGGGGTGTTTTCCCTGAAGAGCGTGCTTTATATATTCCCTTTCCAGTTATTTAACAGCTGTGCTCACAGAGAGGATCTCGTCAAGAAGGGGAGCGATCCCTTCGCCGGTCTTTAAGTTGGTCTTGAACACCTTTATGGACGGGTTGTACCGGTGCATGTCAGACTCCATCCGGCCGATATCAGCCCCCACCAGCGGGGCAAGGTCGATCTTGTTGATCACGCCGATCGTGCAGTCCCGGAACATCATCGGGTGCTTGTTCACGACATCATCGCCTTCCGTTGAACTGACAATAACAATCCTTTTTTCCGCACCCAGTTTGAAATCGGTAGGGCAGACCAGGTTTCCTACGTTCTCGATGAAGAGCACGTCGATCTCATCGAGCGGCAGGTGGTCGATTGCGTGCTCGACAAGATGGGCGTCGAGGTGGCATTCTTTGCCGGTGTTTGCGTTGAACGCAGGAATGCCAAGGGACCTGATCCGTTTGAAGTCATCGTCCCCGTACACGTCTCCCGCGATCGCCCCCGCCCGGTTCCCTTTCTTTGTCAGCAGCGGGACGAGCCGTTCGATGAGCGCCGTCTTCCCAGAACCGATCGCGCCCAGAAGGTCAAACGCCCGCACCCCGTGCGCCTTCAGGTGCCCTGCATTGTGCTCTGCGATGTGGTTGTTGACGTCGTAGACATCCTTCTCGATCCTGACGTCGATATGGTGCATGCACTCAGGTATGAGCGTGCAGTGTTTATACCTTAACACACAAACCATCCTGCAATGGCTGATGAGTGTATTCTCTACCCCTGTTACTTCAATGCCGCGCTGAAACGCAGCCAGGGACGGAGGGTGTCCCGCCAGAGCGGGGCAAAGGCACCCTCGCTTGCTGAGATTGAGCGGGCGCTGAAACGCTCGGGTCTCAAGTTCAGCGCCGAAGACCACCACCACCCCGCCCACTGGGAGCGCCACGAAGGGCGGGTCGTTGTCGAGTGGAAGAAAGGCAAGGGAGCGCTCATAAAAAAAGTGGCGCAGCAGATGGAAGGCAAACGATGAGCGGAATGTACGACCTGCATACGCATACCATCCACTCTGACGGGGATATGCTGCCGATCGAACTTATACGGCGGATGGCGGTACTCGGGTACTCGACGGTCGCCATCACCGATCACGTTGACACCTCAAATGTCCGGACAGTCCTTGCTGCCCTTGAACCGGTGAAAGAGTCTGCACAGCTCTTCGGAGTTACGCTGCTCTGCGGTGTCGAGATCACGCACGTGCCACCGGCACAGATCGCTGACCTTGCACAACAGGCAAAGGACGCAGGGGCGGACATCGTGATTGTCCATGGCGAGACACCGGTTGAACCGGTTGCCCCGGGCACCAACCATGCCACGTGCACCTGCAGGTACGTTGACGTGCTCGCTCACCCGGGTATCGTCACCGCGGAAGATGCCCGCCAAGCCGTCAAAAATAATATCGCACTCGAGATCACCTCCCGTGGCGGGCACAACCGCACCAACGGGTATGTCGTGCAGGCCGCCCGCGAGGCAGGGTGCCAAATCGTCGTGGATTCGGATGCACACTCCCCGCATGACCTGCTAGACGAACGCGCGAGATTTCTGGTCGCAAAGGGCGCCGGGCTCAGTGACGCAGAGTGCCGTGACGTATTAACTTTAAATATCGACCGGTTCCTTTCTTCCTGAAATTATTATTTATACTTTCACAAAACCTTTAAATACTGAACAGGCATTGATATATAGATTGCTAATATAATTTGGCATATCTCTATCTCCCCGAGGTTGTTGTGTGAAAGTTGTTGGACGAGCGATGAGCACCCCCGGCAGCAAAATGCTCATTATCCAGTGCGAAGCCGCCCAACTCCCCGGATTATATTCCGAAGTTGCCGACCGGAAAATGCAGCCGGTGGGTAAGATCGTGGATATTTTCGGGAGCATTAAAAAACCCTATGCAACCGTCATCTGCCGCGGACGATGCGACATCCAGCCCAATGACAAACTGTATGCGAAGGGAGCAGCCGAACCGAAGGGGTACCGTCCTGTGCACGGGAAGAAATAAAACGTGGTGAATGTGGATGCAGGAAATTGAAAAACTCAAAATTCTCCAGACTGAGAGGGAAGCCCTCAAGTCCCGCACGAAGGTCAAGGAGCACGAGAAGAAAGCCGAGAACCATACCGAGACGGTCTGCCCGGAGTGCGGCGGCAGGCAGCTTGTCCATGACTATGAGCGTGCGGAACTGGTCTGCCAGGGCTGCGGACTTGTCATCGATGACGACTTCATCGACCGCGGCCCCGAGTGGCGTGCATTCGACCATGACCAGCGCATGAAGCGCTCACGGGTCGGCGCACCGATGACGTTTACGATCCATGACAAGGGCCTGTCAACGATGATCGACTGGCGCAACCGTGACAGTTACGGGCGTGCGATCTCTTCAAAGAACCGTGCCCAGCTCTACCGGCTGCGCAAGTGGCAGCGCCGGATACGCGTGAGCAACGCAACCGAACGCAACCTCGCGTTCGCGCTCTCGGAACTCGACCGCATGGCATCGGCGCTCGCTCTCCCCAGAAACGTCCGTGAAACGGCAGCAGTCGTCTACCGTGACGCGGTGGACAAGAATTTGATCCGGGGTAGGAGCATCGAAGGTGTTGCCGCTGCAGCGCTCTACGCAGCGTGCCGGCAGTGCAGTGTCCCGCGGACACTCGACGAGATCGCGGAAGTGTCGCGTGTCTCACGAAAGGAGATCGGCAGGACGTACCGGTTCATATCCCGTGAACTGGGCTTAAAGCTCCTCCCGACGTCACCGATCGACTACGTGCCACGCTTCTGCTCCGGGCTCACCCTGAAAGGCGAGGTCCAGTCCCGTGCAGTCGAGATCCTCCGGCAGGCAGGCGAGCGAGAACTGACAAGCGGGCGGGGACCGACCGGTGTCGCCGCTGCTGCAATCTACAT
>JAPKXX010000094.1 GCA_026394595.1 Methanoregula sp. | reverse complement strand
CTCCTTTTAAAACGCTATCCTGATGCTCTTGATTCCCCGACAACGGTCGGCAGGGGTACACCGTTTCAGGTGCTTATCCTCACCATCCTTTCAGCCCAGACCACTGACAGAGCTGTTCTTCTCGTGAAAAAACCACTCTTTTCAAAATACCCGACACCAGTCTCGCTTGCGAAGGCACATATTCCCGATGTTGAGGCAATCATTCACAGCCTCGGGTTCTATCATGTCAAGGCTCAGCACATCGTTGCCGCTGCACAGAAACTCGTTGCGGATTTTGACGACAGGGTTCCCGTATCAATGAATGAACTTTTAACACTGCCCGGGGTCGGACGCAAGACTGCAAATATCGTATTATATCATGCTCTTGGGAAAAACGAGGGCATTGCAGTCGATACCCATGTAAAGCGGCTGTCGCGGCGGATCGGGTTTTCTCACAATAATGATCAGGACAGGATCGAACAGGACCTGATGGGGTTGTTCCCGCAGGAGCGGTGGGGTGACCTTACTGATGTCCTGATTGCCCATGGCAGGGTGTGCTGTACTGCAAAAAAGCCGCAGTGTGAGGTCTGTCCGATTGCCCGTCACTGCCGGTACTTTCAAAACCTGAAAAAGACATCCTGATCAGATAAAAAGACGAATTACAGAAAACGACACGAACCCAATCAGCACACTCATCGAAATAGTCAGGATCCATGCCCAAATAATACTCCATAAAAAATTTCCCAGTACCCCTCTACAAGGGAGCGAGAAAAAGAACAATGATGCGATCTTCAGATAAGGAATGTCTTATAGATAAGATAGAATGCAAATGCACAGACAGCTGTCACGGGAATCGTCAGAATCCATGCCATCACTATTCGACGCACAACAGTCCACTGCACAGCAGCATATCCTTTTGTTGCTCCTACACCCATGATGGCACCACTAATGGCATGAGTTGTAGACACAGGTATACCGAACGATGTAATGAAAGTGAGTGCAATACCTCCTCCTGTTTCAGCACAAAAGCCTTGGTACGGGCGGATATTCGTAATCTTTTTTGCCATTGTCCTGACGACGTGCCATCCACCGGAGAATGTTCCAAGTGCAATGGCAGCGCATGATATCAGGATGACCCATACAGGAACCACGAATTCGTGGAGTACACCTGCGGCGATGAGCATGCCGGTAATCGCACCCATCGCATTCTGTGCATCATTGCTCCCATGATTGATACTGTAAAAAGCGGCAGAAACAACCTGTAACCTGTTAAACAGTGAATTCATTTTTTTCTGATTTGAATTTTTAAACAGCCCTATAACTACAAGGGATAAAATATATGCAGCGATGAGTCCAAGGATGGGTGAAAAGGCAATAAAAATGAGAATTGCAAGGATCCCACTTATCGGTAAAATACCGGTAATCATCAGGAACGGGATCATAAGCGAGCAACCAAAAAGAGCTCCTATGCCAAGGTAGTCTCTCCAATTCTCTTCTTTCATGAACCGTGCGATATAAGCAAAGATGAATGCTCCCGCAATGGCACTGGCAGTAACATAAAAAAAGAGGGCGCCCACAGTACTGGGAGATGGCCAGGAACATGCGTCCAGACCGCCTGCACAGATAGCAGCACCCATAAGTCCGCCAACCAATGCGTGTGTTGCCGAAATTGGAAGTCCGGTGAAGGTGGTCAGAAAAACCCAAATCGCTGCAACGAGCAGACCGATAAAGAATACTTCAACGGTCATGAATGAGGGGGTGACGATTCCTTTGCCAATGGTCTTTGCTACAGCGGTTGTAAAAAGGAGCGGGCCGATAAGATTGAAACATGCCGCCATCAGCACTGCCTGTAATGGTGTAAGTACCCGTGTTGCAACAACGGTTGCAATGGAATTTGCCGCATCATTCAGTCCATTGGCAAAATTAAAAATGAGGGCTAGGATTATACCCAGAACAAGGATGATCTCCATATATCCTCACGAGTGCCGGATCGCAATATCGGAGAGTACATTTGCCACATCTTCAGAGTAATCGGTCGCCGTCTCGAGATGTTCGTAGATATCTTTCAGTTTTATGATGGTGATCGCATGCTGGGTCCGGAAGAGGTCAGTCACTGCATGGGCAAGCACGTCGTCGGCAAGATTTTCCAGCCTGTTCACCTCGATACAGCGTTCCTCGATGTATTTTGGGTTCTTGATCGAACGGATTCCCCTGACCGCCCCCCCAAGCTCAACGGTCTGCATATGGATCAGCTTTGCCAGTTCCACCATGTGGACATCGGTCGCCTCGATACCGTAATAGAACATCTTTTCTGTCGCTCCATCGATATAGTCGAGCACCTCGTCAAGTGTTGATGCGAGGCGTGAGATCTCTTCGGGCTCGAGAGGTGTGATGAACGTCCTGTTCAACTGTTCGTAGATATCATGGGTGATCTGGTCACCCTGGTGTTCGAGTTCCTCTATCTCGTGGCGTTTTTCTTTAACATTGGTGAAATCCTCGGTGAGGTTCACCAGTTTTTGCGCTGCTTTTGTTAAGACCACTGCCTGCTGTTCAAAGAGATCAAAAAATATCTTGTCCTGCGGTATCAGCCATTCACGGAGACCCATAACAACCCTAGTGGTAATCAGTGACGGTTGCTAAAAAATATAACGAAATGTTGCAGTCCTTAGAGTGACCCCACAATTACCTCAACAACCATATACCCGAAAAATGAGAGGGTGAGGGCAATCGGGATCGTGATCACCCATGCGGTCATCATCTCCCGGAACACGTTCCACTGCACCGCATTTTTCCCCCGCGTTGCACCGACACCGACAATGGCCCCGGAAATTACGTGGGTTGAGGATACCGGGATCCCAAACACCGTCACAAGTGCGAGGACACCGCTTCCCGTTGTAGCGGCACAGAAACCCTGGTACGGCCGGATTTTTGTGATCTTTTTTGCCATCTTGTCCACCACCTGCCACCCGCCAAAGCATGTTCCAAACCCCATCGCAATTGCCGAGAGCAGTACTACCCAGACCGGCACATCAAATGCTGCCAGCATCCCGGCAGAAAAAAGGAGCGCGGTGATCACACCGACCGCATGCTGGCCGTCGTTTGCTCCATGACATGCTGCCTGGAAGAGGCATGCGACAACATGGAGGGGCTGGAAGATCCTGCGCATCCGGTTCTGCCGGGAATGCCCGAAGAGATGTGAAATGAGAATATCAAATAAAAACGCCGCCGTCAGACCTATCACCGGAGAGATAAAAATAAACAGTACGATTCCAAGGATCCCGGTCAGTTGTAACATGCCGGTGATCATCAGGACAGGGATTGCGATCGCTGCCCCGCAGGTTGCCCCGATGACGGCACCCAGTTTCCAGTCTCCCCTGAGCATCACGGTAAGAACTATCAGACCCAGCGCACCGGTAAATGCACCTGCGATCCCCCCTACTATCACCAGATCGAGTGACTGCAGGGACGGGAGTACCACTGCGGATACTCCTGAAGCACCGATGCCGGCTCCAAGGATTGCTCCCACCAATGCATGGCTGCTGGAGATCGGGATCCCGGACCGGGTGGCGACAAAGACCAGGACGATTGAGACCAGCATGGCAACGACAAGGGAAAGCGGTGTCAACGAAGATGGTGCAATAATCGCAGTGCCGATCGTGTATGCGACAGCGGTAGTAAAGATGAACGGCCCCAGCATGTTGCAGATGCCGGTGAGAAGTGTCGCTTTGAGCGGGGAGAGCGCCTTTGCGGCGACAACGGTTGCGATCGAGTGGGATGCATCGTTGAGCCCGTTCACGAAGTTGAGGGCAAGCGCAAGAAGGATCCCGAAAAGGATGATGGGTTCCATATCGTTCAGGAATGGCTCGCTGCAATATCGTTGAGTGCATGTCCCACATCATTGCACTTCTCCATCACCCTGCCCAGACCTTCATAGATATCCTTGAGTTTTATGATCAGGAGCAGGTCTTTTGCCTTGAACAGGTCGAGCACCGCGCGGGACTGGAGCTCGATGGAGAGATTGTAGAGCCGGTTGATCTCGCTCGCATGGTTCCTGACTTCCCTGGGATCACCAAGTGTTGCAAGTCTTTCGATCGCATGCTGCATTTCGTTCGTAGAGAGCAGGATAAGATAGGAGAATTCCTTGAGTACATCGTTCGGCTCAGTGAGTCCGTACGTGCAGATCTGGTGGGTGACGCGGTCAATGCGATCAAGGACATCGTCCATGACCGGCGCGAGGCGGGAGATCTCCTCGGGTTCGAGAGGGGTGATCAGCGACTCGTTCAGCTTCTCATAAATATGGCGCGTGATCTCGTCACCGTTATGTTCGATCTGGCGTACACGGTGGGACTTCTCTGTGCCCGAAGGCAGTTCATGAGTGATTTCGTTGAGGACCGTCGCCGCTTCACCAATTGTGGTCGCCATCTCTTTAAACAGGGTGAAGAAAACGCGGTCTTCAGGAAGAATAAGATCGCGAATGCGCATAGTCTCTAACCAAACCATTTGCGCCAGAATATTAAAACGTACCTTATCGGTTTATACAGAAGAAAGGAGCATGGACCGAGCGGGAATTGAACCCGCGGCCTCTACCATGCCAAGGTAGCGATCTACCCCTGATCTATCGGCCCCGCTCTTATGTAGTTGTACGTTATCAGGTAAAAGGGTTGTTTTTGGATTAAGGAGCCTATGATAGTAAGGGAAAAAGTTTCTGTAAAAAATTCATTAACCTGACTGTTATTATTCAGGATGATGAGACCAGGATCACCGGTTCACCTGATTCTCATTAGTAAATTAATTATTCCTTTAGATTAGTGGGAATTGTATGGATGGAAAGAGACTTGGAGCTCTGTTGTTTTGTGTTATTCTATTGCTGGTTCCCGTTACAGGAAAAGTAGATACCTCAATCTGGGGGGGGAAAACCTAAACCGGATCTGAATTTGGAAAGGGTTGGAGCTTGGGCAATGGATCCTTTAGAATTAATTAAATTAGCAAATGTCGGAGAAGATTTCGGTCTTGATTCAAATGCCATGTGGCGGCCAGCGGATGAATGGAATCGAAGGGCAGTAGAATCAGAAAAACAGTTGAAAAAGGTTTATAATGACAAGAATAGTGATCCCGAAGATAAAGAAAACGCAGCGGCATGGGCAATCAGACAACGGGAACTTGCCATCAGTAAATACCAGGCAACGAATGATGCCAAAGGGAGCAATGATGTAAAAATTGCCAATACCTATCTCGCTCTGGCTGACGCCTACAAACAAATGGGACCAGATTATGATGCGCAAAGGTACCAGGCACTCGAGGAAGCAAATAATGCTAATCCATTAAACAAGGATGCTTGGAATCAACGTATACAGATCCTCCGTGACAGGAACCTCCAGGGCGAAGCCGATGAATTAAAGGGGGAGATGGATCAGGCATATGGTGAGGCTGCACTGAATTTTGCGCTACCGCTGTCCCCGTTAGCAGTCATTGCCGGATTATGTTTCCTGATCTTCCTGTCAGGCAGGTACCGGACTAAAAACGTCTAATTTCAAAGAAACTTTTTTCTAGGTATATCCATATCAATAACATCCGGCTGTCTTTACCAGAATAAAACCAGTATCTTCGTTTCGCATGCTGGTTCAGTTGGTAATAATCAGGAATAAACCGGCTTTGAAATAATCCCTCGTTTCTGTTCAGGATGTCCCGGTCTTTTTCATACACTAATCAGGGGTTATCATGTCGTGGAGTATGCCTTCCCGTGACTTGTCATGAAATGCTTAGAGAAATCTATCTGAAAAGAGAATTTCCGATTTGCCATCAACGGCAGGACCGGAAGCGTACGGCTTAGTGCCAGGGACTCTCGTGACGAAATTTTTCTACCGTTCCTTAAAAAAATTAAAAAAATAATTTATTGGTTCCTTAAGCGATGAAAATATAAAGGAAATTTATTGCCATTGCGATAACGGCAATCGCAATACCAATGATCCCAAGTTTTTCCTTTTCCCTTACAGCAAGAGCACCAAGCAGGACTCCGATGATCCCTGCGATATATGGTGCTCTGAATAATGCAACAGCCCCAAATAGGATACTTACAACAGCAAATTTCTTCGCCCTCGACCATGGCTGCCTGATACTTGGAGCCACTGGCTGCGTAACCGCTGTTGCCGGCTGCTGAACCACAGGTTGCTGCGCTGCCCCCGAAGGGGGGATATAATATGATGGTGCTGCTGCCGGTTGTGCGACCGGTTGCTGCACTGGTTGCTGGTAAACCGGCTGCTGGACCGGCTGGGCTGTGGCAGGTTGTGTCGCCGGTTTCTGCTGTGCGCTGACCGGCGGGATGTACCATGATGGCTGTGCTGCCGGCTGCGCCTGCTGGTGAGCGGGCTTTGCCACAGGGTGTGGTGCCGGGGTTGCCACTGCCGCGTGTGCAAATGCCGGTTCCCACGTGGTGCCGTTCCATTTGAGCCAGCTCCCGTCCTGCGGGCTGATCGACCACCATGTGCCGGAATTGTCCTGATACCGAAGCTCGCTCACCCTGCGGTTGTACTCATCAAGAGAGATCTGTCCGGCATCGAACTGGCTTTTTACTACACGGTATGCCGCTTCCGCTTCCTGTGCGTTCATGCAATATCCATCTCCTCTGGCGGGATTTATTCCCCGCGGTTCAGATCAATTTCTGATGTGAGGATATCATCATTAAAAAAACATAAACATACTGGCATGCGTAGTGTGCGTCTCGTTGATCAAAGTGCTACAAAAAATAGTAAAAAATGCACGCAGAAGACCGGGATGCGATAAAAGAAAAAGGGAATTTATATGCGAACCCGGTTCCGTACCGGTTCGTCAATGATCTTGTATGCCTTACCGGATAAGAGGTGCACAATCACTTCGATGCGATCGGTCCCCTTGGTTCCCTGAAGCGTGACCTGCGGGGATTCAGTCTGCGTCTGCATCGAACCAGTGACAACAACGCCGTCCGGCCGGGTCAGCCGCACTTCGATCTCTTTTACCATACCTTTGCCAGGCCCTCCATCAAACCGTATTGTCACCTGGGAGGTCCCGTAATCTTTGGGTTCAACAGTCACATACACTTCACTGCCGCGTGGCAGCTGTTCGACGGATCCGATCGCTGGTGCAACAGGACCTGTGGGAAGTGCTGGGGTACTTGGCGTTGCCGGTACTGTCGGCCGGGGCGTCATGCTGATACTGTCCGGGGCCTGCATTTTCGTCAGGATGGGGCCACCGACCAGCCAGACTGCTCCGGCAACGACGAATAGTATGAGAAAACCAAGAGCGATCGCCCGTACCAGAACCCACCGGACGCCCGATGCTCCGGATGAAGAGGGAGGGGCCTGCGGTTCAGAAGTAGGGGGTAATGGTTGGGCCGGTTCTGGCTGTATGGGTTCCATATAAGTACCTCAGGTTACCGGATGAGAGTAATTAAAGTTTCACCATTTTTTACACGAATCAATGATACGTTCAGGTATTACAACTGCGACATGCGCTACAGGCTCCCAATCACCCGCTGCCTTGCCTCCTGCATATCAGGCAGTTTTACAACGCTCCCGTTATCGATGAAGCGCCCGATAATGGGTCGCGCACCTTTTGGTTTTTTGGATTTGAGCGGGAGGACCCCGTGTGTTCCATCACGAAGTTCATATACCTGTTTTGCCCCGCTGCGCTTTCCGCGCTTTGCGAGGGGTTTTCCCTGAATCTCGACAATATCCATCGAGAAGTCGATCACCGGTGCGTTTGCGATCGCCCCGCCGACCCCGAATGCATCAACAATATCACGGTAGGCTAGCACATCCTCCCGCGTGACACCACCGGAGAGAAATATCCTGACCGCCGAATAATCATGGGTATCCAGCTCCCAGCGTACCTCCTCGATGATGGAGCGCATATTCCCCCGGCGTGAACGGGGTGTATCGAGCCGGACCGCAGCAGCCCCGCATTCCGCTGCCCGCAGCGATTCAGCTTTCTCATCACAATAGGTATCGCAGAGCATGATCCGCGGGACATCTGCCGGTGCATGGGCATCAAACGAGCGCCACGCGTCTTCAGGGCTCGGGTAGCACATCACGAATGCATGCGGCATCGTGCCGACCACCGGCATACCGGCGAGCGCACAGGTATTGGAAACACCCTCAACCCCACCGACCCATGCTGCACGTTCGATCATCGTCGCAATCGCGGGGTGCTGGCGCCTCGACCCAAAGGAGTATACCGGGCGGTCACGGGCGAGGTGCCGGATGCGTGGCAGAGGAACCCGAGGATCACGGTCTCGTACCGGCAGAAATCCCTATACCATCCCGAGATGCGGAGCACCGGTTCATTGGGGTAAAAAAGCGTTCCCTCCGGTATCGCATCAAGGGTGATTGGAAGGTGATCGAGGAGGGCAATGACATCCGAAGCCCGCAGAAGACCCCCCACGGATCAGGGAGCGTGGCAGCGGTCACCTCCATGGCAACCTGCGGATTGATCCCTTCCTTTTCCAGTATCTCTTCAGTGCGCAGGAAATAGATGTCGGTACAATCGCCTTTTTTTATGATTGGGTCACTGACGGTCTCAAAAATCCCCATACAGGAATCTATGATCGCGTCGTTTTTACAGGTATTGATACAGGGACTCAGCTAATTATTAGAAAGCACACGTCCAACACCTGCTAAAGACATTGGATATGGATTATTTCGCGGATCGCTTTGTCAGGAGAGCATGGGCATGACACTGGGCATCATCGGGGGTACCAGCCTCCTCTTTTCAGAACTTCCGGCGCTTTCAACGCGGCGCGTCCATACGCCGTTTGGCAATGCAGAACTTCTCTGCGGGGACGTGGTGATGCTCATGCGCCACCAGAACGGTCTGCCCCCGCACCGTATCAATTTCCGCGCCAACCTTGCAGCACTTGCGATTGCTGGTGTCGACCGTATTGTGGCGTTCGGCTCATCAGGATCGCTGAAATCTCATATTACACCCGGGTCCATTCTTATCCCCACCGATTACCTCTCAGCCACCGACATCCCCTCCGTCCATGACCATGGGATCGAGCACGTCCGCCCGGAACTTTCAGGAGAACTTGGGGATGCGCTTGCCCGTATTGTACCCGAAGCATGCCATGGGGGAGTGTACGTCCAGACACTGGGGCCAAGGATCGAGACGGTGGCGGAGGTGCAGGCGCTCGCCCAGTATGCCGATATCGTGGGGATGACCCTTGCCTCCGAAGCGACGCTCGCCTGCGAACTGGGGATGACATTTGCCGCGCTCTGCACGGTCGATAATTATGCGAATGGTCTTGGAGCTGAAGTGCTCACGTACGGGCACATCCTTGACACGTCCCGTTCAAACCGGCACCGGACCGGAGAGATCCTATCTGCAATTATTAACAAAATGGGCTGACGGACAGGGAGATACCGATGGATGAGATGTTTCAGAAGAATTACCCGCTGCTGATTACGGGAGTGTGGGTGGACGGACACGGGGCGGATATTTTCATCGATGAACAGGGTGTTATACAAGCAATCGGTGAGGACGTCCGAAAACAGCACAAAGGAGAGGCGGAATTCATCATCGATGGCGACGGCGCCATCGCGTTGCCCGGCCTTGTCAACACCCACACCCATGCAGCAATGACACTCCTGCGCGGGTATGCGGATGATATGGTCCTGCAGGACTGGCTCTCACAGAAGATCTGGCCGCTCGAAGCTCACCTGACCGGCGATGATGTGTACTGGGGCACCCGGCTTGCCTGCCTCGAAATGATCAGGACCGGCACGACTGCGTTCAATGATATGTACTTCTTCATGGAAGACGCTGCGAGGGCGGTTACCGGGATGGGCACAAGAGCGGTGCTCTGCCATGGGTTTATCGACCTTGGAAATCCGGAGAAGCGCGAGGCGGAATGCCGCGCGACGGAACATCTTGTATCCCATATCAAAACACTCAACAACCCGCGGATCCGCGCCGCTGTGGGTCCCCATGCACCTTACACGGTCTCAAAGGAGGGGCTCACATGGTGCGCAGAATTCGCCGCAGAACACACCATCGGCATCCACATCCACGTCAGCGAAACGGAAAAAGAAGTGAACGACGCAGTTGCACAACACAAAAAACGCCCGGTCGCGGTGCTGGATGAGTGCGGTATCCTCACCTCACGCACGGTCGCTGCGCACTGCTGCTGGCTTGATGAAGCAGAGTGCCGGCTGTTCGCAAAGCGCGGGGTACATGCCTCCCACAACCCGACAAGCAACATGAAACTTGCTACGCACCGGGCAATGCCGTACCCATGGCTGAGGGCTGCCGGGGCACATGTCACTCTCGGTACTGACGGCTGCTCATCCAACAACAACCTTGACATGTTCGGGGAGATGAAAGCCGCCTCGCTCCTGCAGAAATTTTTCTGGAACGACCCGACCCTGCTTCCCGCACCAGAGGCACTCCACATGGCGACAGCCGCTGGCGCCCGGGCTCTCGGGTGTGGCAACGGCACGCTGGCTGCAGGAGAACCGGCAGATCTCATCCTTGTCTCTTCCAGTACTGCGTGCAATGTGCCGATGCATAATGCGACATCCAACATCGTGTACTCCTGCAACGGATCGGCAGTGGAGACCACGATCTGTAATGGCAGGGTCCTGATGCTGGAACGCGAGGTGCCGCATGAAAAGGAGATCCTTGCCGGTGCGCAGAAAGCCGCCACGCACCTTGTGAAACGTGCGATGCAGTCCTGATATGGCACCCCTACCACAAAGACCGGACAACGGGCATGCAGCCATCACGGTATTTCTCCTCCTTTTGATCGCATGCGCCCTCACCGGGGGCTGTCTGGACAGTATCACAATTCCGGATTTTGGCGGCTTTACACACCCGATCCCCCCGCAAGGCAGTGAGGGAAATTTACGCGTATATTTCCTCGATGTGGGACAGGGGGATTCTTCGGTCATTCTCTTTGGCAACAAGACCATCCTGATCGATGCCGGGGAGATCGATATGGGTGACCGGGTGGTTGATGACCTCCGCCAGCTCGGGGTTACGCGCATCGATCTCCTTGTCGCCACCCACCCCCACTCTGATCACATCGGGGGGATGGAGAACGTGTTCGATGCATTTTCAGTCGGGGAGGTGCTGGATTCCGGCATGCCGCACACGTCGCCCCTGTACGAAAAATTCCTTGAGACTATCGATGAGCGAAATATCCAGTACACGATCGCAGAGCAGGGGCAGACACCCAACCTCGATCCGGCACTGCGGATCCTCGTCCTTTCCCCACCGGAGAAACGCTTTGGGGATGACCTGAACGAGAACTCTGTTGTCCTGCACATCTCCTACGGCACGGTCGACTTCCTGTTCATGGGCGATGCAGGAAAAGAAGCAGAAGGAGCGCTCGCAAAGACAGGGTACGCGCTCGATGCCGAGATTGTAAAGATTGGCCACCACGGGAGTTCCTCCTCGACCGGGGCAGCATTCCTCTCCCGTGTTCACCCGGAGGTCGCCGTGATCTCCCTTGGTGCCGGCAATCCATACGGGCACCCGCACGCCGGGACGCTTGCTGCGCTCAAGGATGCGGGGGTCACCGTCTACCGGACCGATCGTGACGGGACAATCCTGATCAACAGCGACGGTTCTTCGTATTCGATAAAAACAGCACAGGGAACAGGCGGTGTATTTACCCAGACACCATCGGCCCGTCAGACTACCTCTCTGACAGCCACACCGGTCATCACGCATGCTGCCACACTCCCGGTCAGGATCTGCGCAACGCAGTTCAATGCACCGGGTGACGACCGGGTAAACCTGAACGGGGAGTATATCGTGCTGGCTAACCAGGGTGACGACCCGGTCCTGCTTGCGGGCTGGACGCTCTCTGACAAAAGCGGTTCCGCACTCTACACCTTCCCGGCATTTATCCTGCTGCCCGATGCATCCGTGACCGTGTATACCGGCGCAGGCTCAATCAACGACACTGCGCTCTTTATGGAAAAAACCGTGCCGGTATGGGGCAACAATGGTGATGAGGCAGTGCTGAAAGATGCGCAGGGATCTGTGATCGACCGGAAGACGGAGGGGGCGCAGGGATGAAAGCGACAGTTGACAGTATTACGGGGGATGTTGTACGCCTGATAACGCGCGATGGCGAACTGTCACAGATCACCATCCCCCGTTCGCTCCTGCCCGTAGGGTGCCGGGAGGGGGATGTTGTCACCATCTCTATAGAATATGATATGGAGGCGACTTCTGAAGCGAAGAACAGGGCAGCTGACCTGATCGACCGGCTCAGGAAAAAAAGCCGGTAACCGGTTTTGCCATGTGACGGAATTTGCCTTATTCATCTTATTTTTATTGAAGATTTCAAAAAAAATCGAATACACATTATTTTTACTGGTTGGCGTCGTACTATCTTCCCATGACACACTGTAAAAAGCATCCCGATCACAAGACAGAAACACACTGCAAGCTCTGCCTTGAGCCCTACTGCACCTCCTGCACATCACACTACCTGTTTGTCTGTGAAGGATGCTTTTACAAGATTTTCATCGTACTTTTTATCGCGTTAATTGTCATCTCATATGCAGCATGGTTCGGGGTTTTCTGATTTTTTTTAATTTTTTTTCTTTCAACAGGTCCGGATACATTCAAGGAAAACTCTGGTGCAAGGGAAAACCCTTTTATTTTTTTACTGCGATTCTGTACAGTCAGCCGGCAAAATCCCGTGCATGACCTTGAGGGGTCGTGGCCAAGCCCGGAATGGCGACGGGCTCCAGCGGTCTTTGCGTTCCTGTGCTGCAGATGATGAGCAATGGGTCTGCTGAAATGACCCTGATGGCGGTAAGCCAGCAGGGGCATCGAGAACCTCATCAGGGTTTCGAGGTATTGATGATGACCCGTTGGAGCACTGATGCATGTCGGAGAGACCCGTCGATCGTGAGTTCAAATCTCACCGACCCCACGTTTTCTAACATGTTCTGCCTTATTTTGATATCTTTATCATATACGACGGTCACATAATAATCAGGAGAAGAGAGAATCCCATGTATCTTGTTGGAGAAGCCCTCATTGGTGACGGTGCGGAACTTGCACACATCGACCTGCTCATCGGGGACAAGGACGGTCCGGTCGGGGCGTCGTTTGCAAACGCCATATCACAGCTGTCCATGGGGCACACGCCCCTGCTTGCCGTCGTGCGCCCGAACCTGCTCACAAAACCGGTCACGCTCGTGATCCCCAAGGTCACGTTAAAGAATATCTCGCAGGTGAACGAGATGTTCGGCCCGGTCCAGGCGGCTGTTGCAAAGGCGGTCGCGGACTGTGTGGAGGAGAAGGTATTCGAGAATGCGAAGGTGGAGGTGGAGAACATTGTGATCCTCGCATCCGCATTCCTCCACCCCGATGCAAAGGACTACAACAAGATCTACCGGTACAACTACGGTGCGACCAAGCTTGCGATCAACCGTGCGTTCGACAAGTTCCCGGACGCAAAGACGCTTCTGTACGAGAAAGACCGGACTGCCCATGCCATCATGGGATTCAAGGTAGAGCGCCTCTGGGATCCCCCCTACCTTCAGGTGGCAATTGACCTTGTGGACATGGCAAAGGTCGCCGCAGTGCTCACCCAGGTCCCCCAGAACGATCACGTCATCATCGAGGCGGGCACACCGCTTATCAAGAAGTTCGGGCTTGGCATAATCTCCGAGATCCGCAAGCTGCGCACCAACGCGTTCGTCATCGCCGACTTAAAGATCCTCGACACCGGCAACCTCGAGGCCCGCATGGCGGCAGACGCATCCGCTGATGCCGTTGTCATCTCCGGTCTTGCCCCGACCGCAACGATGGAGAAGGCGATCACCGAAGCCCGCAAGGTCGGCATCTACTCCATCATCGATATGCTCAACGTGCAGAACCCGGTGAAAGTGATCGAGAAGCTGAAAGTCAAGCCCGACATCGTCGAGCTCCACCGTGCGATCGACACCGACGACACCGCCCATGCATGGGGCGACATTGCGGCACTCAGGAAGGCAGCCGGCGGCAAGCTCCTCATCGCAACTGCGGGCGGCATCCGCGTGAACGTGGTAAAAGACGCACTGAAGGCAGGCGCCGACATCCTCGTTGTCGGGCGGGCAATCACCGCGAGCAAGGACATCAACCACGCAGCCGAGGCATTCATCGAACGGCTCGATAAGGAAGAGATCGACCAGTTCCGGGTGATGACTGACTTTTAAGATATCATTATGTAAATTTTTTAGAGATTTTTACTATGGTAAATTGCGGACTATTGAAAGACCAATAGATATAATAATTTAAAATCGCCAAATGGCGTTCAATGAAAAATCATTCCTTTAATAAATTAAATTCCTGGATGATTTTAACTGGATTAATCATTTTTTTTATGTGCTGCTGTGGATGTGTTAAATATTCATCAACATCCGAAGGAAATATACCGCTCACTAGTACAACACATGCAATGCCAATACAAACACCAATTGTGACGTCGACAGTGACACCAGGTATAACACCTTTCTTCACTGAAACATCCACAGGGACTTCAACCCAAAGCACAGGATCCCTTACAATCTGGTCTTCACCATCAGCATGTTCTGTTTATATCGATGGGATGTATGTTGGAGATACTCCCACTTGGCGGGAAAGTTTCACAAAATCAGTAAAGAGCGGCCCTCATACCGTGAAAATCACAAAAATTGGATATGAAGATTATATTCAAAATGTGTATGTTTCCGTCGGACAACTTGAGATTGTTACTGCTACTCTGTCTGAAAAATCTTTTCCATATTACACACTTAATCCCACATCAACACGTACTGAACCATATTCTTCAAATTAATTAATGTTTATTGCTTTGTCAACCCTGTAAAGAATAGCCACCGGTCGGGTAGCGGTGCCCGGAATGCGGGATGATGCAACGGGATTGAATCGAAACCGTTATCCTCTTTTCTATCTGCTCATCGCCTTCAACAATTCGTTCGAGCATCCGAAAAATCCATCCTGATGCATCCGCTTCCTGCAGTGCACCCAAACCCCCGGCACTCAAATGGCATGAGCTTGCTCCTGCGTGAACCGCTGCTTCTTAAAGAGATGCAAAAATAGCACATGCTAAAAAGGTCATCGGAACGGTGACCAGGGAGATAGAGAGAGAACGGGAGTTTTTATTGTACTGCTATATCACTTCGCGCAGAAGTAACCGATAGTCAGGTGGTATTTTGTAAATATCTCACACGCCGGACAATAGCAGCCGGTCGATTTTACATTTTCTGCAATTGATGATTTTCCCAGTGCACAGAATAGTGCATGCGGGGGGGATTCCCTGAGCTTGTTAGTCTTAAATGTCGGGCAGGCTCCACAATACTTTTTGCAGATCTCCAAGTTCGTTGCATTATCCTCCACTGTTGCCACGGTTGTTTTCATGACGAGATACTCCATCAGGGGATTACATATACCTATGCATGGCAGAATAAACGGCATGGCACATACGGAAGTCCATTCCCTGTGGTTTTTAAAACCGGTATCCGGCAGGTGATCATACACCGTTCACAGATCCCACATCGTACTCTTTTCCGGATACAACGGATACCCTCACGCCCCCATCAGCTTCTTCTTCCTCCCCGCCCCTACCGTCACCCGGCAGCCGGACGGCATCAGCTCCTGCGTGAACCGCCGGATTTTTTCATGTCCCGTTACAAGAAATTTTTTTTCCAAGGTTTTTCATAGGATTTTTCAAAGTTTTTTTCGTGCCACAGCATGTTTTCCAAAAAAAATTCCACAAAAGCGGTACAATAAAAAGGGTGTCAGGTATTGATCTCTACCATCTCACCAGGCATCAGGACCTTCACTTTTATATCCGTCGTCCGTTCGATCGCTTCCTTGAACTGCACCGGGTCCTGCATGATCTTGTCCCACGTGTTGTAGTGGATCGGGATGACAAGTTTTGCGCCGACAAAGTTTGCCGCCACCATCGCTTCGTTCGGACCCATCGTATACCTGCCCCCGATGGGGAGCAGCGCGACATCAGGGTGGTAGAGCTCGCCGATCAGCTTCATGTCCGAAAAAAGCCCGGTGTCTCCCGCGTGATATACCGAAACACCGTCCATCCGTATGACAAACCCTGCCGCGGTACCCCCTCCATATCCCTTCCCTGTCTGCTCGATCCTCCCTGAGTGCAATGCGGGTGTCATGGTGAACGTAACCCCCCGGAGTTCCAGCGTCCCGCCGATATTCATCCCTTCCGAGGGGACACCCTTCGCCTTCAGGTACTTCGCGATCTCGGTGATCGCAACGGTAGGACGCTTCATCGTGACCGCCTCGCCCATATGGTCGGCGTGCCCGTGTGTGACCACTACGAAATCAGGCTTTGTCCCCGCCACGCTCCCGCCTTCAATGAAGGGATCGATCAGGATCTTCCTGCTGCCGGAGAGAAGCACGCAGGAGTGCCCCAGCCATGTAATATACATATATGGACATAGGAGTACGGGTTGATGAACGTTGTGAGGTATCTGGACAGCCCGCGGGAGGTGCCCCTGCCGGCAGGCTTTTTGCCCGGGCTGCAGCACCTTTCAGGAGACGGGTGAATGGTATGCTTGACAAATGCCCTGGTTCTGCAAACCTTCGGACACCCACGCTCACGATAAAGAAATGCCCGCAGTGCGGTGAAGAGATCGAGCTCTTTTCCAATGATGTGTCGGTGACCTGCACAAAATGCGGGTTTGTTGTCTACAACGACATTGCGTCCTGCATCCAGTGGTGCAAACACGCCAGGGAATGCCTTGGTCCGGAGATGTTTGAGAAACTGGCAGGGCAGAAACAGCAGTAATTGTAATTTTTTTTTGGCAGCGAGTGCGAGCCGGGACTAAAAAAGATACTGGACCGTTGTAAGGTGAGCCGGTGCAGTCGCTCAGGATACATCGATGAGTTCAGCTTCTGTGATGTCGATTGATTCACCGAATCCGTCAGCGGTCACGCTGCGGGTCATCTGTTCAGACAGGTCACGGTCTTCCATGACATCCTTGATCCGCGCGATATACGGGTCAATCGTCGGGTCTTCCTGCTCTTCAATCACGTGGCGGTATTCCCGGAGGGTGGAGGGGCTGATCCCAAGCTTCTCACTGATATCCTTCATGGTCTTGCCGGAACTGAGGAGATCTTCCATCTTATCGCGGTCAAACGGCATCTTGAAGTCAAGCTCGCGGAAGAGCTTAAGCCGTACCCGTGCCCGTGCGACGGTCTTGCTCAGTTTCTCGTCCCCGAGCTCGCGGGCGATCTCGGTGTCATTCTTTCCTCCATAGAACATCGTGACCAGTTTTGCGAGCTGAATCGGCCGAAGGGATGTCTTGAAGATCCCCTGTTCCGTGATCTCACGCATGACCAGTGCGACCTCACGCTCGATTGCGTCGCTGTCCCTGAGGGTGCCGTGGATATTCTTCATCGGTTCGACGATTACTTCAAGGCTGAGGCAATCGAATGGGCCTGGCAGCTTCTCACTGAAGTCTGGCACATCGAGCCGGGCCGCTTGTGGGCCACGGTGTTCCAGGGCGATGCCCAGGATAATTGCCCGCCCGACACAGACGCGAAAGTGCTCTGGCCGAAAGTTACCTGCATTCCGCAAGCCAGAGTCCTTTTTGGCGGGAAAA
>JAPKXX010000023.1 GCA_026394595.1 Methanoregula sp. | reverse complement strand
AGGACTCCGGAGACCTGCGGGTCAAGGGTTCCTGAATGCCCGACATGGCTCCCGAGCATCTTTCCCACCCATGCGGTTACCTGGTGGCTGGACGGACCTTTTGGCTTGTCGATCACAATCATGCCGGATCCGCTCCACAACGGGGGATGCACCACGTGCTCTTCCTTTGTCGTCATCATCGCCCCTTTTCCCCAAGGTAGATATTTAATGCCGCCAATGTCCCTTCCAGAGAACCATCGCCAACGACAACCGGATAGGTTTCACCTTTTTGCATCGCAGTTGCAGTGATATCACCGATTGCCATGATCAATAGTTCATCTCTGGGAGTCCAGATGGCTTTTGTGTATGACATGGCGCTGGTGAAAAGCACGGCGCCGGCTCCTTCAAGGTGTAGATTTTGTCCTGTCGGTTCGAGCGAATAGCACCGGAACTCGTGTGCGATTCCGCCGGCAGCTGCAATTGCCTTAAGCAGGTCCGGGTTTGGGACATCTGCCCGGGGAATTCCGATATGTTTTCCCGCAATCCAGTCCCCGAGATAAGGGACAAAGTCCCGCGAGTAAAAACCCGGGAGCGTCTCGCATTCGATCTCATAGCTCTGAAGTTCCTTTGCTGTCTGCGGACCGATCGCGATTACCTTTGGGACCCGGTTGAGGAGGGGAGCGATCATCTTTGCTGGCAGGGCACTGGTGAAAAAGAGGCAATCAAATTCCCCGCCGTCAACTGCTTCAATGAATGCTGTGACGGCACTCTGCTTCACTTCAGACCTGAGAGGGTGGACGCTGTAGCACTGGTGCCCGAATTTCGCACAGCGGGCTGCATCACTGCCCTCCTTTCCCGCAAGGCGCGTGACTGCAATCTTCATTGAAGGATCATTTCCCTATTTAAGGATATGACTGTATCCATTTCTGTTCATTTATCACTCCTGTCCCGAACATCTGTTCAATGATATGGATCCTGGTCGGGACTCTGCTTGGGGTTGCGCTTGGAACGGTGAGCGGATTACTCCCCGGCATCCATGCAAATACCCTTGCGGGGATACTGCTCAGCCTGCAGGTTATCCTCCTCCCGGTCATCGGTCCCCTTGCGCTTGCTGCAACGATGTTTGCCGCTCTAATCACCCACACCTTGTTGACAGTATCCTGAGCACATTCCTCGGTATTCCTGATGCTGTGATACCGCGCTTGCGGTGGGATGGCTGCCCGGGCTCTCGAATGCCACAGCAAACGGAGTGCTTGCATCCGTCATCGGGTATCAGAAGGATTGCCGGGCATACATCCTTGCGAGAAGCGCCGCGAACACTGCCAACGCCTTTATCGGTCTGGCAGCGCTCTTTGCCTTATCAAGGATGCGCAACGGCGTCATGGTCGCTCTCTCAACACCACCCCTGCCACCAGCAAGTGCCCTGTTTGTCGTTGGTGTGCTTGCTGCCTGTGTTGCATATTTGATCACCGTTACCCTTTCACGCTCTGCACATCTGCTGGGCGGGATTGAAGGGCAATGGCTGCACGGCTCCGCGATTGCATTTGTCATTGCGATATGCCTCCTCTTGACCGGGCCGTTTGGCGGTTTTATTCTCCTGCTTGCCATCCTGATCGGGCTCGTGCCGTATATGGTCAATGTCCCGAGGATGTACTGCATGGGTGCGGTGATGGTGCCGGTGATGCTCTATTCGTTCGGGATTGCATGGATCTGAATGCCCCCATTGGTTTATACCCTGCTCTTGCCAAGATTTTATGATGCAGTCATACTGGTTCGGGGATGTTGAGGATGGCAAATGCCATCCCTGCAGCGGGGATGCCGCACAACTCGCAAAGCGGCTCCTCTCCCTCCACATCAATATGGACCAGTTCATCCCGGTGGACTGGAGAGTGGCGCTGGACAGCGGTTTCTGTCATAATCGCGCTGATTACCTCTCGAAAATGCGGGATGTGTGCGTTCTCGTCGCAAAAAGCCGAATCCGGGAAAAATATCGCCAGAAGGATACGGAACTGCTCCAGATGGTCAGGACCCTTGATGAACTGGATACGGTCATCAATCTCCTTACCGAACGTGTAATGGAATGGTACCAAATCCGGCAGCCGTCGTTCTCCCGCAAATACCGCCGGACACCAGCGCACTCGCTTGTCAGGATGATAGCCCAACGGAGCGGGGGTGGGCTCGGCAGGGTGACCGGTGATATTGAACGGTTATCCGAGACCCGCACCGTGCTTGCACGCGAAGTATCGGCACGGGCAGATGAGGTCATGCCAAACTGCAGCGCCCTGATCGGCGGGCTGGTTGCCGCCCGCCTCCTCCTCCATGCCGGGGGTCTGGAGCCACTTGCCCGATTACCGGGAAGTGCGATCCAGGTACTCGGGGCGCGGGCTGCGCTCTTCTCCCATCTCCGTGCCCATACACCGCCACCCAAGCATGGGATCATCTTCCAGCACCGTCGGGTGCATAACGCACCCCGACAGGTGCGGGGGAGGGTCTCCCGGGTGCTGGCTGCAAAGCTGGCGATTGCTGCGCGCCTTGATCTCTACCGGGGTGTCGCAGTTCCGGCATTTATTGAACAGGCACAGGTCCGTATTGATACAGCAGGGAGAGAAGCATGATCTGGGTGGATGGCGTTCTTGTATCCCGCGGGCAGGGAGGAGTCTATGGCGAAAGGATGCTTGGCGATACCCGTGTATGGGACCCGTATCGGAGCAAACTTTCGGCGCTCTACCACCTTGGGAACGGTGTCGGGCTCGAACCCGATATGCGGGTGCTCTACCTTGGCGCAGCCCACGGGACTACCGTTTCGCATATCGCTGATTATGTGGAAGTGGTGTATGCAGTCGAATTTGCGCCCCGCCCGATGCAGGACCTGCTCGAAGTGGCACAGCGGCGGGGCAATGTGGTGCCGATTATGGCGGATGCCGCACAGCCCGAACAATATGCACCACTTCTTGAACCGGTTGACATGGTCTACCAAGATGTTGCACAACCCGATCAGGTGACAATCGCACTGCGGAACTGCATTTTCCTGAAAAAGGGTGGTGCGTTCATTCTCATGCTCAAGACAAGGAGCGTGGATGTCCGCAGGGAACCGGATCTTGT
>JAPKXX010000085.1 GCA_026394595.1 Methanoregula sp. | reverse complement strand
CCAGATCCCGCTGGAAAAGCAGCAGATTGAGGTTGTTGAACGGAAATGTCTCGGACACCCCGACAGCATCGCCGATGGGATCGCAGAATCGATCAGCAGGGCGCTCTGCAGGGAATACCTCGAGGAGTTCGGGGCAGTCCTGCACCACAATACCGACCAGGGTGAAGTGGTTGCCGGAGAATCCAACCCGAAGTTCGGTGGCGGCAAGGTCATCCGCCCGATCTTTATTTTGATTGACGGCCGTGCAACAAAGAAATTCAACAATGTCTCGATCGCTGCCGATGCCATTGCTGTGGAAGCGACGCGGGATTACCTCCGCAGCCTTTTTACGACACTGAACCTTGAACGGGATGTCATTATGGACTGCCGGCTCGGCACAGGGTCAACCGATCTCCAGGATGTGTTCAAACCCTGTGAGGGACGGGTGCCCCGGGCGAATGACACCTCATTTGGTGTCGGGCATGCACCATTCTCGGACGTTGAAAATATCGTAATAGGCGTCAGTGATTTCATAGACGACAAGCTGCGGCCTAAGTACCCTGCAATCGGGCAGGATATCAAGATCATGGGACTGAGGGACCGGGATACCATCATACTCACCGTTGCCTGCGCCATCGTTGACAAATACTGTGCCGATATTTCTGAATATAAAGAATACATGGCTCTTTTGTCAAAGGAGATCGGGAAGGTCGCACAGAAACAGACAAAACGCAAAGTTGTCGTCCATGTCAATACCGCAGATGATATCAAGAATAATAGTGTCTACCTGACCGTGACCGGGACTTCTGCCGAGATGGGTGATGACGGGTCCGTGGGACGCGGCAACCGGTGCAACGGCCTGATCACCCCTAACCGCCCCATGAGCATGGAGGCAGCGAGCGGGAAGAACCCGATCAACCATATCGGGAAGATCTACAACCTTCTTTCAACGCAAATCGCAAACGACTGTGTCACGGAGATAGACGGTATTGATGAGATGTACATCCGGCTTCTCTCCCAAATCGGTCAGCCCATCGACCGCCCGCTGGTGGCAAGTGTCCAGGTGCTGCCGCAAGCCGGTGTCAAACTGCAGAAAATCGGTAATGACATTGAGGGTATTGTCGATACATGGCTTGAGAATGTAACCAGTATTACAGAGAAGGTAATCTGTGGTGAGCTCAAGACCTTCTGATAAAAAAACAAAAAAAACCGGCGCAAAAAAATTTCGTGCAGGGAGTCCCTCCGCCAGTCCTTCGGTGGTCCGCCTTGCCGTACCGAATAAGGGACGGATCGCAGCTCCGGTAATGAATCTGATCGAAAAGAGCGGGTTTCATCTTCCCGATAGCGGGAGCGAGCGCCACCTGATCATAAAGACCCTTGACCCTGGCATTGAGATCCTCTTTGCACGCCCTGTCGATATCCCGGAGTATGTAGCAACAGGGGCGGCGGATCTTGGCATCACCGGACATGACCTGGTTGTCGAACGGGGTTCGGATGTCGCTGAGCTTCTCGATCTCGGGCTCGGGAAAGCAACGCTTGTGCTCGCCGTGCACGAGGAATCCGGGATCTTCTCTGTTGAAGAGCTCGCCGGGGCAAAGGTCGCAACCGAATTTCCTGCAATCACAAAGAAGTTCTTTGCCGCCCGCGGTGTTCAGGTCAGTGTCGTGCTGGTCGGAGGTGCCTGCGAGGCAACCCCGCACCTTGGCATTGCTGACGCGATAGTGGATCTTTCCAGTTCAGGAACAACGTTAAAGACCCACCGGCTCAAGGTGATAGCCGAAGTACTCACAACGAGCACATTCCTGATTGCAAACAGGCATGCACTGGTAAAAAAGCAGGAGAAGATCGATGAGATCCTGCTTGCCCTTGAGAGTGTCGTGCGGGCGCGCGGGCAGTGCTACCTGATGATGAACGTGAAGCGCTCCTCGCTTGAAGCGGTAAAGAAGGTCCTGCCGGGCCTGTCCGGCCCAACGGTCATGGATGTCGCGTCAACAGAGGATCTTGTTGCTGTACATGCCGTTGTGGATGAGGTCCGCGTGTATGCCCTGATCAACGCCCTCAGGCGGGCTGGTGCAAAGGACATCCTCGTAATGGCGATCCAGCGGATGATCCGCTGACTGGTATGAGAATATTTCCTGCAGTTGACATCCTTGACGGGCGGTGTGTGCAGCTGGTGCAGGGTAAACGGGAAAGTGCCACGGTGTACGGCGAACCGCTCGCATGGGCAGAACGCTGGATAGCCGAGGGGGCAGACGCGCTGCACGTGATCAACCTTGACGGTGCATTCGGCAGCTCGAAAAAGAATGCCGGGCTGATCCGGGAGTTGATCCGTACGACCGGCATGGAGATCCAGCTGGGCGGAGGTATACGGTCGGTGGAGGACGCCTCCCGCTGGCTGGAGATAGGGGTTTCCCGGGTCATTCTCGGAACTGCCGCAACGGAGCAACCCAGCCTCATCAGGACGCTTGCCGATGAGTTCGGGGGCAAACGGGTGATGGCGGGCGTTGATGCGAAAGGCGGGCAGATCGCTGTTGAGGGGTGGCAGAAAACCGCAGGCGATGTCCTCGCATGGGTGGAGCGATTCGAATCGCAGGGAGCAGGCTCGTTCCTCTACACCAATGTGGATGTCGAGGGGCTGCAGCAGGGGGTCCGGTTTGAGCCGGTACGAAAGGTTATTGGTGCTACAGGACGCCCGGTCGTTGTAGCCGGCGGGGTGAGCAGCGTACAGGACGTAACCGGGCTGAAGGAGGCGGGTGCCTGCGGCGCGGTGCTCGGGTCAGCGCTCTATTCCGGAAAAATACAACTTGCAGAGGCTCTGGAGGTATGCAGATGAGAAAGGTTCAGCTGAAACGGACGACCAAAGAGACGGATATTTCGCTGGTGCTCGCACTTGACGGCACCGGAAAAGGATCGGTAAAGACGGGCATTCCCTTCTTTGACCACATGCTGCTGGCGATGGTAAAGCACGGCGGCTTTGACCTGGCGTGCACGGCAAAAGGCGACCTCACCGTCGACTGCCACCACACGGTCGAGGACACCGGCATTGTGCTGGGCGACGCGATCCGGCAGGCGATCGGCGACGGGAAGGGGATCCGCCGGTTTTCGCACGCGATCATCCCGATGGACGAGGCACTGGCGACCGTGGCGCTCGACTGCGGCGGACGGGGCTACCTTGTCTACACCGGCTCGTTCGGCGACCTGAACATGGGGGGCATCCACAGCGAGATCATTGAGCACTTCTTCCATTCCCTCTGTATCCGCGCAGGCATAACAGCCCATATCACGTTCACCGGCAGGAACGACCACCATAAGTCCGAGGCGGTCTTCAAGGCATTTGGCATTGCGCTGTCGCAGGCGGTTGCGCTGACCGGGAAAAAGGGCGTTCCGAGCACGAAGGGACGGCTGTAACATACTAATAACTTTCCCGGCAGTTCGGAAAATAGCCCCCCCTTTGTCCCCACCACCCAAGGTACCGAATAAGTTGGTACCTATTTCATTGTGCAATTAGAATTTTTGTATGTTTTATCTGCCTTGATTTACATTGTTTCAACAAAACAAATAATGAACAATAACCGGAATAAAAAACAGAATCGCTGTACTAATGGCGGAGAGAAAAAGAGTTGGTTACTGGGACTTTGCTGCCAGGTCAACATCCTCTTTCTTGATCGTTTTTCTGCCGGCGTGTTCTGCAAGCTTGTTTGACTCCTTGGTCAGCTGGGCGATGTATTTTTCTGCCCGTACGACAAGCGCCTCTGCTGCATCACTGCCAACTCTCTCTGCACCATTCTTCTTTGCAATCCGTACAACTGCGGCGATGGGTAAATCTGACATGTATAATACCTCAAAAAAGAATATATCGGTAGATATAAATACTTTCTGTAAAAAACCCGCAAATTACCCTCCAATGGAGCATCGGAAGGCGTGCTGCAACGGTAACTGAAATTGAGCTGCAGAATTTCGCAGAATATTTTTAAATTCGATTAAATCGAGCAATTTTTAAAAATAATGATTTAAATCGATTTTAATTTAATCCAACAAAGATGCTGCAAGCAATAGCGCATTGGTGTAATTTGGAGAGGCGCGCGAAGTATCCACGAATATTTTATCGATATTTAGCACAGGCGCGCCATGCCCGTGCCCGCCTCCGAGAAATATGAGCGTCCTGAAGATTAAATTGCCGGAGATGCCATCCGGTGCGATAATGATCCCGCACTGGTCGATCGCATCTTCGATCAGGATCTCATAGTGGCGGGCCCCGCTTAACCGGGCAACGAGCTCTGCATCAGCCATGCTTGCATCAACCTGCGGGTGCCTGCCAACATCCCCGAACCTCCCGCCGGAGAGGATGCCCACTTCCTGCGAAAGCCCGAAACGCTGTGCGATATTTTTTGCTTTTTTTATCAGCGCCAGCTTCTCCTGCACCGTCCAGCCCTCGTCCACGCCTACCGGGGCAAGCAGGAACTTTTTTCCACTGACCGTTTCGAGGAGCGCGATGCGTTCAAGATGGTCGGCGCCGGTCCTCCTTTTTAAGGCTTTGAGCGTGGAATTTGACGGAAGCGTCCCCCTGACGGCTGCATCGATGGTGCCTGCCATCAGGTCAGCGATCAACGCTTCTTCCGGCTCTTTGTGCTCAGCGATCGTCACCTGACCTGCTGACACAGTTTTCCGGTCAACGGTGGATGGCCGGCAGTAACAAATGACGTGCACCCTGCCGGCAACGGCGTGTGCGCTCGCAAGAACTTTTCCCGCGTCGTCACCGATACCGATACCGATCCGTTTTAATGCAGGTGACATGGGAGGTCTTCAGAGAAGAGGTGCATGATGCCGTTCTTGATAAAGTCAAACACCAGTGTCTCGTTCCCCTCATAATATATCCGCAGTTTTTTTGTTGTATCCACGGTCCCGATCGCCTTTGCGGTCATGCCGACCGAAGCAAACCGCCGGATAAGTTCAGGTACGTTTCTCTCTTTTGCCGTCAGCACAAAACCCATGCCGGGATACATTTTGACCCACTGTTCAAATGTCATGTTATGTGCGGCAAGGTCGGGTCGGGGTATAAGCCCAAGGTCAACTTTTGCCCCCTTCCCGCTCACTTCAAGCAGCATGCCCAGCGTCCCGATAAGGCCGGGGTTGCTGATGTCTTTTCCGGCAGTTACAAGGTGGTCCCTGCCGACCTGCTCCAGAAGGGCGATCTGTGCCCTGACAATGTCCGGCGACTTCATGGTCACCGAGTCCCAGTTCAGCATGCACGAGGGGTGGACCCGGCCGTTGAGGTCGATCGCTGCCACGACGAGGTCTCCTTCCTCTGCAGTGTGGCTGTAAATGATCGAATCGAGCCGGGCACAGCCAAGGATGGAGACATCGATCACGCTGTTGGGTGCGTCGGGGTGGAGGTGCCCTCCGACAATGGGGACCCCGAACTGGAGCGATGCATCATGCATCCCCTTCAGGGCCTGTTCGTGGATGTGGCTGTCCTTTGTGATTGAAAAGACATCGACCATCGCGAGCGGGCGCCCACCCATGGCAGCGATATCATGGATGTTCACCAGTATTGAACAGTAGCCCGCCCAGTACGGGTCAGCCTCCATGAGCTTGCTCCAGATGCCATCGGCAGCAAGCAGCAGGGCCTCCCCGTGGTGCTCGATAACGGCAGCGTCTTCACCAAAGGATGCGATGACGTGGGGGGCGTCAATCCTGAGCGCATTGACCATCTCGCCGATGGCATGCTTCCTCTTTACGCCCTCGTATTCCCTGACCACGTTTGCGATTATTTCAGTGGAGCAGCTCTTTTCCACGATACCACCCGCATATCACGTCTTGTGGAGGATTGCGTGTAATGGTATTGGAGGCTCATCAGACATAATTTATTTGATATCGAGTCAACGTGTTGGTATGGACTGGGCAGAGAAGTACCGCCCGATAAGGCTTCAGGATATTATCGGAAACCCGGCATCGATCCACCAGATGGCGGCGTGGGCACGGTCATGGACACCCCGGTCAAAGCCCCTGCTTCTCTACGGAAAGCCCGGCATCGGCAAGACCTCCAGCGCCCATGCACTTGCCCGTGATATGGGCTGGGATGTGATCGAGCTGAATGCGAGCGACCAGCGGACTGCTGCGGTGATAGATCGGATCGTTGGAGGCGGCAGCACAACCGCAAGCCTGACCGGATCGCAGAGAAAGCTTGTCGTGATCGATGAGGCGGACAACCTTCATGGGACCGCAGACCGGGGGGGTGCCCGTGCCATCATAGAGTGTATCAGGCATGCCCAACAGCCGGTGATCCTGATCGCAAACGACCTTTACGGTCTCGCCCCGGAGCTGCGCCTGCGGTGCGAACCCGTGCAGTTCAGGGCAATTCCTGCCCGCTCAATTGCCCCCCGCCTCAAATACATATGCGCGGCAGAAAAGATCGAATGCACGGACGCTGCAGTCCGGCAGATTGCAGAGAGCGCGGAAGGTGATGTCAGGTCTGCGGTGAACATGCTCTATGGTTCGGCGATCGGGAGACAGCACCTCGATGATGCACAGGTACATGCGTCACAGAAGGATGAACGGATCTCAATATTTGCCCTGATCTCTTCACTTGCCGCAAGGACAACGGATGAGGACCTGATCCGGTTCTCATGGGAAGTGGAGGATGCGCCGGAGAGCATCGAGCAGTGGATCGAAAGCAACATTCACCTGTTCGTTGATCCGGACCGGATGGGGATCGCGTACCGGCACCTCGCACGGGCTGACGAGTATCTGGGATTTACCTACCGCCGGCAATACTATACCCTCTGGAGGTATGCAAATGCGATGATGCTGCTTGGCGTTGCCGATGCGGCATCGGGAAAGGGTATCCATGCAAAGATCATGCCCCCGTCCCGCTGGCAGAAAATGTCGGGCGCGAAAAAAGCAAAGGCAATCCGCACGATTCTTTTGAACAAAGTGTCGGGCATGATGCACATCCCGCAGATTACCCTGCGTGAGGAATACCTCAGAACATTCTCCCTGCTCGTAGAACATGATCCGGAAGCCTTTTGTAGGGAACTTTACCTTGATGCAGAATCCCTGAACTTTTTTTTACACAATATGGCAAAATCAAAAGAAGTGGTAAAAAGGGTGGAGCAGGAGATCCTTAAAGAGGAGAAAGAGAAGGAACAACAGGCAAAAGCCCCCGCGGGAACCCGTATCACCTTGGAGGTACCTGCACCCGAGGTTCCGCCCGAAAAGAAACTGCAGTCCAACAATCAGTCGACCCTGTTTGATGGTTTCTGACTGCGATAGTAACGGTGGAGAAGAACCCCGCAGTCGATCGGTTCCCCCCCATCCCCGTACGATTCAAAACCGAGGTGGTAGACAAGGAGGTCCGCGTTGATGAGACAGGCAAGGGAAATTAGGGGGGGGATCATCTCAACAGCGGGGCGGATGGCATAGATGACATCTGCCCCTTTGTAAAAGCCGATGTCGGGCTCAAAGATATCATCGGCCATAAAGGTAAGCCCGGTATCCGGAACCGTTTTTTTAATATCAGTGCACCTGATGGTTTTTCCCGCATCATGGATTATGTCCGCTGCTGCTGTATTCTTCCCGATCCCGATCTCCACCGCGGACTGGTAATGTGCGGCGATGTATGCACCGATGCACGTCTCAATATGTTTATGCTCACCCATTCCAACAGATTATAGCGATGCATATCCATATTTTTTGGGATTCCCTCTCTCCAGCGGGGCTCCAGATGCCGGTCGCACGCACCCTCTCAGCCATGCTCGGCGTGCAGGCAAGCATCAGCGATAATCCCGTGCGCATGATGGGCTATGATCAGGCGCGAAAGCAGATCAACGCACAGGCACTTCTCGACGGCATCCAGGCGTACAAACATCGCCACAACATGAGTGACCCGGTGCTCCTCGTCGTCTCCCAGGATATTTTCAGGAACGGCCACAGCTTTGTCTTCGGGCTTGCACGGGAATCGGTCGGGGCTGCGGTTGTTTCTGTTGCCCGGATGGGGAACCGGTATTACGGGAAGACTGACCATGATGATGACCTGATCGACCGGCTCTCCAAGGAAGGGGCGCATGAGATCGGGCACCTGTTCGGGCTTGGGCACTGCACGGTCCCGGAATGCATCATGTTCAGGCCTGATACGCTTGACGAACTCGACGGCAAGAAAAAAATGTTCTGCGATGAATGCAGGACACAGCTGGACCAGCATAAAAACCTGAAAAAAGAGTAGGATCTATTTTGGATACTGCAGGTTAGATCCTCCTCTTCTGTACGACCGCCATTTGTTTCTGTGGGACGAGTCATCCCCTGTCAGTATTTTGACGATATTACCCTTTTCATACGCTTAGTCATACGCTCATATTGGCGGCTCCGGCATCTTTTTGGTGATATAGTATGCATGGATCGCCAGCAACAGGTAAATCGGGAAGAGGATACCGTAGGTATTGCCTACTCCCCCGTATTTAAAGAGCCAGACCGTGGCAGTGATATCGATCTGGAAGATCATGACCCCATACCATTTGCCAAGATACCCGTACCCGAGACCGGGGAGCATGAAGTTTAAAAAGCCGGCAATCAGCGGATTTTTCATCATTTTGGGGCGCCGTGACAGTCCCCGTGGCAGGTGCATAAGCCTGATACGGCAGCGTGGCGATGAGAGCACTGCTTTCCATCGCACCTCGGAATTTTCATCCCCCAGTGAACGGACTAGTGCCGGGGTCGCGTCAGGATCCCCGATCTCGCCAAGGATCTCGATGACCTTCTGCCGCACATTGCTGTCCCGGTCATTGAGGATATGGGAGAGGGCAGGGATTGCGGGTTTTCCTATCATTTTCACTGCTTTCCATTCCTGCATGCCGGCAAAATAAAATGCCTTTTCTGTCTCATCCGCGGGTTTCCATCCGATTTTGGCAAGGGCGAATGCAGCCCCGTAGCGGACATATTTGTCATAGTCCTTGAGGGCATTGACCAAAGGTCCGGTTGCCTGCGGGTCGCCGATCTCTCCGAGTGCGATCGCGGTCTCCCACTTAACCTCGCTGCTCTGGTCCCTGATGGTCTCGATCAGTGCCGGAACAGCCCGCGGGTCACGTATCTCGGTGAGCGCCTTGAGGATGCCCAGACGGGTGTTGACGCTCCGGTCATTCAGGGCATTGATTAGGGACGGAATCGCGTCCGGTCCCAGTGAACCCAGTGCATCTGCTGCATGCCACTGGATATCGAAATTTTCATGGTCGAGCAATGAAATCAGTCCGTTGATATCCCGGGCCTGTTTCATTGCTTTGATATCCGGCTGTCTCTCTTGGAAAAACCCCGGGAACGGCATTAAAAAGACTCTTTATATCACTCTTTCACTATAACACCCGGTCAATATTTTAATGTATGGACAATGGCGAATTTAACGTCAGGTTGTCGTGCGTCTGTGATCCTATTGTATGCCTCTTGGGTTTGTGGCCGTTTTTTAAACCGGAACTTTTTATAACAGGTCAGCGCAATGCACTGTCCGGTATACAATGCGCCGCTCTGCGATCACGGGACCTCAGTTCTCTGCCCACGACCTTGCCGGTCACCCCGAGTGCAATGCCCGGCTGGAAACTGCATGCACCGGCATTGATCCCCGCTGTCCAATTTATCCTCCCCAGGGATGTCTGATCAGGGATCTCGAACGGGTCCACTCGCCTGCCTACCTCACCATGCTGCAGGAACGGTGTTCGGAACCAGCGATAGTAAAGTATCTTGATCCGGATACGTACATCACCCGCCACTCGTTTGATGTGTCTGTTCTTGCAGCAGGAAGTGCAATTGCAGCAGTCGACCGAGCGCTTTCCGGTGAACATTGTTTTGCCCTTGTCCGCCCCCCGGGGCACCATGCCGAACACAACCGTGCGATGGGGTTCTGCCTGATGAACAATGTCGCCATCGCTGCCGCCCGGGCTCTTGTTTCTGCGGACCGGATCGCGATCGTGGACTGGGATTATCACCATGGCAATGGCACACAGGCGATGTTCTATTCCAGCAACCGGGTGCTGTACTGCTCTGTCCACCAGTGGGATGCGTTCCCCTTTACCGGAAGTCTCCAGGAGACCGGATGCGGGGACGGCGAGGGGTTCACCATCAATGCCCCGCTCAATGCCGGTTCAACCATCGCTGATTACTCTTCCGTATTTTCAAATGTTTTTATCCCGGCAATTACCCGGTTTGAACCGGATGCAGTCATCATTTCTGCCGGGCAGGATATTCTCTTTGATGACCCGCTGGGCATGATGGCGGTGCAACCGGATGATTTTGAGATCCTGACCCGGATGCTGACGGCATGCACCGGTGTTCCGCTCGCCTTTGTGCTTGAAGGCGGGTACGGCCCGTCACATGGCAAAGCGGTCGCCGGCATCTTTTCGGGATTACAGTCTCAACGTGACCCGGAGGCCGGTATCGGTGAACCGCAGAGAAGAACGCAAAAAACCGTCTCCCTGCTCAAAAAGATCCACCGGCTCGACTGAATTGTCAGGAAGTGGGCAGTATCTCGATCTCCATCATGCTGACCTTCTGATACACCTTTTTCGTCTGGATGATCGGCCAGAGCTCATAGAGGAGGACCGTGATCGGTTCCCACATTGCCACCCAGCCGATGATCAGGAGCGCCTCCGCGATGAGCTGGGGCACAATGAGGTCTGACATCTGGAGGAGAAGGTGACGGATGAACAGGTTGAGGAATAAAAAGCAGAGCCCGATGAGGAGTGCGGTCCGGCCGTATCTGAGCCGCTGACGGAACTTCCGTTCTGTTGCCATCGTCCTGTAATGGAAATGGTTGTGGATTGCGGAAACGAGGGTTTTTGCCCCTTCGCTCTGTGCCAGGTCAGCGGGCAGGTGAATGAAAAGTTTACACTCTGTTTTGGTCGGAAAATCCTTGATCGTATCGATAATATACTTCTCTGCATCAGTGTCAAGCTCTTTTTCATGGAACGGGGAGGGGTCAAATGAGTTATAGAGCTGCATGATGGACGAGAGCTTGATCTCGATCAGGATCTTGCCGTCCGCTTTTTTATAGAGAGATTCAATGTCAGGCATCTTCCCCTCCTTTTCCGGTGATTGTTATCAATGGCAAAGCCGATAAACCTGTCTTCAATGCCCCCGGACGGATTATCCGGCGGCTGAAAAATACGGGCAGATATAGGCGGTCAATGGATTGCAAATGAGAACAGAATGTCAGGATTTTTCTTATTGTCCGCTCATGTGTCGTGTGATTGTGCTGATTGCTGCTTCGATTATTTCCCTGTTGCCTTCATTCTCAATGCGGTATAACTGCCGGAGGGGAGCGAGCGCCCTGTCTTCTCCGATGGAACCCAGTGCCCATGCCACCTTCATTCTCACCCGTGCATCCTCATCGAACAGTGCATCATTGAGCGGTTCTGTGGCGCGGGGATCCTTCAGCCTTCCGAGCGATTCAGCGGCTTTCCAGCGGCTTGCGGGGTTGTAATCGGAAAGCATCAGGAGGTAATGGGCGATCCGCTTTTTTTCATCGTCGCGTCTCTCCTGATCTCCACTATTGGTGAGTGAAGATGCTTCGGGATCATTATCTGCCATCAACACATCACCCTTTTTTTGGATCAGGAAGGTTATTTGTAGGGTCGAAAAAAAGATGACACACATCTAGTCAAAGGGTATCAGACCGGAGTTTTCCTGCTTTTGCGATATTCTCCAGTTCCAGTTCGTCGATCATGATGGTGACGAGTTCGGGTTCTATGTTCAGGGTTCGGGCGAGTGTATCGGTGAATTCTTTCACAATCTTTCGCTTCTGTTCAACCGACCAGCCTTTTCTCATTTTCACAATTACAACGGGCATGATGACACCTTGGTATCCGGAAAAATAGGATGAAGGAGTATTTAGGGAGTTCGTGAGAAGAAGTATGGCAGTCGATAAAAATCCGCGGCATTTCTCAGAGCGCACGGAGTTTCTCCCCGAACCAGGGGAGAAGATCATTTTTGCGGGACATCATATTTGCGAGCCTGACCGGCTGGTTGCGGAGCTCCAGTCTTGTGAGAAGCTGGCTGTCCGCGGCGGCAAAGAGATCGCTTGCGTTGTCGATGACGCTTGTGAACATCCCCAAGTAGATGTCCACGCCCTGCTGCTTCCGGAGCCTGCCGAGTTCGAGCCGGATCTCATCCATATGCGCCTGCGAAAACGAAAAGGAAGGGATCATCACCTGCGCAATGATCAGGCGCTTTCCAAAGAGTTCATATTGTTTTGTGTCTCGCATGAGGAGTTCCTCTATTGAGGCGCCGGAAAGATTCATCCCCCTCTCTAGAAGTGCCGTTCCGAACGCGACCGTCTCGATACCTGCAATGGGCGCAAGGTATGCGGCAGAATCCCTGTCATCCGCGGTAGTTGTGGACATCTTCAGGACGAGGGTGTCTGAGAGGATGCCGGCAAGGAGGATGCCCGCGACCGCTGATGAGGGGGTGATGCCCGCCTCGCGGTATTTCTGGGTGATGATGGTGGAGGTGGAGCCGACCGGGTCGTTTAAAAATTTCACCGGCTTCAAGGTTGACATGGCGCCAAGCCGGTGGTGGTCAATGATCTCGAGGATCTCTGCCTCATCGATTCCATCCACCGCTTGCGCAAACTCGTTGTGGTCGAGGAGGATGACC
>JAPKXX010000097.1 GCA_026394595.1 Methanoregula sp. | reverse complement strand
TGTGATCCGGGCACTTACCCGGGCAGGATTCTTTTTTGTCCGGCAGAAGGGTAGTCACGTCCGCATGAAAAAACAAACATCGGATACTGCCCTGAATATCACCATTCCTCTTCATGACGAACTCGACCGGACAACACTCAGTCCAATTATCAAGGCAGCGGAACTTACTGAAGATGAGTTTCTGCAATTTCTGGAATAAAAATCTTAAGAAATCCAGCGTCGCTCAAGAGGTTTATCACGAGATATGAGGATAAGATGACGAAAGGTGTGGTATAAAAAAAAGAGAATGTACGTGAAGGATGTTAGTTACATCAATTGTTACGGGATTTTTTTATAGGATATCTCACTTCTTTTCAAAAAAAATTTCCGTTGAAAAAAAATCCCAAAAAAATTCCGGTGAACTCAACAATTAAATTTCAGATGATTTCAACGGTGCTGAAAAAAAGGGGAAATTTAGTAGAGGATGTTTGTAACCTCAATAGTGCCAGGAGCTGACTTGGAGAATGGTAGTGCTGCACCAGATATAGGTCTCAATTCGAAGTTCATTTTTGTTGATTTAGCGACATTTGGAACCAAGAAACTAACTTCAACCTGATCTCCAGAACTCATAGAACCTACAGAAGTAACGGCATTTAATTTCGTCGTAAAATTGAAAGGAGGTGCGCTGGCAGTATTATTTTGCGAGTAGATCTGAGGAGTTGTGTCTGGTGTGGAAAAGACAATTTTCATTTTTTCCAGATCAAGAGATGGAGCCCCGGGAGCTACCGTAAGTGTAAATGAAATTTGATCAATAGTCCTTGCACCGGCAGTACCAGTACCACGTGCATACACATTCCCAATCAACTGAAGATTGGACGTCGACTGTTCAACACCCTTATACACCGTCTCCTGCGCCTTCTGGGTTGTGAAGAACCCGGCGCCGAGTACGACATAGGAGAACACCGCCGCGACGACGACAAATGCGATCAGCACAATCGCCGCCTCAAGGCCGGTGAACCCGTCATCATTTTGTTTGAACGAATTCATGAATTCACCTTGTTTTTTGAGTAGACACGGGAAGCTATGCATCGCTATCCATGCCTCTATCTGGTTAGATTTCATTCAATTATATAAATATTTTGTGCGAAGTTTTACCTGATAATCCAGTTGAATTATGGTTTTGTCAATAATATCACGGGAATTTTACAAAACGTAGTGTACAAAGGGCGGACGTAGTGTAATAAAAACAATTGGACTGTGACAATTCGCGATTGAAGATACTATTCCCCTTGTTTATCCTATCCTGATATCAGGTGCAGGTCAGGTTCCGTGCAATAGCCCGGGGCGCTGACATATTGATATATCACGGCAACCAAGTCATCTCTGATGCAGAAACCGGATATCCTGTCCGTTGTGCTTGCACTGGGTGTGGTGCTCGTCATTGCACTCGTCATAAAACCTGTCGCAACAGGACAGCCCGTCAATCTGGGTATCTCTTTAAATCCCATACCAATACCCACGGAGGCAATTATTCCGGCCACTGAATTCCCGACACTGCCCACCCAAGAACCGACAATAATTACATCAACGCCAACTCAGATCCCCACCCCGACGGCACTACCGACATGGAACGGCAGTTCAGCGCAGACCATCCAGTTTGTCGATCCCTCCACCTATGGACTGAATTTAACCGGTGCCAGCGGGATCGGTTCCCGGATGCCCTTGGATAACGCATCGATCCGGGGCAACCTGACCACATTTGCCACATTCTCCGGCCAATTTAGTGGCACGACGCAATTAGTCAATATACCCTTCCCCTACTGGGAATTGTGGTATACGGTAGAACCAATTACCAGCGATGTGAAAAAACAATCTGTTCCCGGATCCAGATATACGGTCACACCAACACAGGGAATTTACCGGAGTGGAGTCCAGGGATCTTATTCCACTGCGTTGCCTACACTCACAATTCAGGTCGTGGATGCGGATCACTTCAACAAGACTATCCGGGCAATATCACCCCCCGGCGGGATCGATCCCACGCTCTGGACGACCGATATTACGACCGATTCGGGTGAAACGATAAAAGCCACGGATCCCCGCCCGTGGAAAGAAAAATTTTACGAAGGGCAGCGGAGTTATTATTTCGTTATTCAGGCAAGTATCCTCAAATCGTATAAAATTGATATCAAGATTCCCTCATCGTATGTAGGGAAAATTTAACTGTTTTTTTGTGCTTTCCAGTGGGCAGCAATGAATTCCCGTACCATCTGGCTCGCCACCGTTGCTGTCTGCCCGTGATCAAACGGACTGACTTCGACATAGTCAAAAGCGACAGCCTGGGGTGCAACAACAGCAATAAGATCCCTTATGTCCTGCGGTGCAAGCCCGAAGGGTTCTGGTGTGCCGAGTCCAGGTGTCAGGCAGCAGTCGATCACGTCTGCGTCAATGGAAAGATACACTCTTTTCCCTTTAATTACCTGCTTTATTTCTGCCAGTGTATCTGTCATGCCACGCGTCCGTACCTCATCGGCTGTGAACAGGTGGAGTTTCTTTGCAAACTCAAACTGCTCTTTAGTACCGCTCCGTGCACCAATGATGACGATCTCTTTAATCCCATCGTTAAAGATGCACCGGGTTGTGCAGGCATGGTTGTAATTTGTGCCCCGGAATTCTTCGCGGAGGTCGAGGTGGGCATCGCAGACTACAAAACAGTCAGGCCTGACCGCACGGACAGCACCGATTGTAATCGAATGTTCACCGCCAAGCATCATGGGTACCTTTCCGTCCCGGACGATGCCCTGCACTGCTTCCTGCACCTCGGTTACAACCGTTTCCGGAACGACGGTGTTGTCGATATTTCCAAGATCAATGAAAGGAACATCAGCGAGATCGAGATCATATGATGGCATGTAGGTTTCAAAGTTATACGACATCTCGCGGATTGCACGAGGCCCATTCCTGGTACCGGGACGAAAGGAGGTGGTGCTGTCATACGGGACGCCAAATATGACATATCGTGCATCGTTATAGTCAATATTGCAGTATGCAAAAAGATGATTCAGGAAATGGATCATACGTGGTAAAAATCAGGGTCAGTCAATCTTTTTCTTTCCCATGGATTCAATATATATGATCTCCTTACCGACCTCGACATGCCCCTTTTTATCCTCAGGGATAACAATCTCGAAGTTCGAGTAATCTTTCATATCCATGAGTTGTGCCATATTGCCGGCAATTGATATGACCTGCCCGCTCTTGCGCTCGACAACCGGCACATAGGTCTTTGCCGAAACGGGCTGTACGATCGAACGCTTGACGCCATCAAAGATCCCGACAGCGTCAATCCGCGCCTTTGCCGCACCGTGCTTGCCAGGTTTTGAGGTAGCGATCCCGAGCACTTTGCAGGGCTCGTCTTCAATAACAATATACCGCCCCTCCTTAATCTTTCCAATCTCTGTCTGTTCCTTCATCTGAATAACTCCTGGTTCTCTATATATTCACACGCGTTAGTAATTTATTGTTGTTGCATTAATAAATACAACGGAAAACATCCCGGATGGCACCTATGGATTTCCTACCAGCATGTGAACAGATGGCGCGGGCAGTTGACGACGCTATCTGTGACCTGAAAGGAACGCCCGAAGGAGGTGAGGTGATCGGCATGGGAGCTGATCTCACCCCGACCAAGCGGATCGATCGGGTTGCTGAAGACTGTGTTGTGGAATTCCTGCTTGAGCACCCGCTCTGCTCGCTTCTTGTGAGCGAAGAACTGGGGAAGAAGGAGTTTAACGACGGAACCGGGACGATCTTCCTTGATCCCATCGATGGGACATTTAATGCCGTCACTGGCATTCCGTTCTATGCACTCTCGATTGCGCACGCTATTAACGGTGTAGTCCAACAGGCATTTGTGCGTAATCTTGCAAGCGGGGAGACGTTCACAGCTATTAGGGATAAGTTCTCTCGGTGCGATAACCAGCCAATCCGGGTCTCCTCCACATCACGTCTTGATGCATGTGCCATGAGTGTCTATGGAAGAAAGTTTGACCCAATGCGCGCAATGCAGCTGGGCATGAAGATCCGGCGCTGGCGCCTGCTGGGTGCGTCCGCACTCGAGCTCTGTTATATTGGCTGCGGGCGAATAGATGGCTTTGTTGACCTGCGCGGAACACTCCGGGTGACTGATGCGGCTGCGGGCATGCTGGTCTGCACGGAGGCAGGAGGGAAGGTAACCGATCTGAACGGGGATCCGATCCTGTTCCCGAATGAGGTGACCATGGGTAGGTGTATGATTGCGACTAATGGTGTACTGCACCATAAGGTGATCGAATATCTGAGGTGATCGTACCATGAACATGCTGCTGGTATCCCGGATTGATGATGCTGATGCGCTGAGTTTCACCCGGCACTTCGCCGGGGAACTCCGGTCACATGGCCATAACGTGCAGTTTGACAGTGAGACAGCACAGGCGCTTGGCACATCCGGCACCATGCTTTCAGACTCATCATCAGATATTGTCGTTGTTGTTGGAGGTGACGGTACGATCCTCCGGTGTGTCCAGCAGATGAAACGCCAGATCCCGTTGATCGGCATCAACTGGGGTGAAGTCGGGTTCCTGGCTGACCTTGAACCCCGTGATGCATGTACCTTCCTGACCCATCTTCCCCAACCATTTGCGGTTGAAGAACGGATGCGTATATCATTCTCAAAGGATGGCACCTTGCTTGGAGAAGCCCTCAACGAGGCATTGATCGTGACCACCCGACCGGCTAAAATGCTGAGGTTTTCCGTAGTTGTTGATGGCGTACCGGCACAACAGTTCCGGGGAGACGGACTCCTCATCAGCACTCCGACAGGATCAACTGCATATGCGATGAGCGCCGGGGGACCGATTGTTGATCCCCGCATCCAGGGTATCCTGCTCGTACCTCTGGCACCGTACCTGCTCTCCTCCCGCCCCTATCTGATCAGCAGTGAACGCCGTATTGAAATCAAACTGGAGAGCTCCAAACCTGCGCACCTCGTCATTGACGGGCAGAGGACGGTGGAGCTGGGAACCGATGATGTGCTGGAAGTAAAAAAGTCTCCCTTCCCTGCCCGGTTCGTGGATGCGGACAGAAACTTCTTTGAAAAAGTGGACAACAAACTCCGCCATTTGTAATTACTTTTCAGGAAATACGGTGAACCGCAGGAATTTCTTTTTTATACCGTATTTCCTGGTCCCGTGGCATGCTGGCGATGCGTAAAGAGTATGTTAATAATCTTGTAATGATGAGTGGTTGGTGCAGATAGTAGTTTATCTATCACCGTGAACATCACAAAAGGAGCTGGTTAATTGTGGAAGAATCAATGAGAACAAAAATCAATTACGCGGAATGTTCAGAGACATTAAAAAAATACCTTGGTCTTCACGGCTCACCGGTAGCCCTCATGCTTGCGATGAAAAAAGAACTAATCCCGGATGGATTACCGCAGATTGAGGGCAAGCACCGCCACTGCGGCATGGTGAGCCTTGCGCGCAAAGAGGGAAAGATCTTCTATGCTACTGTCGATAATCACGAGTGCATGGGTGGTGCCTGGGCGCTCGGGTTGCGGGAGATCACCGACACACTCAGGTCCGGGCAGTTCTATTTCAAGCTCGGCAAATTCGAATCATGGGCGGCATGCAAGCGGACCATCGACCGCATCCACCACCTCGACGCGAGGGAAACCTATGCCACAGTCTACGCCCCGCTCGAGAAGACGCCCTTCGCGCCGCATGTTGTGCTTATCGTTGCAAACCCGCGCAGCATGCTTAAACTCGCCCAGAGCTCGCTCTTCCGGCTCGGCGGCAGGATCTACCCGGAGTTCTCCGGTATTCAGTCTGTCTGCTCCGATGTCGCAGCCCAGACCTATCTATCAGGAAAATTGAATTTCTCGCTGGGCTGTGACGGGTCCCGGAAATTCTCCGGTATTACCGATGATGAGATGGTGATGGGTATACCCGGCGAACTGCTGCCGGAGATTGCTGAAGCAATAAAGATCGTCACGGGTGCACCGGGGTCGGTGTAAACCTATCCTGTCACCTTATTTTTTTAATTATCGGCGGATATTCCACCTAGGGGATGTCCATGAGGCATATAGGGTTGGTACTACCATCATGACTTTGCCCCGGCAAAGGACAACTGAAATAAAAGGCTTATCTTTCCTGCGGTTCCACAATAAAAAAAGGTGATCGTGTTTGCAGGTCTCCATGAAGCTCGAGATGAAGGATTCGCCGGGGCAGCTTGTAGCTGCACTCAAGCCTATCTCCGATGTGGGTGGGAATATCATTGCGGTCATCCACCAGCGCGATCCCGGGTCAACCGATGACATCCTGAGTGTCCAGATCGTCCTTGAGCTTCCGAAGGGGAGACTGGACGACCTTATTTTACTTTTAAAGGAACAGGGTGTCCACATCCAGAGGATTGGTGAGGAGCGCCTGATGTACCGGCGCACGGTAATCATGATCGGGCACCTAATGCATACCGATCTTTCAGACACGGTCGACCGCATCGACTCGACTGGCTTTGCCGAGATCAGTGAGCTTTCAATGAGCATGCCCGCAGTCAACGAGCGCTCCTCATCACGGCTGACGATCAAATCCATTACCAAACTCGATATGGAGAAAGCAATCGGCATCCTGCGCACCGTTGCCCGCGAAAAAGACCTGCTCCTGATCGAACCGATGGAGGAGACCTCATGAAGATTGCCATTCTGGGTCTCGGGGCTGTCGGCAGGGGAGTCGCGGAGATGGTGGCGGCAAAGGATCTCGGGATCTCGGTTACCGGCATTGCCGATTCAACAAGCGGGATTATCAACCCTGCTGGCATCGATATTCCTGCCATCCTTGCAAAAAAACAAAAACAGGGGTTCTGCGGAGATAAACACATATCTGCAGGTGAGGTGTTGAGGAAGGCCGAGTATGATACACTTGTCGAAGTGACTCCCACAAACGCCGTGACCGGCGAACCCGGGCTCGGGTATATCCGGCAGGCGATCAGGCAAAAAAAACACGTTGTTACCTCAAACAAGGGACCGATTGCGCTCGCCTACAAGGATCTCCGGCGTCTGGCTGCAAAGAATGGCGTTGCCCTGCGTCATGAGGCAACAGTGGGGGGTGCGATACCGATCTTCCACATGCTCGAGCACGGTCTTGCGGGCAACGAGATCCTCGCGATCTTCGGAGTCCTGAATGGAACCTGCAATTATATTCTCACCCGTATGTCGGACGAGGGGCTCACCTATGAACAGGCTCTCCTTGAGGCGCGTGAGATGGGGTATGCAGAAGCGGATCCGACCTATGACGTGCAGGGTATCGACGCTGCCATCAAGCTCGTGATCCTTGCAAATACCATCTGGGGTAACGGCGTCAGGCTGGAGGATGTCGACCGGACGGGTATCGACCTGCTGACTCCCGATGCCCTCAGACTTGCAGACGAAGAGGACTGCACTATCCGCCTGATTGCTGAAGCAATCCCCAAGAAAGGGTTGCTGCGCGTTGCACCGCGGATCATTGAAAAAAATCACCCGCTTGTTGTCGAAGGCACCTTAAATGCGATCACCATCGAGACTGATATGGCAAAGGAGATCACCCTGATTGGGAAGGGAGCTGGCTCCATCGAGACGGCAAGTGCGATCATAGGTGACCTGCTCTTTATCCGCGATTGCTATGTCAAGCGTGCTTGAACACCGGCGTGAATATCTCCGCCTTATGCGGCAGTTCACTCTCGACAACGGTACATTTACGGTCACCGACATCCAGCGTACCACACAGATCCCGCGAAGTACGGCACAGGATTGGGTGTACCGTCTTGTCAGTGAAGGATGCGTCATTATCAAGGAAGGGAAACGCGGCAGGAGTGCAGCGCGGTACGCCGCGATCAGTTCGATGCCGTCCAGCACCTGCCGGCGGCTTTTCACAACAATTGACGGCAACCGGGTGGAGATTTACCATGACTGCATGAGCGGGGCGTGTGCGGCGTTCTGCGGGTTTCACCACGCGCTTGCCGGCGGCGTGATTACCTCGGTTGAACGTGACGGGACACTCCTGCGGGAATGCGCCAGGTTGGGATCCGGCGAGGTTGATGTGGGACTTACCCCGCTTTCTGCCGTTGGTGTATTCGGAGTCAGGCGCGAAGGGGATTATATTATCCAGCACATCCGGTCCATTGGAGGACCCGCATACTCGCTCTCGGATATGATGTCTCTTGCTGGGGGGGTATGCAGGGTCGAAACCCAGCACAGGAATAACATTGTTGAGGGCGAGGTATGGACACGGGCACTCCACCACGTCACCATAGGAATCGATGATACTGATACAAAACAGGGTGGTGCAACTTTCGCGCTTGCGCTTGCGCTTCTCTCTCATGTGGGACGGATACGGGGGGTTCTCCCGATTGCCCACCATATCGCGATGCTGAACCAGAATGTCTTTTCCAAGACTGCCGGTAACTCTGCGAGTTTTATCGAGGTTGCTGTTGAACCAAAAATATACCCCGAACTCATGGCAAAGACGAAAAAATTTATTGCCGGTGAATCGCTTTCGCACGAATGGGGGATCGCCGTGAAACAGGGATTTATTATTCCATCCGGACTGCGGGAGTACGGAAAGCTTGTCCGCGAGCAGGTCATTACCCGTATGGTGGCTGAAGCAACGGCGGAACAGTACGGGGTTGTACTGCATGGCGGGAACGGGGCAATTGGTGCCCTTGGCGCAGTTGCATTGAGCAGGCTCCCCCATGAGATCCTGCTCGATCCGCGAAAGGATGTTATGCCGGTCTCCTGATGACCGGCATATGATGGCCTGCATAAACGGTTAATCGCCGCTATCTGAGATTGCTATAATGCGGATGTGGGAATACCATTCGCTGCACTGTTTATTGAACTCTGCATATCCAAGGAAAATCCTGTACTCTGGAATATGGTAATGTGGGTCATCATTACCAGAATTCTTTTGTGGTTTGACAGGTATCTATGCCTATAAAAGGACAGAGTGAATAGTTTGTATACTATCACAATGTAGTAATTGTCCCGTGTAATCCTTAGTTCAGGAGAGTTCAGGAGGAAGGAATTTTGGTCGTCTCCAGCATCCCCCAGATCCTTGGGTTATTCTATGTCCTCATTGCGTTCCCGGTTATCGCATGGCTCTGGTACAAAGGGAAGATGACGCGGAGAACCGTGTTTCTCTTCCTTGGTATTTCTGCATCTCTTGGTTTTCTCATCTTTTCCCCGATGGTGCCGTACCAGATCCAACAGGCGATTATTGGAGGGGGGCCAGGGCCCGGTTCTCCGCTGCCATTCGTGCTGGGTCTTCTCGTAATATTCATGGTGCTTACGTTTGCTGCCGGCAGGATCTTCTGCGCACAGCTCTGCCCGATTGGTGCGGTGCAGGAACTTATCTATACCGACCCCAAACAGAAGATCACTGCCGCACAGAAACGGATCATCATGGTGATCCGGTTCATCTGGTTCATCGCGTTTCTCGTTGCCGGTCTCCTCTTCTCAGTTGCCCTCTTGCGATTCTTTGGGATAAGGGAGTTCTTTTACCTTGATCTCGATGCACCTTTTTTCTCTGTCTTTGTCATCCTGATTGCCATCTCGCTCTTCTTTTACCGCCCGTTCTGCCGGCTTGTCTGCCCGGTCGGAACCCTGTTCTCCCTTGCTGCGGCAAAAAGCCTGTTTAAGATCCGCCGCACTCCAGCCTGTATCCGGTGCGGTAAATGCGAACAGGTGTGCCCCGCAGCAGAAGCGGGAGCGGATGATGCAAAGATGGAATGCTATCTCTGCGGCAGGTGCACACGCATCTGTCCTGTCAAAGACGCCCTGAAATACTCACGTGAGACTACGGGGGCTCTCAAAAAGGATGAACCATGACCAAAAAAAAGCAGGAAGAGTTTAAGGAAAAGGTGCTGGATCCAGGTGAGCTGATTGCATACCAGGATGGCTCGGTCGTGAGCCGGATGCTGGTCTTCAAACCCACAGGTACCATTACGCTGTTTGCGTTCGATGCGGGAGAGGGATTGTCAGAGCATACCGCACCGTATGACGCAATTGTGACTATCATTGATGGCGAGGCGGAGATCACCATTGCCGGCAAAGAATTTCACGTAAATAAAGGGCAGATGATCATCATGCCGGCAAACGTTCCGCACGCACTCAACGCCGTGCAGCGGTTCAAGATGATGCTCACGATGATTCATGCGTAGGAGTGAATGGATAAAAAAAATAGAGAAAATATTTTTAACAAAAAAAATTCTGAAACTTCCGGCATTTTTTTGGGTGCGCAAAACGTCTTGAGCGATGAGCAACGAAATTGTGTTCGGCGTCAGACACCCCCGAATTGGGCTCCGATTTGGTGTGTGGGAGTACTGATTGAATGAGCCGTGGGAGGAGTCTTGTGACTGCTCTATGGCATCGTTTATCAGTTTGAGATTTTTTCATCAAAAAAAAGTTGAAATTCCGAGGCTTGTACAACCCTTTACCCTAATGCGAGGGGCCGGATTCGAACCGGCGAACTCCTTCAAGACTGGACCCTAAA
>JAPKXX010000033.1 GCA_026394595.1 Methanoregula sp. | reverse complement strand
ACCAAGTTTCCATACTGCCTTATTCTGAGAGTCGAGATTGCTCACCACATTGGTTGTTTCGGGAGAGAACGTAGCCGGTATCTCATAGATGAGATAGCCATCTGCCTTGTTACTTTCGCCGGGTTGGATGTACCCGACGGTCCCGACACGCACGATCTGGTAATCATATTGTGTCCCGGTAACTTTGTCAATAATCACATCAGAACTGTGGACGGATGAATAATTGTACGCCTTCCCGTAACTGAACACTACAAACTGTTTTGCTGAAGGAGCAATCACGGCTTTGTTACCTGTATTCACTACACGGACGTATATGAACAGGAAGGTGTCGCCATCCTTCGGCTTCTCGATGTTGTAGCCATACTGGACGTCGAACGGTCCGGATGCTGCTGCCTGCTCACGGGGGCTGTTCCATGACGGTGACGTCCAGTTGTAGTTTGGTTTTACCTCGTACCGGTACACGGTTGCCTTGCCCTGTTCATTTCCGCTCCCGAAGGTGGCGTACTCATTCAGGGCCAGAGCATTCGGAAATGGTACTGCGGTTGGGGTTGGCGATAGTATCACCACTGCAGTGGTGGGAACAGAAGTCTGTGTCTGGACTGGTGGGGAGGTACTGGTGCATCCCGAGAAGAGGAGTACAAAGAACAGTACTCCAAAAAATGCGATTGTGTAAATGAATTTCATACAATCCCTCTGCTTATATGGGTCGTGCATCTATCTCGGGTGGAAGCAGCTGTTTGAGAAGCATATCCGGTACCTGTCGTGAGGTATGTACCGCCATATCGAAGTATGCCCGGTTATCCAGATTACCTTTGTACTTTAGGTTTATCTGGAAGTTAGTATCCATAAGCGTGATTGTACCAAGTGTCGTGATCAGTGCATGCCGTTCTGCTATAACCCTGTCCTCTCCGACCACAAGTTTCTGCCGGTTGCCATCAATATCCGAGATTAACTCGTTCTGGTACGAGAGCACACTGATGTGCGTGTTCCCGATTGTTATTGCCTGGCCTTCGGGGAACGACACGCCATACATGGTAGTGAAGGGTAACGAGCCACCAGGTGATACATTCGTAACTGATACAGACATCGTCAGAAAAGCTACCACCGCTACAATGATGGCAAGAACGATAAGGGAGATGACGATCTTTATCCCTGTTCCCAAACCGCCCTTTCCCTTTTCCCGTGCACGTTCCTCTTGCTGTCCCTGTTTCCGTCCCTTTTCTGTCGCCAGTTCACGTTCCCGCTGCATGTCCTGTTCATCTTTCCGTCCTTTTTCCCGCGCCAGTTCCTGGCCTTTTTCATCATCCCGTGAAGTTATATCATCCATGTAAAACACCACTGTTTCTTTTGAGAATTATCACCATTACAGTCAAATGCCGTTCCTGTTTTCCTGACAGGTAAATTTTTTTTGACGTAGTAGAAGAATCATCCTAAAATATATATAAATTTTTGTACCCCTATCAGAGCAAGACAGTGTATGGCGGGAATATAAATAAAAACCTAATGTCTTGTTACAAAATTTGCAAATTCTGGATTGTTTTAGATTTTGCACAACAGGTAAGATTTTTATACTGTTCCCGATATATACCGGTTTGCTCTGATATAGGAGGAGTTGAAAACATAATGACTGATAATCCAAAAGTAAAGGCCAGCAAAGCCGTCGATGACGCCCGCGTGGCTGCACATGCCGTATATGATGATGCAACGGTCGCCGCCAATAAAATACTCAAAGATGTAGGAGTGGAAGCTCAGAAAGTATCAGATGATGTAAAAATCGATGTCCACAAAGTCGTTTCTGATGCTAATATCGCGGCACACGAGGCCGGATCAACATTGAAAAAAGATAGGTGGTGAAAAATGCTGATTGAACTGGCAGTACTATTCCTTGTATTGGCGCTGGTTGCCTATGTACTGGGTGCACGGAGCATAGCAGGGTTTTCCATGAATATCGCGAAGTGGCTCATAATAATCTTTGTCATTGTCGCCATTGTGGCATTCATATTGTAGCGGGACCCTCGAGGGAACAAAAAAATAGGATCTGGCGATGTCATGCAGGAAAAAATAGTGCATCTCCTGATACACCCGTTTTTCCCTCAGATTCTATCTAAAAACTATCGAGCATACATGGAAAATCTTCATTACCCATGACACGGATTTGACATCTATGGATCCTTTCCAGATAAGTGAAAACCAGCAACTGCTGCTCCTTATCTGTGCGATTTATATTACCTGCATCCTAGTATTCTGGCCGCTCATGACGGTGTGTATCTGGTCAGCTGCCATTGCAATAGGCCTTATGCCTTTTCACAAACAGCTTTTGCGTATAGTAAAACCATCAGTATCTGTCACATTCATTACCCTCTGGGTTCTCCTCGTAATCCTGCTCGTGCTATCGGTCTCGGCGAGCATATTGTATGGCAACATCGACCATATCGGGACCATGGTTGCATCCCTGGTACACGGTTTTAAAAATACCGGCATCTCTGCCTTCCTGCCAACATTCACGGAAGCACAGGTTTCCCATATGCCCGAGACACTTGTCCAGTTACTGCTGCAATCGCTTCTGTCATTGACCAGTAATGTCATGCAGTCACTTATTTCGATTATCATATTTTTCCTCTCGCTATCGATGCTGCTGTATTACGGGGACCAGATATGGAACACCCTGACACGAACGCTTTCCCCCAAACTTTTTTTCGCCGTGGAAAAGATGGCGGAAATTTCCTCCAACACCATCTATGCCCTTATCATTGTCCAGATTTCCGCAGCATTAATTTCATTTCTCCTTGCAATCCCGTTTTTCACCTTTCTGGGTGTTGATGACCCACTCCTGTTCGCAACCTTGATCGGTCTTGCCATGCTGATCCCGCTCATCGGTGCCCAGATTATGATCCTCTTCTTTGCACTCTATTTCCTGAGCCTCGGCGATACCTGGAGTGCAGTCATTACCCTGCTTGTGGGGTATCCGCTTCTGAGCGGATGGATTGATTTCTATTACCGGCCGGTGATGATGGGAAAACGGGTTGCAATTCCCCCGGTCATGATGATGATCGGCATCTTAGCCGGTGTCCCGTTTATGGGCATTGCGGGTTTCATTATTGGCCCGGTACTCGTCGCACTTGCAGTAACCGGATATAAAATACTCGCAGAAGAGGTGTGCGATCCGGCGTTCCGGTCTCACCAGAACTGATTTTTTTAAAAGGTCATCGGGTCATCGTGTTTTATGGCACTGCTTCAGGAGCGAGTCTTGGCCTTTTAAAAAACCGCTTTTAGCACTCATTGGAGGGCCAGAAACTGCCCGGAGGGCAGTTGGGGGCATGAGGAAAATCACGGAGCGATTTTCGAGAGGCGATTACTACCCGCAGGGTAGTACGAGCTGGGGACTCTCCGACGGAGAAGTGGTGTGGGCGAAGTGCAAGGCTCCAATGACCAGGGCCGTTCCCGCATATATTGGGTTATGGACCGGCGCAGACGGGCTCGGGATGCATCCCCGGTTCTGCATGCCCTGATCTCCGAAGATCGGGCATGCTTTCCCGGTACTCCGGTCACACCTCAACCCGGCACATTTCGCAACCCCGTGAGAGTACCTGGTCTTTTTTACTGTTATACCGGTAGATGGTAACCCCCTTGCATCCAAGGGATCGGGCAAGTAGGAAGATCCGGCAGATCTCGTCCACACCGGCATCTTCAGGTAAATTCACGGTCTTGGAGACTGCATTATCGACATGTTTCTGGATTGTTGCCTGCATACGGATGTGATGGTCCGGCGAGATCTCAGTGGCGGTCTTATAGAGCTCTTTTATGGTTTCGGGAACCGGCGCGGAATTGAGAGTACCTGTCCGCTTCACCTGCGCAAGGATATCCCTGCCGGAGCTGAGGGTTTTTAAATATTTTTTAAAGAGCGGATGAATCACGGTGACAGACCGGGTGCCGACCCGCCGAGTGCTGGCAAGGGAAAAAACGGGTTCGATTCCGCTGCTGGTACCGGCAATGAGATGGAGGGATCCCGTGGGAGCAATTGTCGTCACGGTGGCATTGCGCATTTCACCTGAATAGATACTCTGTTCAATCGCAGGAAACGAGCCCTTTTCCTCTCCCAGTTCCCTGGATGTTTCATGTGCCTCGCGGGAAATGAGAGCCATCGAGCGATCGGCAAAAAGAAGTGCTTCTTTGGATTCGTACGGGATCTCCATGAGGATGAGAGCATCGGCAAGTCCCATGATGCCAAGCCCGATCTTCCGGGTCAACAGGGTTTTTTCCCTGATTTCAGGTACCGGGAACCTGTTTACATCAAGTACCGCGTCAAGGAACTGGACTCCCCGATGAGTAACGGTCTGCACCAGTTCCTCATCCAGTTCCCCCTTTACGATGCACCGGGAGAGGTTGACGCTTCCCAAGTTGCAGCTCTCAAAGGGCAGAAGCGGCTGCTCACCGCAGGGATTCGTTGCCTCAATGCCTCCTAAGCCCGGCACGGTGTTCTTTTTGTTGATGATATCGAGAAAGAGTACGCCGGGATCACCGGATTGCCATGCTGCAAAGCCGAGTGCATGCCAGAGTTCATGGGCTTCGATGCTGGTCTTTACGGAACCGTCCCGGGGATTGATCAGGTTATACTGCGAGCTATGCTCAAGGCAGTGGAAAAAATGCGCATCAAATCCGACAGAAAGGTTGAAATTGGAAAGGCCGCCCCGGTTTTTTGCGTTGATAAAGTCCATGATATCAGGATGGGAACTGGCAAGCACCGCCATATTTGCCCCTCTCCGTTTCCCTCCCTGTTTCACGGCATTAGTGGCCTCATCAAAGACGCGGATGAACGGGAGCGGGCCGCTTGCCGCTCCGCATGTCGAGGATACGGGATCGCCGGCCGGACGGATATGGCTGAAGGAGAACCCGGTACCTCCGCCGCTCTGGTGGATCAGTGCCATTGTGGTGAGGGTAGAGAAAATTCCCTGCAGGGAATCTTCTACCGGTAAAACAAAACAGGCAGAAAGCTGGCCTATGGGTGTGCCGGCATTCATAAGAGTCGGCGAATTGGGTATGAACAATAATTTTTTCATTACCTGAAGGAATTCCCTCGATAGGGGAGTATCAACTGCATCTGCTACTCTGTAAAATAGGTTATCAGGAGTTTCCTGCGGGAGAAGGTATCGGTTTTTTAACAGAGTTTTTGCAGGAGGAGTCAAATCCATTGCGCTATCAGAGGACTGTGTTTACGTAAACGACATATATATAGTATTGGTTCGTAGGGTTCTTTTGCCTTTACGGGATTTTTCATCTCTTATAAATATGTATTACAAAAGATCATTTTCTTCGAATTTCGTCAATGCGACAACACGAACAGTACCCACATACCAATGGTGAACGGTAAACCCCTCCCCGCATCGCCCCACCCGATCCCTGCAACGCAATTGTGATAAACGGCCAGTTATGCCCACACCAAGCGGCCATGCACCCCCTGTGTGGTTCTGATCGCTCCTTTCCCTATATATTGATCGCAGATCCATAGATGGTTGGAAGAGGAAAAGGGGATGGCTGATCAGGAAACATTTCCCTGCCGGATTTGCGGGGAACACAAGAGGAAAAACGACCTTGTGCCTGCGGAGTTGATTCGTGCATCGATCGTTGATGTAATCACAAAGGAACATCCGGCGTGGTCACCCGAAGGGTACATCTGTCATGGTGACCTTAACCGGTTCAGGATAGATTATGTCCGGAATGTTCTGGAGAAGGAGAAAAATGAGTATTCCTCGCTCAAAGAGACTATCATCCATGGCGTGAAAGAAGAGGACCATCTCCCCGAAAATATCAATGTCGAATTTGAGAGGGATCTGACCTTTGGCGAACACCTTGCCGACAAAATCGCTGATTTTGCCGGCAGCTGGACATTTATTGCGGTGTTTGCCGGCATACTTTTCCTGTGGGTCGCCCTGAACACCTTTATTTTACTATCCAGGCCATTCGACCCGTATCCCTATATCCTGCTTAACCTTGTCCTTTCGGCCCTTGCCGCAATTCAGGCTCCTGTTATTATCATGAGCCAGAACCGGCAGGAGATGAGAGACCGTCTCCATGCCGAACGTGATTACCAAGTGAACATCCATACGGAACTCGAAATTCACCGGCTCCAAAAGAAAATTGATCATCTTCTGACGGGCCAGGGGCAAAGACTCTTGGAAATTCAGAATATCCAGGTGGAACTGATGGAAGAGCTGGCCCGAAAAACATTGTGAGGCCAACACTATCTTCACCGGATCTCCGGTGAGATGCACCTCTCCCGCTCAGCTCACTCAACGCCATTGCAATATGCAGCAATTCATGCCCTCATCATCCTGCATCATCCTTTTTCCGGCACCGGCACCAAAGCATGGATAAACGATACAATGATTCCACGAAAAAAACCCCGCGAAAACTATAATGCCCTCACCGTCTATATAAGCGACTTAATCCGGACTAAGTTTGAGTGGTGATGGAAGAATGGAGATGAACTCAAAAAATTTGTCAGGCAAAGTCGCCATAGTCACCGGCGCTTCTTCAGGAATAGGCCTTGCAACTGCAAAACTCCTTGCCGGACAGGGCGTTAACGTTGCGCTCGTTTCCCGATCAAAAGAGAAACTGGAGAGACTTTCGAGGGAACTTCCCGGTTCACTGGCAGTTCCCGCCGACATGACAAAGATCCCCCAGATCACAAGGATGATTAAAAAAACCAGAGAGCATTTCTGCAGGATTGATATTCTGGTCAATAATGCCGGACAAGGATATGATGCACCCGTTGAAAAAATAAACATCGGCACATTTCGGTACATCTACGACCTGAACATTGCAGGCCCGCTCGTTGCCATGCAGCAGGTTATTCCTATCATGAGAAACCAGGGCGGAGGAACGATTATTAACATCAGCTCCGGTACTGCACTGATGCACCTGCCGGACATGAGTACGTATTCATCGTCAAAACGGGCACTGGCGGGTATCAGCATGGCCGCACGGCAGGAGTTAAAGGACGATGCTATTGTTGTCAGCGTCGTATATCCGTACATTACCGTTACTAACTTCGAGAAAAACACGATACGGGAATCCCCCCAGGACAATTGGGAACAGGAGGATGCCACCGGTCCGTTTCCTCCGGACTCGGCAGAATACGTTGCACACAAGATTCTTGAGGGCATTATAAGTGGCGAAGCGGAGATCTTTGCCCACGACTGGATGAGGAACCGGGGCGACTTGGATGCGTGACTCGGTCTTACAAATGTGATCGATCAGGTGCCTCCCTTTTCTCTCATCAAACAGCAACCCCCATAAAAAAACGACTGACATGTAGTTCGGCCAATAATCACGTGGTGAAATCTCCCTGACTTCGGGCCAGTCCTGCCAGCAATGCGGCCGGTGCTGCGAGAAGTGGGGATGAGGCCGGAAGGGGATCATCGAAGATATCGTCCCCCGGATACAGGAAAACCGAGAGGATATCCTGCAACACGTTTCAATAACGCTTGATGACGGAAAACGGCGCAACATAATGGCTATTTCGGCAGATGACCTGCCACATGTTGTCCGCATCGCCTCTCTTCTTGCACCCGGGGCAAAGCCACCACGCTACTCTTTTTATTTTTTGTCATGATTGTTAACGGATTATTTAAGTGAGGAATTGCAATCCCAATAGTGATTGAACATGAGAAAAACTTCCGATCTGGTAAATGAAATGCTTACAGAAGCAAAAAAAGTCTGGCTTGTCGCAATTGCTGTCGGGTTTGAGAATGAGACAAAATTTGTATTCAGTTCACGAAGGCATCCGCTTGAAGAATTGGATCAATTAGTACAAAAGGGTGGATCTCCCATAGGATTGCTGCGATTTGAGAAAGAGAATTCTACAATACAGGGGTCATACCGCCCGTTCGAGGAATATGAGAATGAGGCATGGGCAAAAGAATATCTTGCCGGTCTTTTGGCTAATGCCGGGGATATCGTTGCTTTAAGCCAGCACAAACATAGTTTCCCTACTGCTTATTAACAAAAATCCCCATTCCCTGAATGATGTTGAGATAATTTTTTTTAGAATGTTTCGCTCTCAATCTGCACATCCAACTAATTCCCGCCTTCCTGCACTCCTATAACTTCTCAAAATCCCCATCGGTACCCGTCGAGAACAAGCCTCGACTGGGGGGGGGGGTCAAAACAGGCCTTCTTTCCGTTTTCAAGTATCACAACCCGATCCGGCCTGAGATCTCCCGACCAATTAGTGCTAATTAGGGATTTTTTAGAGACCTTTTCATACCGAATCCGGTTAAACTGGGTGCAATACGCTGATATCGTAATGTAAAGGACTTGGTTTTCCGCGAATAAGACTTAAAATCCTGATCCCGGCCGTGCCGGAACGCGCAACTCTCCGTCGTGAGGTGTGGTGATACCGTCGGTGGGGCTGTGACTGCCCCGGGAAGTGACGATGCCCCGGTTCATCAGCGGCTCTTGGCTCCCTGCGGGTGCCCGGGTTGGCGGGGATCCGGGCAAACCCAAAGAGAGGATCGGGGGGGTGTTCTTCGAGGTAGAGGCTGTCAAAAAAAAGGAATTAGAACAACTGAAAGTGAGCCGGTCTTCAAAGCAGGTAGTGATCAATGGTGTCCGCACCCGGCTTTCTCCCCGTGCTGCTCGCCGTGTCCGCCTGCATTCGTCACAGACATGTAGAGATGATGGGAATATACCACCCATCCGATGAAAGCCTCAATGAATTCCCTCCCTGCAGCAACATCGTTCACATCATACTTTTTCTTTTCCATAACGTCGTGGAATCGATGGGTAAGATCGTCCTCAACAATCTTGAGAATAAACTCAATCGATTCCTTTGGTTCTCCGGTCTCGATGGCTTTCTCCGCTCTCGGTACAACCGGACCTTCGCTGAGACCGGCAGGTTTCATGCCGGTATATGGTGCTCCTTCTCCGGCTCGGTGAAGCCGGATGGTATTTTCAAAGAACCAGTCGTCAACAACATCTTTCGCATCCTTTCCGGCTTTTCTCGCACGCAGGGTTTTCTCAAAGATACCTTTAAGTTCTTTTTCGGATTCTTTCGGAACCCAGATCAATACATAATTGAGATTCTCCGTTTCCAGCGCCTTTATCGCCGCTTTAACAACGGGACCATCTCTCGTATCACAATGGGGTGGCATTTCTTTTCACTCCTTTTTTTGAGATATTTTCATTCTAAATGTGTATACCCATAACACATTGCATCAATTGGGTCATTTACGGTCCGAAGAGTTCTCCCATGTAAGGAGAGTATCTCCATCATTCCCGTATCAGGATGGGTTGCTGAGAAGGTCATCATTGAGATAATTTTTTGTGGAATTCATCGAGCAAGGCCGCTTTGTACTCTTCGATCTTTTTGGTCGGGACATAGTTCAGTTTCTGGGTGCGTTTGATCAGCTCTTCACTGATTGCCGAATTATCAGACAGATTGAGTTTTTTTACTTCATCGATGATCCAGTCCAGCTGGTCAATCCCTGTCTCTTTGCCGTCTATCCAGATTCGTCTGGTCGTAATCTTGTCCGAAGGGCCCAGCCGGACCTTCATCTTCTGCCGGATCGAATCCTCCACTCCTTTCAGTTTTACGATCCCGGGTTCACCCTCGCGCTCATAGTACAGCAGGAGATGGAAATAATCCGCCACCAGATCCTGAAACTCTTTCTTGTACCGCACCTCGACGTTGCTTTCCCCGACAAATCCCTTGATGGAGATGAACTGCTCTTTTTCAAACGAGAAGTACGGCTTTCTGAGCTGGTCGAGATACCGGACCGTGCCGAACCACTCCAGAAATTTCAGGAACCCTTCAGTCAGCGGTTCATCAAGGACGTATTCCTTCATGAGCGAGCCGTCCACGCAGACCTTTGTCTGGACGGACTTAACGATCCGCACTCTGCGCCACCTCGCGGATCGCGGTAATGGCCGTATCGATCTGCTCCTGGGTATTGAAATACGAGAAACTCGCCCGGATGCATCCAGTACCTTCATCGATACGCTCGTGGACGAGCGGGGCGCAATGCAACCCGGTCCTCATGATAATGTTGTAAGCTCGGGCGAGGATGAACCCTGCCTCATGGTTATCAATGCCGGCAATGTTGAACGGGACGACCGGAAGATCCGGGGCGTCGTTATAGAGGGTAATGCCCGGCGTGCGTTTCAGTTCCCGGATGAACCGGTTCGCGAGCTCCTTTCCTTTGCGCTCAATCTCACTGAGGCTTATCGTATTGATGAACCGTACTCCCGCAAAGAGCGATGCGATCCCCGGGTAATTATGCGTCCCGGTCTCGAACCGCTCCGGCATCATGGAGGGCTGGGTGAGCGTCCGAGAATCCGTGCCGGTGCCACCCTGCCGGGTGATCGCGATTGCATCGGGTTCACGGATAGAGAACCCGCCGATGCCGGGGATGCCAAAAAGCGCCTTGTGGCCGGTGAACACGAATGCACCGGCCGGGATATCCGCAAGATCGACCGGGATGTGCCCGGCGGTCTGGGCCCCGTCAGCGATGAAGAAGATATCATTGGCGTGGAGGTATTCCGCTATTGGTCTGATATCCTGCACCGAGCCGAGCACGTTGCTCCCGTGCGTCATCACCACCAGCCGGGTCTCAGGGCAGATCGCTTTCTTGATATCAGCGAGGCTGACCAGGGAATTGTGGAACGGCACGACGGAGAGCATGACCGCCCCGTCCTGTTTCAGCGCAGTGAGCGGGCGGAGGACCGAGTTATGTTCGAGTTCTGTGGTGATCGCATGGAACAGTGTACCGGTCTTTTTCGCGAATCCGTGAATCAGCAGGTTGAGGGAGTCGGTTGCGTTCTGGGTGAAAACTATATTTTCGGGAGGCCCTGCATGGAAAAATGCTGCAAGGGACTCGCGTGCGGCAGAAGGATAATCCATGGATCCATTCCCCGTTGTCCTTCCCGGTTCGTGTAGCGGGAAGCGCAGACATTCCGTGACTTCCTGAAGTACCTCGGGAGGTTTGGGCCACGTAGTTGCGGCATTGTTGAGGTAGATCAGTTGCGATTGTCCGTTTTGTAAGATTGGCTGCATCATCATTCCCCGCTTTATGATACCATTATTTTTCAGCTCATAATAATTCTTCAGTGCGGGAGTGAGTTCCCCTCCATCAGTGGACTAATATGTGGATTCCTTTACCAGTCCGTTGTAGTAACTCTTATTGCGGGTATGAATAAATGGGGCATGTAATGACTGCCCGAACCTCCCTTTCAATCCGTGAAGCTGCGGACATTCTGGGAATTGCGAATCAGGCAACGACTAACGAGATTCGTTCCCGGTACCACACGCTCGTTAAAGAATGGCATCCTGATGTATCGCAGCGTGATCCGGAAGAATCCCACACCACAATGATCCGACCTCGAAAAATTTCCGGACAATTGCGATATTTGCTCTCTCTGTTGTTAGGGTCATACAGTATGCTTGACAGATAACTATTTAATTTTGTTGTCCCTAACAAAGTAACAGATGGATTCGGCAGTTGAAAATCTTGTCCAACTGGGACTCAAAGAATATGAGGCAAAGATCTATATCGCTCTCGTAGGACTTGGTGAAGCAAATGTTCGCAGGATCCATGAAGTCAGTGGTGTTCCGCGCCCGCGGGTGTATGATGTTCTCAATGCACTTGATGAAAAGGGATTCATTGAGATACGTCAGGGAAGTCCGTTGATGTATTATGCTGTCCGGCCAGACATCGTAGTGTCCTTCTTAAAAAAAGATCTCGATACTGCTGCATTAGAAAGTGTGAAGACCCTTGAGGCTCTGTCAGTAGATGCCCATCAGAATTATTCACCAATATGGTATGTTCATTCCGACTGGACCATCCAGCGGAATCTTGAGATGCTGGTTGAAGGCGTCACCCGCGAACTCATTGTCCTCTGTTTCAACAAGGAGACTCTGGTAAAATTCCAGGGTCCGATCGCATCAGTTGCCCAGAATCGTACGGTAAGAATCCTGTTCCCCAAGGGTAGTGCAGAAGGGATTGTTCCTGTTGACGGCATCAGGTGCTATGAAGCCGGAACGCCGAAGGATTTTTTCGAGGTGAACATTTTCGAAAAAATATTTTCAGCACCTATCAACCGCGAGGGTGCACTCTTCAGACTTGAGTGCATCCTTATTGCCGATGACCGGGAATCCATGCTCATCTACACGCAGAACGGAAACAGAATGGCTGTCATTATCACGCTCCCCTTTATCACTTGCGTTCAGAGCAAATTGTTCTCACAAATGATCGAACATGCACATGAAATAACACGTGATGAGGAGGATCCCCGTAAAGGCAAGAAGCATGAACATAAAAAAGATAATGGAACACCAAAGCAACGGAGTCGTGAAGAACGATGACAAATACTACAGAAGGAGCGATCCTCCAGCGGGACGGGAAAACGTATGCGGTCACTACGCGAATACCAGCCGGCATCGTAACGCCGGAACAGCTCGAAAAAATTGCAGGCGTCGGGCGGAAGTACCGAATACCAATGCTCAAGATCACCTCAGGCCAGCGGATCGCGCTCATCGGCATCGAACCGGACAATGTGCAGAACGTTATTCATGAGCTGGGGCCGCTCGCAAAACCCGAGACAGCCCCGTGCGTCAAGTTCGTGCAGGCATGCCTTGGCACCGACATGTGCAGATACGGCAACCAGGACTCGATCGGCCTTGCCCGGGCCCTGGATGGACAGTTCAGGGACCAGGTGTTCCCGGCGAAGATCAAGATCGGGGTTTCGGGGTGCCCGCGCTGCTGTGGCGAGAGCCACACCCGGGACATCGGGATCATGGGGACGAACAAGGGGTGGACGGTCTTTTTTGGCGGCAACGCGGGGACCCGGCCGAGGTTTGCTGATCTAATCGCCCGTAACCTTTCAGCAACGGAAGCGCTGGACTGTGCGCAGCGCCTTGCCGACTATTACCGGAGCCGCGCAAAGCCCTATGAGCGGACGGCCCGGTTCATGGAGCGTGTCGGGATCGACACGCTCAAATCCGAGCTGCTGACATTACTTCCTTATATACCGGTTGAGAAGGTAAAATGAACATGAAAATTACAAAAGTTGCAGACGTCGTATCGGGCCCTAACCCCCACCATGTGGACGCCCGGAAGATCTATGAATCACCCCATGCAATGGCTGTTGTCATCACGCTCCAGCCCGGCGAATTGCTGAAAAAACACATCACACCGGTAGATGTCTTCTTCTACGTGCTGGAAGGGACGGGTATTGTTGAGATCGGGAATGAAAAGGCGGTCTGCACCAAGGACATGCTGATTGAGAGCCCCGCCCGGATCCCGCACCGGTGGATCAATGAGAGTAAGGCAGTCTTCCGGGTGCTGGTCGTCAAGGTGCCAAAGCCGACCGAAGAGACAAAACTTTTATAGGAACCGGGGCTCATCCCCAACCCGGAAAGGATCGCCGCGTTCAAGGAACGACCATGTTCGGCACTGAATCATCAAGTACAAAGGAGCGATCGATCGCATCATCAAAGATCCCGGGCGAATGCGATCTGCTCGGGTCCATGAAGACCCGGGGCGATCTTGGCAGAGCCATCGCCGCCATTGTGCTCGCGTACTCCCCGCGGGACCTGCAGCAGATGAAATGGAACTTCTCTGAAAAGATCCGCGACATCAGCCCCGGGTACCGGAAACGCCTCGAAGAGACCATCACCGGATACCTGCACGGGACATACCAGAACGTCCGGCTCATGAACCAGCAGGGAGCGTTCTTAACAATGTGTGAGCCTGTACCGGATGATGCCCCGGCGTACTGGAAGATGACCGCCGCGCAGTGCACGACGGGAGATGATGAGGAAGACCGGCTCCGGCTCTTAAAGTTCGTCCTTGCCGGGTTCTGCATGTTCGTGCAGGGGCTTCCCGGACATCCTGTCGGCATGCCGTTCCCCGGTGGGGACAAGGTGGAGGTCATCGACGGGGTTTATTACTGCCCGGTCCGGACGAAGGCAAACGATGTCGATGCAGCCCTCTGCCCGTTCTGTCCGGCCCTCCAGACACCCGGGATCGGGTACCTCAAACCGCCGGTCAACGCAAGCGAGCACCGGAAACAGGAGTTCATCCGGAACTGCTATGACTTCCACAACTTCAACGGCTGAAATTTTCCTAAAGCTCCGTGGACCTTATTGTAGCAGTTTTTCGATCCTTCATCCGGGGACCCTAAAAAGCGATACCTGGTCCCGCACTCACCTAGTCTTTACCCCGATGCCTTCGAACCAGCGGGAATCAAAATTCCCCGAGTAATCGTACGTGTACCCGATCTCGGCAAAAAAACCTTCAAACTCCTCCTGTGCCCGGGAACCTTCTTCTGCGGTATTGTCTGTGCGGTAGAAATGCGCCAGATAAACAAAACTGGCGCCATGATCCGGGAAATCTTCCCGCTGTATTGAATCGATCATCGGGTAGTGTAAAAGCAGTTCATGCCACTCCGGACAG
>JAPKXX010000091.1 GCA_026394595.1 Methanoregula sp. | reverse complement strand
ACGGTTGGTGGCGGATTTTTCATCTCGTTAAAATTCTCTCGTCAACCGCCAACGCATCAGAACAAAACCCCACTACAGTTACATATATCTTACATTCAGGTCAGCCCCCTAGCTGAATACCATCTGAAGATCCACAAATTTGATGTCTAATCCATACATCACGTGTGCCTGGAGCCGGTGCTGGATAACACCGTCTTTTCCCCGTATATATCCATGAATCATGGATACCTGGGATCAGCACGGAAAAATAAGGAAAAATAGATCCCGAAAACTGGCATAGCATGGGTAGGGTTATAGTTAGGGTCATAGCTAGGGTTTTCCATGCCCGTTGGGGGGGGGGAAAAGCCAGGTATGGCTCTGGTCATACCTTTTTGATATCGACAGCGTGCTGATGGGTGTCTGCATATTGGTTCTGGCATTGTTGACGTTGTGGATCCTACCAGGAACGGGATGAAACCTCTCTGGTGAGGTTCCTTCGGCAGATCTCCTATCTGATCGGGTAAATATACATCAGGATCGAAAAAATCCATGTTTTTGCCCATTTATTACGTGCAGGATGGTGTTTTTACCAGTCAGTAACCCACGATAAGGTACTGCTGCCAAGGGTGACCAGAGATATCATCCCAGCCAATTTCGGGATCCGGCTGGATTTTTCTGGTTTCTTTTCGTCGATTTTTGAATCTAATATAATTCCTCGCAATTTTGAAAATCGCGTGCAGAATCCCGTGCATTTCCTTTTATAAGAGTAAAAGGAAAGACAATTTTTAACATTTTTTAGAACAAATATTCCGGAAAATCCGGATCCGGAAACCGGATCCGGATCACAAAAAATATTGCCCGACACAACAAAAAATCCTGTAACAACTTTAAAAAAATAAAGTTAATCGAGCAAAGGATAGGGGAAATTCTTCCAAGAACTAATTTTTTTATCGTATTAAATTTACTAACAAGTGTCAGATATTTTTAAAAAAATTCCGGTCTTGGATTTTTTTCACTACGTGCTTGACCGCGTATCAAATCTTCTGTTTCCGCCCGCTTGCGTCCCGCATGTACTGCCCGAACTCACTCTTGATCAGGAGATCTCCGCTTATGACCGGACCGTCGCGGCAGACCCGTAGCCCTGACGGGTCGATGCAGCAGGAACCGCAGAGCCCGACACCGCATTTCATGTACCGGTGCAGGGTGAACTCGGTCCGGTGTTCGATACCGATCTCGGCGACTTTCCCCAGCACCGCCCGCATCATCAGTTCGGGCCCGCATACGACGATGCGGTCATAGGCACCAAAGTTCAGGTCATCAAACAGGGCGGTGACAAAACCCTGGACCCCCAAGGATCCGTCATCAGTCGCTATCTGGAGGTCAGTGCATTCATCCAGCTGGTCCACAAAGAGGAGTTCGGTCTCGGTTCGGGCCCCGAGCAGAAATGTCATGGCCCGGTCCCCCCGTGCAAGGGGAAGGAGGGGGGCTGCACCAACACCGCCGGCGATTGCGAGCATTTTCTCGCCCTGAAAAAATCCGTTGCCAAAGGGACCGCGGATCCCGATGCGGTCGCTGGTGTTGAGGCTGAAGAGCGCTGTTGTCGCATCGCCCACCTTCTGTACGGTGATGGAATTGGCAGAAGAGAGCGCCATGGGCACTTCATCAACGCCTGGCACCCAGACCATCACAAACTGCCCTGCAGCAAATTCAAAGGGTGAATCAAACGAAAACGACCTGATGGTCGGGGTCTCCTGCCGGATCCCGGTGATAGTGACCGTACGAGGGACCTGGTCACCCATGGGCGCACCCCACAAGGTCATGGGCAGGGACACCGTCGTCCGCGTATAGTGTGCGGGCGATGGTCTCAAAGACCCTCACGTCAGAATATACGGCACTCCCGATCTCAACTGCCACCGCGCCGGCCATCATCATCTCAAGTACATTATCTGCAGAACTGACACCCCCGCACCCAATGATGGGTATATGACATGATTCGTACAGCTCGTACACGCAACGGACCGCGACAGGAAAGATCGCTTTGCCGGAAAGCCCCCCGTACCGGTTCCCGAGAACCGGGCGGCGCAGCCCCGTAGAGATCCGCATCGCTTTTACCGTGTTGATTGCGACAATCGCGCTCGCGCCGCCCCGCTCCGCCGCCTTCCCGATCGCCGTGATATCGGTTACGTTTGGGGTCAGCTTCACCCACGTGGGCATGCCCAGCCGGCTGACAGCAAGGGTGCATGCCTCCACAAGGTGCGGGTCACTGCCGACAGCTGCCCCGTACCCCTCAGCATGGGGGCAGGAGAGGTTCAGCTCAATTGCTGCCGCGCTGCCCCGGAACCATTCTGCCACCATGGCAAACTCTTCCGGGTTTCCCCCGTAGATGCTCGCAATGACCGGCTTTCCTTTGAGGGGTGAGATTTCCTCGACAAAGTCCTTTGACGGGTTCGGCAGCCCCATCGCGTTCAGGACACCATCATCGAGGATCGCAAGGCACGGGCCCGCATGCCCGTCCTTTGGCTCGGGTCCGATCGACTTTGTCACCACGGCCCCGGCGCCGTAACTGAGCATGCGGGCTAGTGACGCCCCGGTAGTCCCGAGAATCCCGGCGGCGAGCAGAAGGTGGTTTGGGGTCTGGATGCCCCCTACGTTCACCGGCCCGGGCCTGATCGACACCATCCAACAGGAAATGGTCGTTATTTATTATAAAGAGCATCTTTTAGGGTTGATTATTGAGTCAACGTTTAACATCTTTATGATGGATGAAGCCAATGACAGCAGATTTTGGCGGTATTCGTATGGGCTTATGAGACTTTCCCCTTAGCAACGAAGCGGTTTAAGATTCCGCGATATGGTCCACTTTGGTCCCCATTATGAAACAACGATGATAAGTTATTGTATAATATAATCAATCTCTAAAATCTCGTTCTTAATCCCCATTGTAGCCTCTACTATTTGTGCCCCCTTTGAGGACACCGAAACGATGTCCTTACGATTAAAATACTTTATAAAATTGTCCACACTAGGTTCTGATGCATCTGAGGTTGGTGATCGATTTTTTCACCTCGTTAAAATTCTCTAGTTAACCGCCAACGCATCAGAACCCCAAAACATTCTGGTGCATATAATAAACTATACGCGAAATTGATTCTGGTAGAATTTCCATGACCATTAACGTTGATTCAGATACATGCACCCGGTGTGGTATCTGCTCCGAAGTCTGCCCCTTGTCGGTCATAGGACCGGTCGATGAGGAAACGCTGCCCCGCGTTGCGGAGGGGAGATCGGGAATGTGCATCTCCTGCGGCCACTGCGAGGCGTTCTGCCCTACCGGAGCGCTCACGCAGTCCTTTGCTGACGAATCCCAAACCGGGAGCCAGAGAGAGACATGCGGAGAGATCTCACCGGATAATCTTGGTATCTACCTGAAGAGCCGGCGCTCTATCCGGAAGTACCGGCCCGAACCTGTCGGGAAAGAAACGATCGAAGCCCTCCTCGATGTCGCACGGTACGCAGCGTCCGGGGGCAACGGCCAGCCGGTCGAGTGGCTCGTTATCCGTGACCCGAAGGAAGTCCAGAAGGTCGCCGGGCTCACTATCGAATGGATGCGGGAGCTTGCGAACAGCAACCACCCGATGAGCGGGTACGTCCCGCACCTCATCGCTGCGTGGGAGCGCGGCTCGGACATCATCTGCCGGGGAGCACCCCATCTGCTCATCCCCAATATTCCTGAAGAGAGCCCGATCGCGCCGACCGATGCCATTATCGCGCTTACTACCGTAGATATCGCCGCCCCGGCGTTCGGTCTCGGGACGTGCTGGGCAGGATTTGTTGCCATGGCGTCCCGCTCGTACAGACCCCTGCAGGACTACTATGCTCTTCCGAAGGGGAGGATACCCGCATACGCGATGATGTTCGGTTACCCCCGGCACACTCCGCACCTGATCCCCCGGCGGAACCCGCTTAAAGTCACGTGGAGATAACAGCTGGGAGGTATCTGACATGGTAAAAGTTATTGCATTCAACGGAAGTCCCCGGAAAGATGGGAACACGTCCATCCTTATCGGGCATATCTTCGGAGCGCTTGAGAACGAGGGGATAGAAACCGAGCTGATACAGGTCGGCGGGAAGAATGTCCGGGGATGCACTGCCTGTATGGAGTGTTTTGAGAACAAGGACGGGCACTGTATCCTCGATGACGACATCGTCAACCGCTGCATCGATGCGATGGTGGAAGCCGATGGGGTTATCCTCGGTTCGCCGGTGTACTTCATGGACGTCACCGCTGAGATGAAGGGGCTGATTGAAAGGGCGGGTTTTGTCTCCATAGCAAATGGTGGCGGTCTCTACCGTCGCAAAGTGGGGACTGCCGTTACCGCAGTGCGAAGGGCTGGGGGAGTACGAACCCTCGATTCCATGCTCCACTTCCTGCTCGCCACCGGGATGATCGTCCCGGGTTTTCCTGTCCTTGGGGTTGGGAGGGAGATCGGAGACGTCAACAAGGACGAGGAAGGCATTGCACGTGCGCGGGATGTCGGGAAGAACATGGCATGGCTCCTGAAGATAATGGAGAAGGCAAAAGGTTCCCAAGATCTCTGACTCGTTTGGGATCTGAAAACCCCACGAAGGAGTACACTAAAATAATCGAGGGAAACCATGACAAAAGTAATTGCAATCAACGGGAGCCCGCGGAAGAAGTGGAACACCGCGATGCTCCTCGGAAAAGCACTCGAAGGCGCCGAATCGCAGGGCGCAGATACAGAACTCATCCATCTCTATGACCTTGACTTCAAGGGATGCACGAGCTGCTTCGCGTGCAAGCTCAGGGGCGAGAAGAGTTACGGGAAATGTGCGGTCCAGGACGGGCTGACCTCGGTCCTCGACCGGATACAGGACGCCGATGCGCTCATCCTCGGCTCGCCAATCTACTTCGGCACCGTGACCGGGGAGATGCGGAGTTTTATGGAGCGGCTCCTCTTCCCGTACCTCGCGTACACAACCCCCCCGTCGTCCCTCTTCGGGAGAAAGATCCGAACCGCGTTCATTTACACGATGAACGTCTCGGAACAGCAAATGAAGGATTACCAATACCCCGTGCACACCGGTGCGAACGAAAACGTCCTCGCCCGCACGTTCGGGCACGCCGAATCACTCTTCTCCTTCGAGACGCTCCAGTTCGAGGACTATACGAAGGTGGTCTTCAGCTATGCCGATCCGGAGGTGCGGAAGGAACGGCGCAGGACTGTATTCCCGAAAGATTGCGAAAAAGCGTTTGAACTGGGGGCACGGTTCGGAAAGGGCCAGTAAGATGTGTCCCGGCCTGCGACTTAAAACCACGATGCGTTGAAGCTGGAACGGTGGAGAAGGTTCTGGTGCATCTTCGTGGCTTTCATATTTTCTTCCAAAAATAGTTCCTAACTACTCCGTCTGTTTTCTGAAACCAATAAGCAGCAAATTTTCTGTGTTCCATAGTGAAGCCATGATAACGCACCAGAACCCTTATTTCTGAAATTATTTTAAATCAAGAAAAAATGGCCACAGGATGTTGTGTATACTGCGTGGTGGTTATAGGTTGGCAGGAAGAAATTTTTCGCGGGGGTATCTAGGAGAGTACGTGTGGAGATACAATCATCGTTCTGATCCGGAAAGGATTAAAATCCGAAGACTCATTCAATTGTTAGAGAAAAGTTAGGGGCTAAGTTGATACTTTACCCATTTTTTATTACAGGCACAAGGGGGCTTTTGGTAAAATATAAAATGAGAACTGAGTTTTTGTCGCTTTTTTACTGTCAGCGAATCTGTATCGTAAGAGTGATCTCCTCGCTCTCCGGATGCATGATGGTGCGGGTACATCATGGATAATTCAATCAAGTGTCCGCCGGTACGTGGTGATACCGAGGATGATCATTGCACTGGAAAAGATGAGCAATGCAATCAGATCGGTTCCAATTACATCGAGTCCCTGTCCCCGGAGGATAATACCTCTGAGTGCATGGACTGCATAGTACTCCGGATTAATTACAGTGATCCAGCGTAACCAGTCAGGCATCCCAATCACTGGATAAAATGCGCCGGATGTCATGAACAGGATGAGGTTAAGAAATGCTACTACCGAGGCGTATTCCTGCTGGGCAGAGAACCGCGACGCAAACGACACCACAAGACTGGTAACCCCAATACACGCAATAAAGATCACGAGAAGGACTAACAGCAGGTCTTCTGCACTCCTCAGAATAATACCGGTAATGAGAATATCAATCAGGAAGATGGCGGTACCCGCAAAAAATGCCCTGACCGTGCCGCTTGAAATGATTCCGGCGATAATGCTCGTGCGCTGAACCGGGGTGACCAGGTAACCCTCATGAATCCCAGCCTCCCGATCCTTGATAAGAGCGATCCCACCCCCGAACATGGTGGACGTAAAAATTGCCATGACAATGACCCCGACACCGAAGAACTGGATGTATTTGATATCGCCGTAAATATCATCAATCTGCACCGGATTATTTGCCCCGATCTTGGCAAGAATGCCACTTACCGCTGATTTGACGAGGGCGGGGGTAATGGAATCCGCGCTGTCAACATAAAGACGGACTGCATGATCATTGGATACCTCTGACGGGATGACAACAACTGCAGTGATCAATCCTTTTGCAAGGGCACGTTTGGCAATTGTTTCATCGGTATAAACCGTGACGTCTAACAGTTTGGGATAAGGATCTTTCTGAGTAATATGATCGAGCGCAATCACTGCATTGGTAAAAAGTGGGGTTTCATTATACGGGGGTCCTTCTTGAACAACAGCGATAGGAATATGACTGAGAGTACCACCCATTGCATTGCCAAAGATTACCAGATACATAACGGGCATCAAGAGGGTCATGATGACAACAAACGGGTTACTGAGAAATTTCTTGAAGTCCCGCGTAAAGATAGCGATCGCACCGCGGATCATGCTCATTGCCCGCGCCTCCTCCCGGACAGGGGCTGGGCGGTCTCGTTGTTGCCGTCGTCCAGTTTCCTTCCGGTGAGATAGATGAAGACATCTTCTAATGATGGAGAATGTATTGAAATAGAAGTCATGGGAAGGGAGAAATTTTCAAAGATCGTAACAATTTCAGGCAATACTTTGCTCCCGTTCTTTGCAGAGATGATGAGTTTCTGTTGCTTTACTTCAACAGAATTGATCAGGCTTTTCTCTCTGATTGCAATAACTACCCTCTCATCAATTGTATCAAAAGTATCAAAACCGATCTCAATAAGGTCGCCTTCAGGAATTAACCGTTTTAAATTCTCCAAAACGTCCAGGGCAATAAGTCGCCCTTTGTCCACAAATGCAATGCGGTTACAGAGTTTTTCTGCCTCGTCCATATAATGCGTGGTCAGGATTATCGTCGTCTTTTCCTCGTTCAGCTTTGCTATTTGCTGCCAGACTTCCCGCCGGGACTCCGGATCAAGTCCGATTGTCGGCTCGTCAAGAAACAGGATAAGAGGATGATGAATAAAGGCGCGGACGATCTCAAGTTTACGTCTCATCCCACCGGAGAATGTCTGGACTTTCATATGGGCACGATCGGCAAGATCTGCCATCTTCAAAAGCTGCCAGATCCGTGCATCCAGTGTATCATCATCCACATTAACCAGTTTCCCGTAAAATTCGAGGTTATCATATGCGGTGAGTTCGACATCGAGGGTGCTGTTCTGCGGGCAGACGCCAATAATCTCCCGGATCTTGTCCGGATCACTTGAAATATTATAGGTATCAACACATGCCGTACCTGACGTTGGCTTGAGGAGTGTGGTGAGGATCCGTATGATCGTGCTTTTCCCCGCTCCATTGGGACCCAATAAACCGAAGATCTCTCCACGATTAACATCGAATGTTACATCATTGACGGCAGTAACGGTACGCTTTTGTTCACGGAATATTTTGGTCAGATGCTCAATCTGTATGATGCTCTCTCCCGAAGCCGTGGAATATACAGCGGTAGCGGAAGAGCCTGCAGAGCTTCTGCCATCTTTTTGAGCTGCAGGTTCCGGGGAGCGGTCAATACCATTGTTGTGCAAAGTGAGATCCATGGTATCCACTCACTTGACTTTTTCTAGGATGCGGAGCAGGTTTTTCAGCGACGAGCAAAGCTCTTCAAGATCTGTTTTATCCAGTTTGGAAAGAAGGGCTTTTAGTTCATTTTTAAAAATAGCGCTACCCTCCCTGAGATGCTTTTTTCCCCGTTGTGTGATGGCGATATTAATCACACGTCGATCCCCCGGATCCGGCAGACGCTCCACGTATCTGTCATCAATCAGCGTATCTATAAGAACCGTCATGTAAGGTTTCGATATATAGAGACGTTTCCCAATATCAGACATGGAAAGGGTGCCGTCTTTTAAAAGCACGCCAAGCACCCGGTACTGTGCTGCCTGCATACCGGAAATACCGTGTCCTGGTTTGATGATGTTTTTATAATAGAATGGCATCAGCGCAAGCATATCTTCAGCAGCCTTGTCCTCTATACCTCTCGCCATATGAGTTCACGTAATTGTCAAGTTGGTTCTCTTGCATAATAGTTTTATGGTTGAATTATCTTTATAAGAACTGTTTACGTCCAGTTCTCAAATTGAACGGTTGATTCCCTATCCCCAAGAATAATCTGTTTGAAATGATTGGGAAATCTTTGAGCACCGCAATATTTTGTAAGATTAACGGGATATCGATAATTTTTCAATGCATTTATCCATGTATCAGGCATTCAAAACACTCCGAGACTTAATCGGTCATTTGCCTTACTTATTGTAAATATATTGAAATTTTGCTAATTAACCTACCTAATACGATGCCCTTTTTTATTATTAGCATACCCATATTGTGATCGAATGGTGCGGCTCGGGGTCATGGGTGTCGGGAGAGTTGGCGGCGAGGTCGCGTACCTTGCTGCCTCACTCGGGATCGTGGACGACCTTGTGCTGTACGACTGTGCCGCCCCGCTCCTGCATGCGCAGGTGCTCGACCTCCAGCATACCGGCCTGCCGACAGAGATCAGCACTAATAAAATGGAGTTTAGGGATGCTGATATCTGCGTCTTTGTTGCGGGTATGCCGCGTAACCCCTCGGTGAAGACCCGGGCTGACCTGATCCGGTCAAACCTGCCGGTCGCACAGGAATGCGGATCGATGCTGGAAGGGTTCTCCGGCATCCTCATCACCGTCACCAACCCCGTGGATTTCAACAACTATTATCTCCATAAAAAAACAGGATTGCCACGTGAGCACTGTATCGGCTTTGGGGGCCAGCTCGACAGTGCACGGTTCGCACTTGCACTCAGGGAGCGGCAAATCACGGGCTTTCCCTTTGTTGTGGGGGAGCATGGCGAACACCAGGTCCCGCTCTTTTCGACGCTGTCGCAGCCAGTCCCGTATCCTGTAAGGGATGATATCCTCGCCGAGATCCGGGGTGCCAGCATGGAGGTGATCCGGGGGAAGGGGGGTACAGTATTCGGACCCGCGCTGCATATCATCCACCTCATCCGCGCCGTAGCAGACGATAACCGGGACCTAGTCTCCTGCTCTTCTGTCCTTGAGGGGGAATATGGGGCATCGGGTTGCTCGCTTGGCATCCCAGCACGGATCGGCCGCAACGGGATCCTCGGGATTGAGGAATGGGATCTTGACGAATGGGAACAGGAAAAGATGGACGGGGCGGCACAGTTTGTCGGCGATCTCTGCAGGAGGATAGATCCCTGATATGGCGTCCAACCCCCGTGCCCTTGCACCCTGCACCCCGCTCAATGCAACCTGCGCGCTTGACCGGTTTGCCCGGCTGCAGGTGGCGATCAACCAGGTGGAGTACAGCAACACACCTGACGGTCCGATCATCCATATCTTCGGCAGGGACCGGCTCGGCATTGCCGTACGCATCGATGTCACCGGGTTCAGGCCCTATTTTTACATCCCGGCAGACCAGGCAGGTGCGATGGCGCATGATTCCCGGATTACGGTCGAGCCGGATACGGTATACCGCTCCATCCGGGCTGAACCGCTCCGGCGCTTGTATACCCAGCGCCCGGCAGATGTGCGGGAGCTCCGCGAACGATACCGGCATTTCGAGGCTGATATCCCCTTTGCCACACGGTTCATGATCGATTCCGGGCTGACCGGCGGTGTGCAGGCATCCGATACGACGGTGGATTATCGCGATATCCTGCCGGTAGAAGTTGACGCGCCTGCCCGGTTCTGCATCCTCGATATCGAGTGCGAGGACGAGCGGGGGTTCCCCGATCCCCAGCGGGACGCGATCATCTGCATTACGTGCTGGGACTCGTTCGACCACGATTACACGACGTTCCTTCTGGCACGAGGTGGTGCGACGGCAGACATTGCAGAGCAGGAGAAGGCCGGCGGGCTGGCAAACGGCTGCTTTAAAGAAGGCACCCACACCATCTCCACCTATACCGAGGAGACTGCCATGCTCAAGGCGTTTGCCGCTTATATCGCCGCGCATGACCCGGATGTCCTCTCGGGCTGGAACTTTGTCGAATTCGATATGCCCTACATCATGCGCCGGATGAAAAAACTGAGCCTGTCGACCGGCGCTCTCGCCCGCCTCTCCGGCCAGTCCGAACGGGACGATGCATTGCGCGGCAGGGCGCTCTTTGACCTCCTCACGGCATACAAGAAGATGCACTCGACGCTCAAGGAGTCGTACCGGCTCGACGCGGTCGCAATGGACGAGGTTGGGGAGCAGAAGGTCCGCTACACCGGGACGATATCCGATCTCTGGAAGAAACAGCCCGCCGTCCTTGTCGAGTACAACTTCAAGGACGTGGAGCTCTGCGTTGCGATCAACAAAAAAGACAACATCATCGAATTCTACCGCGAGATCGCCCGGTACGTCGGCTGCCCGCTTGACAGGACGCTCAACTCCTCAAGCGTGGTCGATATCTATATCTTGCGGAAGGCGCACGGCACCTTCGTCCTGCCGTCAAAGGGGTTTGCCAATACCGAAGAGTTCGAGGGTGCAACGGTGTTTGAACCCAGCAAAGGGGTCCGGGAGAATGTCGTGGTGCTTGACTTAAAATCCCTCTACCCGATGGCAATGATGACCATCAACGCCTCGCCGGAGACAAAAGACCAGAACGGCGAGCTTGTGGCCCCAAACGGCATCAGGTTCAAAAAATATCCCGACGGGCTCACCCGCAGCATCATCGCCGAGCTCATGAAGGAAAGGGATGACCGGAAGGCGCTCCGCAACCAGTACCCGTTCGGTTCACCGCAGTATATCATGTATGACATGCAGCAGAACGTGCTCAAGGTGATCATGAATACCTACTATGGGGTGAGCGGGTATACGCGGTTCCGGCTCTTCGACCGCGAGATCGGTGCAGCGGTAACATCCATCGGCAGGGCAATTATCGAACATACCCGCCGCGTCATCCAGGAGATGGGCTATACCGTTATCTACGGGGACACGGATTCCTGCATGGTGCAGCTCCCACCCCTCGACCGTGAACGGACCATCGCGACTGCAAAGGCGATCGAGAAGCAGTTGAATGAGAGTTACTCCGGGTTCGCAAAACAGGAGCTCAACGCCGATACCCATTATTTTTCGATCAAGTTCGAAAAGATCTATGCACGGTTCTTCCAGGCAGGAAAAAAGAAGCGGTATGCGGGTCAGCTGGTCTGGAAGGAAGGAAAAGACGTCAACGAGATCGATATCGTCGGCTTTGAGATCCGCAGGAGCGACACGCCCCAGATCACCAAGATCGTGCAAAAACGGGTGATGGAGCTGATCCTTTCTGGACAGAATTACGAGGGTGTCCGTTCATACTTATCAGAAATTGTTTTAAAGTATCGCACGGGCAAATTGACTCTTGATGAAGCTGGAATTCCAGGAGGGATAGGAAAAGGACTTGATGATTACGAAATTGACGATGCGCAGGTGCGGGGAGCGAAATATTCCAATATAAATCTTAAAACTGATTTTAAACAAGGGAGTAAACCGAAAAGAATCTACATCAAAGGTGTAAATGGAACAGCGTATCCCCCAACAAATGTTCTTTGTTTTGAATATGGGGATCAAGTACCAGAGGATTTTATAATCGATTGGGAAACCATGTTGGAAAAAACCATCAAACAACCTATTTCACGGATAACTGATGCACTTGGTTGGCATTGGGATGAACTTACTAATCCAAGTAAAAAAGTTACAAAACAAAAAACATTTGACCAATGGTAGGCTCTGTAGAATTCCTTGTTTTCAGGTGATTATATACAATCACACGGAGGGTAAAGGAGGGGACAGTGCCTGTCCCCCCTTACCGCCCCTGCGCTTATTGCGATAGTGACGTATTACCTGTTCGGGGGTTATCGCATTCGGGGGAAGCCGTAGCGGCTGGGTGAAAAACTCGAAGATATTCTTTGAATATCTTCTCGAGCCCGGCATGACCATGGGTCAAGCCAGACACCCTCGCGAGTGTTCGGGTTTTATTGAGCATTTCTGCATTGCCTAATTAACGTCATAACGGTTTTTTGCCCCCCTGTGTCGCAGCTCGGAACTGGTCTGACGAATATTTCCTCAAGTCACCCCCAACCTTCGGTCACAGGTGACACTCCAATTTTGCGATAGTCGGGGCAGAGGGGTATAATAAAAATCCTGAATGAACCAAGGTTTTCTACAGGGCTATTTTATTATTTGATTATCAAATCCGGAACCGATAGACCAGGGAACGGATACCATGGCTTTTTTACACGCAAGCAAATGTTAATTAACCTTTATGATGTGAGCATCTATACCGGTACAGTAAAGGCAAAGCAGGATCGCAGGGATAGGGATACAGGGGATAAGTGCCTCTTTCAGGGTTGACACGCCGTGGTGAACACAAAAGAATCCAGTATCCAAGATGAGAGCTTCGGTGGCATATGGTTCTTTATCATTGTCAACACCACCATCCTTGCGATCCTTGTCAATATATTCAGTTTGTCCCTCGGGATGGCGGAAGTCACCCCGGGACTGTTTTTTATTCCTGTCGTCATCACCGCATACTGGTACCCGAAGAAGGGGATGCTGTTTGCATTTCTTGTTACCGCGATCTACCTGTGCATGGTCTATGTTCTCATGGGAGGTTCAGCCCCAGCCGTGGTAACAGCCCTCTTTAAATCTATCATCATGGTCGGCGTGGCTGCGGTCGTCTCAACCCTCGCACTTCACCTGCAGAAGAGCGAGGCGAAGTACCGGGGCATCTTCAACAACTCCGAAGCAGGCACCGGGCTGATTGATGGCACAAATCTCTCCATAATCGAGGTGAACCAGCGGTTTGCATCAATCCTCGGGTATTCCCCCCAGGATATCCATGACGTGACATTTTCCCAGCTCTGGTTGGAGGCATCAGAACGCGACCAGTTCTTTACCCGGCTCAAAGAAGAGGGGGTAGATAACTTTGAGACGCGCTTTACGGCAAAGACGCAGGAAACCCGGTGGGTGCTGCTTGCCGCGGGAATGCTTCCTGATAACCTCTTTGTCTGCACAATGCTGGATATAACCGACCGGAAAAAGATGGAAGCGGCGCAGAAAAAGGCGCTGCAGCAGATCGAGAAAAACATCGAGCAGTTTGCCATCCTCGGGGACCATATACGAAACCCGCTCGCCGTGATTGTCGGGCTCACCTGCATGCTTGCCGAGGATATTGCCAGTAAAGTGCTGGCACAGGCAAGAGAGATCGACCGGATCATCACCCAGATCGATATCGGTTGGATTGAATCCGATAAAGTGAGAAATATTATCAAGAAATATTACGGGATCGGGGCGGATGAGATAGAAGAGACAAAACCGGTACCCGGTAATCCTCCTGATGCTGCTTCCGGAAAAAAATAGTACTCTGCATGATTGACCTGAAGAACCGGGAGTGATTACCTGCCGGCACCTTTCAGCCGCTCGTTAAGCTTTTTTATCTGGTCCCGGAGCGCGATCGCCCGCTCGAAATCGAGGTTCTCCGCCGCATCCCGCATCTCCTTTTCGAGCCCGATGGTGACATTGGGGATCTCACCTTTCGGGACGTGTTTTATATCTTTTACATCAACTTCTTTTTCTTTCACCGGTTTCTTGATCGTCTGCGGGGTGATGTTGTGATCAGCATTGTACGCGACCTGCATATCGCGCCGGCGCTTTGTCTCGGCGATTGCCTTCTTCATCGAATCGGTCATGGTATCGGCGTAGAGGATGACTTTCGCATTCACGTTCCTTGCTGCCCGCCCGATGATCTGGATCAGGCTCCGCGCATCGCGCAGGAACCCTTCCTTGTCCGCGTCGAGGATCCCGATGAACCCGACCTCGGGGATGTCGAGCCCTTCCCGCAGCAGGTTGATCCCGACCAGCACATCGAACTTCCCCAGCCGGAGCTCGCGGATGATCTCCGTCCGTTCCAAAGTCTGGATCTCGGAGTGGAGGTACCGGGTGCGGACATTGCGGTTAGCGAGATACTCGGAGAGTTCTTCAGCGAGTTTTTTGGTAAGCGTCGTAATGAGCACCCGGTCGCCCCGCCTGATGGTTGCCTGCACTTCCCGGATCACGTCCTCGGTCTGCCCTTCGGTCGGGCGCACCTCCACCTCCGGGTCGACGAGACCGGTCGGGCGGATGATCTGCTCGACGACCTGCGCCGAGTTCTTTAACTCGTAGGGGCCCGGTGTTGCAGAGACAAAGACCACCTGCTGCATGTACTGCTCGAACTCGTGAAACTTCAGCGGGCGGTTGTCGTGCGCGCTCGGGTGCCTGAAACCGTACTCAACAAGCGTTTCTTTTCTTGACCGGTCGCCGTTATACATGCCATGCAGCTGCGGGACTGTCTGGTGGCTCTCGTCAATGATCAGCAAAAAGTCATCGGGGAAATAGTCGAGCAGGCAGTAGGGCTTTTCGCCCGGCCTCCTGCCGTCAAAGTGGCGCGAGTAGTTCTCGATCCCCTTGCAGGAGCCGATCTCTTCTATCATCTCGAGGTCGAAGTTTGTCCTCTGCTGCAACCGCTGCACCTCGATCATACCAAGCGTGGGCAGCACCTCATCGAGCTCTTTTCTGATGGACGCAATCGCCGCCTTCCTTGTACTGTCAGGAGTGACGAAGTGCCGGGCGGGATAGACTTGGAAATACTTCAGTTCCTCATTTTTTACGCCGGTGTTTTTGTCCACTTCTTGGACCCGCTCGATGCTGTTACCGAACATCTCGATCCGGATGATGTTGTTAAAATATCCCGGGACAATATCGATAGTATCCCCCTTCACCCGGAACCTGCCGGGCGAAAGGTCGATATCGTTGCGCTCGAACTGGATGTCAAGCAGCCGGCTCATGATATCTTTTCTGGAGATTTTCTGCCCGACTGAAAGCTCAAAGCCCATGCTCCGGAAGTTCTCGGGGTTCCCCAGCCCGAAGATACAGGAGACCGAGGCGACCACGATCACGTCTCGCCGGTGCGAGAGCGAGGCAGTCGTCGAGAGCCTCATCATCTCGATTTTCGGGTTGATCGCAGAGTCCTTCTCGATATACTGGTCCTTTGCCGGGATGTAGGACTCAGGCTGGTAATAGTCATAATAGGAGACGAAGTACTCGACCCGGTTTGTCGGGAAGAAGTCGCAGAACTCCTGGTACAGCTGGGCAGCAAGCGTCTTGTTGTGGGCGATCACAAGCGTCGGCTTACCTGCTGCTGCGATCACGTTTGCCATCGTAAAGGTCTTACCCGATCCGGTGACACCGAGCAGCATCTGAAACCGGTCGTTGTCCTCCAGTCCTTTTTTCAGCTCCGCTATTGCTTCGGGCTGGGACCCTGCAGGCGCAAAGGTGGAGGTGAGCTGGAAGGAGGACATCGGTGCTAAGAAATTCCGGTTTGGAGGTTATAAGGGATGGGATCGGGGTGGGAAAGTGAAGGTACAATATTTCATGAGAGTGCACACAAGTGTGATTAATTGAAACTATTTTTTAGTACATGCAATAAAAATCCGAAGTTATTTTTTCTTTTCTGCGTTTTGATATGTAATCAGGTGTCAATTTTATTAATTTTAATTTGACCCTCATAAACATATTTTTTGAAACGAATTTCAACAAGAGTAAAATCAAAAATCCTCTAATAGTGTCATTTGTGTTATGGATTAAAGAAAAATCCCATATGTAACTAGCTATCAATTTATCTTTATTATGAATACCTCTATTATCTGCACGTATTAAAGCAGGAGTAATGATTAATCTTTTAAGAAGTTCTCGAACCATCGTTTCGCTTTTAGAGATACCATATAAAATTAATTTAACAATTGCTAAAAAAATTGTAAAAATAGCCGAGATATATGAAATAATTTTATTGTCTGGAATATGCACAACATACATTCCAATAGAGAAAACAAAACCAAGAGCTATTCCAAGTGTCAATAAAGAATCAATAAAACCGACGATTTCACTTAAAGATTCTAACTCGGAGATCGGTTTTTTTACGTTTTTCATTAGCTTATTATAAATCCCATAATTCGAAGCGAAATTTCGAGAACTATTGATAATGGTGTAATAATATGAATTCTCAGCAGAGAGAAAACGCTTTCTTATTGCTTTATCTGAATGAATTAGAACATTTTCGTATATATCAACAAAATCTTCTCTGATATGCAATTTATCTTCTAAATCAATGATGAAATTGCTAATGATATTTCCATGATGGGGTAATTTGGTTAACTCATCCATAGTCTATGATATTCTAATCTTATTTTTATCACACTTTATAAATCAATCTTCGAAAGAACATTACACTCTTCTCATTCGTCCCTTTATGCTGCATCCTTCTTTTCCATCGTCCATATGCTCAGTCAACTGGCTTCCTCACCATCGTGCAGATATTGCAGCCTAGCATCTCACCGATGCAGAAGAGGAAACGCTCGCGGATGCTTTTTTTTAAATGCAATCAAACAAACGGCAACCAAAAGACCGCCGGCACAACCACAATCAGTGTAAGGATCACGCAAAACGCATTTTTTTGTTTCTTCAGACGGGACAGTGTCAGCATCTCGATCACCGGCGCGATGATAAATCCAAGCATGAACCCACCGAGATGCGCAAAAACTCCCGTGCCCGGCTGGATCAGTTCTGATAAGATGAATGCGATCATCAGGAACGGGACGAACACGCAGGCGAAGATAAGAGAAGCGGACAGGACAGCATAGTCATTGCCCTGCTGTTCCTGCCCGGCCCCGGGAGGCGAAGATCCGGTTCTGAAGTTACTGGGAGAGGGGATCGTGCCGGATGCTTTCTGCAGGGTGATAGTTATGAGCAATTCGACGATCAGGTAGAAGAAAAAACCTAGGAATGTATACAGGAGCCCTGAATATCCCCAAGCGATCGATTTTCCAAGAATCTTCCCGAAATAGATGGAGATGCCCGAGATGGAGAACGGAAGGTAACAGAAGATCACGATCAGCGTCAGGACAAATGCCCGGGGATTGAACCTGAACTGGAATGAAGGAATTTTAAATTTGATGTAGGGCAGAACAAAAAGAAAATACAGGTAAATCATGAGAAAGATGGTGATAGACGAGAGGACATTCTGATAAATGTGGTTATAATCAAAGACACTGTGAATGTAATTGGAAAGAAACATGTTAGCAAAATTGGGATCATTAAACGTCAGGACAAAATATTTGATCGCAACCGGATACGGGATTGTTTCAGTAAGGATCAGCAACTGTATGAGATAAAGAAAGAGCGGGATCAGGATGAAAAAAAGAAATGCAAAAATATTCCAGTTGATGGTATCAAGATTCAATTCAGGAATTAGAGCAGGATAAGCCGCCCGGAACTTCCTGAACTGTTCCCTGATTTTCATACAGGGAAATCTGCATGCAGAAAATAAAATTGTTGTGCAGATTTATTAGATTGACTCTCTGAATTCCTGTTCTCTATTGCCACCCGTTTTCCTAAGCCTTTGCCACATCTTCTGATTTGCAATCGGGGCAGATGGATGATCTCTCGCTGGTGCTTTTGTATACTTTCCCGCAGTCGTTGCACCGGTACCTGAACCATTTGAGCTCATCCATGGTCAGGTTCATGGGACCACCGCCGGAACACATGCTGCATCACCTCTCCACACTCATGAATATCTGCGGTAACTATTTGAAGATTATTCCTAGGAGTATGAAATATATTAAAAAAACCGATGTCGGGTCGGATTATCTTTGAATGGATGATGGTACAAATGATAAAATAAAAAGAGATACTTCAGGACTTTCGACCATCCCCCTTCCTCACCATCGGGCAGACATTGCAGCCCTGCATCTCCCCGAAGCAGAAGATGAAACGGTCGCGGATACTTTTAGGGAGCTGTTCTTCCGGAATCGGGGTGAACCCGAAGGTCTTGTAAAAGGAGATCAGCACGATAGTCGAATGGATGAAGATCTGCTCTGTACCGCACTCCTTAATGAGCGCTTCCACGGCATCCCTCGCATAGCCTTTCCCGCGGAACTGCTCGGGGACAAAGACGCAGTCCATCTCATTCCCATCGGGATGCTTCGTGTAGCGGGCTGTTGCCGCGAGGTTTCCATCGGCAAAAACCCCGAAGATACGCTCGTGAGCCGGGTCCGCTTTCTGGCCCCGGTACTGCTCCCACAATTTCTCTGCCAGATAAAAATCTTCGCGTTTCAGCTCGCGGATTTCGTTTGTCATGAATTTCACCCGGTACTCACTTCGGCTTGTAGTATCCCCACTTCTCAAGCGCCTGTGCCAGTTCCTTTGCCTTTCTGGCCTTTTCCTCGAGCGTGACACCTTCCTGCCATGCCTCGATCGCCTGCATGGTCGCCCTCGCGCCGGCACGGGTGCCTTTCGGGTGGCCGTGAATGCCGCCGGAAACGAGCAGCACGAGATCGATGCCGTAGATGTCCATCACATCAGGGACAAGCCCGGGGTGCAGCCCGCCGGATGAGACGGGGAATGCACTTTTTATCTTCCCCCAGTCCTGCTCAAGGAGCATCCCGTCAACTGCTGCGGTCTTCTTCTCCCGAAGCAGATCGGCAAGGACCATGGACTCCTTCCTTGAACCGGTCAGTTTTCCCACCGCTGTCCCGGTATGGATCTGGGACACCCCGATTAAGCGCATGAGCTTTGCCAAAAACTGCATACTGATCCCGTGCTTCCGGTTCCGGTCAAACGCCGCATGCATCGCCCGGTGCGCATGGATCGCAAGCCCGAGATCGGAGCAATAGTCCCGCATCGTCATGACACCTGCAGTCCCGGCCACGACCACATCGATCATTGCATAGTTCCAGCCGTACTCTGCAAGCAGGTCAGCCCGTCTCTTCATCGTCTCGGTGTCGGCGGATATGTTGATGAACGCGGATTTCTTTTCGCCGGTCTCTTTTTCGGCTGCATCCCGCTTCTTTGTCATCAGCTGTACCCGGTCCTCGAACCGGTTGAACGGCGTTGACGTCAGGTTCTCGTCGTCCTTGACAAAATCAAACCCGCCCATCCATGTCTCGTAACCGACCTCCGCATGCTCTTTTGCAGAGAACCCGATCTTGGGTTTGGGCACCGCGCCGGTCAGAGGACGCCCAGTAACCTTCATCATCGTGCGGATGCCGTCCATCCCGAAATGCGGGCCCTTGAAATGCCGGATATAAGCGGGCGGCAGGGAAACATCGATCAGCCGCAGGTTCTTCACCGCTTTCATGCCGAAGATATTCCCGGCAATTCCGCTCAAGAGCTGGACGGCGTTTCCCTCCTCCCAGAGCGCGAGCGGGTAGGCGATCTTTACGCAATTTCCTTCGATATCAAACGCCGTTGCCTGGAGCGCCTTCATCCGGGGCGGAATTGTGAAGAGGGTTGTCCACGTACCGGTTGAACTTTCCGATGCAATCCGTCCTGCCGCTTCCCTGCCGCTGATCCCTGCTGCAGGCTCAAAATAAAACAGGCAGACAAGTTCATCGCGTGCCGGGGTGTAATCCAAATCGACAAATTCGTTATACCAGTCGATGGTCATAGGTGTCCCTGTACCACTACAGGACATGATCGGTAAAAAAGGTAAGGGATGAGAACAGGAGATATCGCAATATCCATTAACGCCCTGCAACAATGATCTCTTGAATCCACAAGGGGTCGGATTATCCATGAAAGCCTGTATATCAGGAATCATAGCCCTCTGCATGCTCTGCTGTACCATAAGTGCAATCATTCCCTGTGCATCCGCTGAGGACACGCTGACCCGTGGAAGCGGCTTTACGGTTACGATCACCGGTAAACCGAACACCGCGTACTATGTCTGGCTTGCCCGGACGTTTACCATGAGCGGCGAGCCGGGTGACCAGCCCCCGGTCATCCTATCCAACCAGATGAACGTGGTGCAGGACCCGGCTGAAGGCCCCTATGTGATCGGCTCGTACCGGTACAACAATGGAAACGGGAGGACAATACGGGACGATATTGCACCATCGTCATCCACAACATCAAACACCCGGTATTACGCACAGGTGACCACCGATATTGACGGCGTTGCCATCGTCGGGTTCCGGACATCGTCTGCCACGGCGGATAAGAAATTTTCCATCCTTGCCCAAAACCCGCAGTCGCCCGGTGAAACAGTATATGTAAGGCTGGGACTACCGGCACAAAAGACCACACCGGCAGCAACCGCACCGCAGCCAACGGACACGACGCCTTCTCCGTCACCATCCCTGCCGCAGGACATGACCCCTCCCGCAACTTCCTCAGTTCCGGTTCAGTCGCCCCCTGCCGGTTCAGTCCCTGCAACCATGCGGCAGACCACGGTTGAACTGCCCCTGATTCTTGCGGCAGCGGGACTGGGACTCCGGGCGATGCTGCGATGGCGATAATCCATAAACCGGGTTCCTTTCACGGGCATCAAGTGCCCTGTCAACGGCGCTGATCGACATCCGGTATTCACGGGGGCTGCGGTTTCTCCTTACCGGAATGTGGGATGGTGGAGGATGATTAAGGTAGTGGAAGCGGCGGCATGGGCTGATGTATGGCTCATGCGCCCGCAACAACATTTATGAAATAGGGGCGGCATTACTCTTTCATTGGGGATTGTACGATGGAACAAATGGTTGGAAAGATTACGCACTATTTCTCGAAGATCGGTGTTGCAGTGATCATGCTGGAGGATACCCTCAGCAATGGGGACAAGATCCACATAAAAGGGATGCACACGGATTTTTGCCAGACCGTATCATCGATGCAGGTCGAGCACACATCCATTGCAACCGCGACAAAAGGGCAGGACATCGGTATGAAAGTAGCCCAAAACGTCCATGCCGGCGACATGGTGTACAGGTCTGAGTGAGCGGGGGGTAAAAAACAAGCCCTTGACAGAATTTTTTTATGTTTTTACACCATGCCGAATCCGTCCGGTCCTTAGATGTGATCCTGTAAACCTGCGTCGTGTAAACCTGTGGTAATCTTTATTGTATTTTGGTGCTCCTAACAACAGCGATGGTGTCCCTTCTGCTGCCCTGCTGACGCAATCGGATCCTGCAAGCGTTACGTGCAGCTCACGCTGATAAAAAAAAGAGATTCAGGGTACAGGAAGAGCCAGCGCTTTCTTTGCCATGAAGGATGTGATGACTGATCCGATGCCGGCAACAATACAGAATCCTCCGGCGATGTAGGGTAGCAGCGCTGCGGTCACGAGCGGGTGGACCAGGAGGAGGATTCCGAAGATCAGGCTGATGATTCCCAGCACTCCGTTACCCGCATCCTTGTTTTTAAACGCTGTATACATGTGGACGCACCCGATAAAACAGGCAAAGAACCCGATGAAGATCACAAAGAACGAGAGGATGAAGATCGTGGAAAAGACCGGGTAGATCATAATAAGCGCACCGGCAATGATGTTGATGACCGCAAGGAAGATCTTCAGGCCCATGTTTGTCCGGTCAACAAAAAGGCTTCCGAGCGAGAACAGCCCGCCAACAAGCCAGAATGCCCCCATGAACGTGATGAGGACTACGGTCGTAACCTCAGGAGTTGTTAAAAACATCACACCGATAAGGAGTGTAAGGATCCCCCACATGAGGATAAGCCACCAGGGGAAGAGTCCGGCGCTGCTCATCCAACACACTTCAGTACTGTTGGTCTGTTCTGTCATAGCTGACTCCGTATGAAAGAGATTTCAGCCTTGTAGACTATATATATATGGTGGATTTTTTTAAACAGCGTAGTCCCCCTGCCTCATTCTCTCGTCTACTGCATTATATGCATGCAGGAGTAGTAGTGCCTTAATAACGGGATTTCTTTGTCGCTTTCCTGCCGCTCTCTTTTTGCACCGACCGTTTGCTCCTGAGCAGCTTGTGATAGGCGATCGCAAACCGGTGCGCTTCGTTGCGGATCTCCTGCAGGTACAGCAGGGCGAGTCCTTTCCGGTCGAGCCGTAGGGGAAGGGTCGTGCCTTGCATGTAGACCTCCTCCTCCCGTTTCGCAATGGCGATGACAGGGATATCAGCACCGATCGCCAACAGCGCTTCGAGTGCGCCGGAGAGCTGCCCCTTTCCGCCGTCGATGATGATGAGATCAGGGAGATCTGCACTCTCCTGTATGAGCCGGCTGTATCTCCGCTTCACCACTTCGTTTATGGACCGGACATCATCGATCCCTTCCACGGTGCGGATACGGAACCTGCGGTAATTCTTCTTATCAGGCTTCCCGTTCCGGAACTGCACCATCGAACCTACCATCGATGTGCCGGAGAGGTGCGAGATGTCGAAGCACTCGATCACCGCGGGGGGAGCAGGCAGGTCCAGCGTTGCCATAAGGTCGTTTGCCTTCATGCCGTCTTTCAGGAACACGTGATCGATGTTGGTTAAAACAAGATCGAGCTGCTTTCTCTTGTCCCCTGCCTTAGGGACCGTGACCGTGACGCTCTTTTTCCGCTTTTGTGCAAGATACTCAACAACAGCACCACCGGCCGGTTCGGGAAGGATGACCTCTGCTGGCGGGAGGCGGTCGGCATAGAACTGGACGAGGAACTCCTCGAAAAAGTCCTCGCCAAATTCAAAGGTGAATTCCTGTTTGCTGACAAGGCGCCCTTTCTCAAACGAGAAGACCATCAGGTACACCGTGCTGCCGGTACGCCGGTACGCGATCACGTCTTGGTCGATCGTTTTTACTTTCTCGACTTGCTGATGCTGACTGAGCCGTCCGATGGCGCTGATCTGGTTGCGTAACACAAGTGCCTTCTCGAATTCCTGTTCGCCCGATCGCCTCGCCATCTCTTCCTTAAGTGCATGGATGAGATCGGTTCCCTTTCCTTTCAGGAGCGTTTCCGCATTCTCCACCTGCATGCGGTACTCCTCCGCACTGATCCTGCCAATACACGGGGCACTGCACGACTGCAGGTGGTACCGGAGGCACGCCCTCTTCGGCATTTTTCTGCAGGAGCGTAAGCCAAAGATCCGCTTCACCACATGTAACACCGCGTCCCGTTCTGCGGCGGATACAAACGGCCCGAAGTATGCCGCATCCCCCGTCGTATTCCGCGCGATCCCGATCCGGGGAAACTCTTCTTTTGTCATCTCGATGTATGCAAATCGTT
>JAPKXX010000003.1 GCA_026394595.1 Methanoregula sp. | reverse complement strand
TTCTATTGCTAATGAATTTCATACTCGATGTTTAATTTATTAAAAAAAATTCAATTGCCAAACGGGTTTTTTTCAAACCATTCAGAAAATTCCTCTTTGATTGGATCAAAATAAACAAGAGTGATTTTTTCGTACCCAATTCCACCTGATAAGAGTGTATGAACTGGCCGTGACAGTCTTTTAATCTCTTCAGGGATTTCTTCTGTTGAAATTAAAAGTGAATATTTTGCACCAAACAATTCCGCATATTTCCTCGTTTGATAGATGTAATCTAATTTTATCTCGTCAGTTTTAATTTCTGCAATTAAAAAATCTGAAGAGTATTCTTTTTTAATAAAGCCTGTTATATCCGGAGCAGCCTCCCGAAGAAAATGAAAAATAATATCTCTTCCTTGAGGACTGATTTCACGCTTTAATTTATTACTAAATTTTCTCTTTGCCGTGATTTCCAAATACCAATTATCGAATTTATTTTTTAGGATATCTTCAATTTTAGTTTTTATAATTGGATAATACGCGTTCTCGTTTTTCAGATTTTTAGGCATAGATCCAATCCCCCTTAGGTTATCCATTATTTTTAATACCAATAGATGTTTCTGAACACCAGACGGAATATAATGAGTGTTGTAAAATGTGTTCTGATAAGTTGACGGGACTTCGACTAGAAAATTTGAGAGAAGTATAAAGTGGCACGATGTAACGATTTGGTGGAAAATATCCTAAGTCCCGCGAAATTATCAGAACCCTTCCTGATAATTAAAGGGGGATTAAAGTTATTCCGTTTCCTTGCACGACCGATAGCGCTATTTGGATGCATTCAGCCTGAAGCCAGATTTTGGGAAACAAAAAACCAAGTTTCAGATTCGGATCATGAGCACGATACATGAGAAGTTGTCCAAGAGCCGTGTGAACCTTGCTTAACGTTGGCAATCCACCCTTCGCCTCGATGATCATATCATGATCCTTCAAATCTGGCATACCAAGCCTTGCTAGGTTCCAGATTTGATTTTCTTTGTACATTTTCCCATTCCAAGTGCGACTCGGAATCTTTCTTCCGCAGTAGGTCTCATCAGAAGGTACAGTTGTACCATCAGCTTTAACATAGCAACCCTTTGTGCAATCGTACTTGATGAATTGCTCCAGTCTGCTCTTTTCTGGTCGGCACCCCATATGGGCATATCCACCAATGCACGCGGCTTGGGAATGCAAGGCGCAATAAGCTTTTATTAATTCGGGTTCCGAAAGACAATCCTTCGTGGAGATATATTTAATTTTTTTGTGCCCCACTTTCGATGAAATTTGACGCCGTTGTTTATTGAGTCTCTCCATTACTTCTCCTGATACCTTGCCGTCATGTTTCATATGCAAGATAAATTATTATAATTCTATTGATTAGTCGTTACTCGGCATTTTTCTAAGAGGTGCTAATGTAATGAGATGACCGGGGGAGTTCTCCCTCTCCAATAGGATCTGCCATCTCTTTCTCCACGATACCTTTTTCCTCTCGCAGCCTATAGGTCGATTTGTGACTGGGGGTCTATGACTGACGAGGAATCAACTAAACAACATAACCAGGGTGCCTTTGAACCACCACACGCTGTAAAAACCGTTCGAGAGCTCATCTTCTGGGAATACGCCCATCTCATTGCGAAGGCTGCTGGCTTCGAAGGAAATTATCGGTTCATCATGAGCCGTTTTCAGAGGCTCCGTCAGGGCAAGATGAAGATGAGCGGGCTGGTCAGGGATGATAGGATGATGCTGAGCTGCGAGCGGTGCTGCATCTATTGCGGAAGTGCCGAGAACCTCTCACTGGACCATATCATCCCCCTGAGTAAGGGCGGCCCCGACATCATCAGCAACCAGGTCTATGCCTGTAGGTCCTGCAATAGCTCCAAGGGAGACAAGGATATCTTTTACTGGTTTGGTCTGGAGCGGAAGGAAGAGATCCCGCCTATGGTACTCAGCAAATATCTTAAGCTGGTCTTTGATTTTCACGAAGCACAGGGAACCTTGGATAAGACCGATATCAACATGGATGGCAAGCTCGATGTGATGGACTTGAGTGTATTTCATCAGTGAGAATGATGCTACAGAGCGATGATTTTCTGGATTTTCTCTCTCACTCCGCAAATTTCAGATACCCGCCAGCCGCAAATTCAACCGCCACATATCACCAACCGCAAGCAAGCGCGTGCAATTTACTTTCGCGACGTACAATCCGCAATATTTAGCCATGGTGAAAACTAATTCTAAGTGGAGGTATAATTATGGGGATATATTATGAAAACTTAGATGAGATTACACGAAGATACATGGAAGAAGAATTGAATTTGGATATTCAATCTAGAAGTGTGTATGTATCTACTCGTTTAATCCAACATGGAATAGAATTATGGAATTCTTTACTGTTAGAGGCAATACAACATCACAATGATGATTGGTTAGCAAACCAGTTGCAGACTATGGGTTGTTTGAAAAGCCATGAACAGCGAGTTCGAAATGGCATACCCCATCTTGCGAAGGTTCCGTTTACTGCTGCAGAAACTCTGGCAGAAGGCGAATTTAATCGTTTTTATGCACGAGGAGTATGTGTAAGAGCAATACATGAAAATATACCAGAAATTGAAGTGTATCGAGGCAAAGAAGTACAAAGACCTAGATATGAGTCCGAAATTAAAATTGGGAAAAGATTTTCACCAAAATTACTATTAAACGATTTACGAACTTCGCAGGGTGTTGAGCCAGCTCTCGGTATTCCTCCCGGGCCAAATTCTGGAATCACTATCCGAATCCCAAAATAATCATTTTCAAGTGTCCCGCGAGCGCCACGCTTAGATCTAACCCACGAAGTCGCGACAACGCACCAGAACCCCCATAACTAACATCGTCCGGATCCGGTTTCCGGGCCGGATTTTCCCGCCGGTTTGAGGGGCAGGAGGCTCTCTAAAATTTGGATTTTACGTCGTTCCTTTAATTACAATTAAAGGAAGTCCTATAGGAAAATCCTATAGGACAATAATTTTTAATGTCGAATATCATAGGATGATCTACCAAGGAAACCCGATCTGGATCCGGATCCGGCCGGACCGGATCGGCAGGACCTACTTAGTCAATCCTGATTTTTATGCGCGCTGTCAGACGTAAACTCAAAAAAACACAGTATAATCCTTTATACTGTGTATTTATTTAAAAAAAAGACAATAGGGCGGAATTTTTTGCCGGATCTTTCACACTCGGGGCCTCATATCTGTACTGACTTTCAAAAGACTTATTAGGGTACCATGCGTATTTGGATCCTAACCCAATTTGGGGTGGATTTCATGAAAAAAAGCTGGAATGAAGAGGATTTCAACCAGCGACCGGGCTGCCCTCCGGCGGCTTCTTGGTATTCAGGTGAAATACCGTTCTTATCCGCTTTTGAACATAACAGATTACCCGGATTCCTTTTTCCATTGTGCCGTAATTCTGTGTTCGGTGCTGGCATTGGCAGCAGCAGGCAGAGCAGTGACCCTGTATTGAAGCCGGCAATCGAGCCGCTTATTTGGTTTCCGTTCCCACATTACATGACCAATGCCAGACCTTCAACAGGTATCCCTGCCTGAACTTTTCATACGCACAGCCGTTTCGATCTCCTGTCTTGTCGTTATACCGCTCACCTTTGCAGATGTTGCAGGCGTACCTCTGGCACCCATGCTTTCATTTATCGGTGCGATCCTCATATTCCAGCCCTTTGCCGGACCGATCGGGCTGGTTCTTGGTATCCCGCCGTGGGTAATTCTTACTGCAATGGCATCGGTGGGCTTAGGGGCAGTCATCGGCATTTGGGCAATCTGCGATGTGTTTGCGAAAAGCTGGCACAGGCTTGATGTGTTGATCCGGAAAGTTCACGAACGGACACACCAGTCTGCGGGATTTCAGAAGTACGGGATGCTGATGTTTTTCCTGTTCATCTGGGTGCCGGGGATCGGGCTCTACGGGTGTGCACTATTAGCCTGGCTCTTTGAATGGCGGAATGCGCAGCATATCCTCGTGCTCATGGCAGGCTGGATGATTGCCGCTGTCATCGTCCTTGCCGCATCGATGGGAGTTTTTCTTGCCCTGTCATTATGAATACCCCGTAAATTGGTCAGGCGAATAATCGCACGCAAACACGTATCACATCAGAACCCCCCACAACTATTAGCGATGAACGCCAGCGGGCACTTCTCCCCTGATGAGCAGCAACAGATCACCGGTTTCTTTGCAGAACACCGTATCCCCGCAACTCTTGAACGTGCTATTGAAGATTATATCACAAAAAAGGCAGGGAAATCATGGGATGATCCCGTTATTCTCGAACGGCTTCGCCGTGCGATCGTTGCCCAGAAGGACGATTACTGGAAGCCATCACGGCGTCGAAGATTACAGTACACGAAAGGTTACAGCGTACTAGGGTACCTCGCTTACCATTTCCCCGTCTATTTCATGCAGACCGAACACCTGCTTGCCACGCTCGCCTGCGATGGGCTGTTGAAAAAAACCATGACGGTGCTGGATGCCGGCACCGGGCCGGGTGTCGTCCCGCTTGCAATCGCGGATTTCTATTCACGGCTGGATGGTGCACGGGCGACAGTTTTCTCGGTGGAGCGATCCGAGGAGCACATCGAGGCGTTCATGTACCTTCGGGATCACTGCACAAAAAAAGATGCAAACGCCAGTATCAAACCCCCGGTCAGGGCTGATATCACCACAGTTGACACGGTAAAAAACGTAGAAAATATCGACCTGCTGATCTTTTCCAATGTCCTCAATGAACTGAGCGCAACCTCGCCGGAACAACGTGCAGATCTTGTCATGAAATTTGGAGAACGGCTCTCAGCGGACGGATCGATTCTCATTGTTGAACCTGCCGAAGAAACAACCTCGACGCAGCTGCGGATTTTGTCGCTTGCCTTAAAAAAGCGGGGGCTTACCATCCACAGCCCCTGCTCATTCATCTGGGGGACAAACTGCACGCCGGACCGGTGTTGGAGTTTTGTGACTGCACCATCCATCAAACCCACGAGCCTGATGGAGACGCTTGCAGCATGCGAGGAGCCGTTCCGGTACGTGAACACTGATGTCAAATACAGTTATGTGGTGTTCAGGAAAGACGGGAAAACAAGGGAGCAGTATCGTGTGCCAGCCGGATCCCGGGTTTTACGGTTGTCACTGGTCCACCGCCACGTCGATAAACGGGTCAATACCATCGCGGCAAAGATGTCAGAGGATCTTGGCGATGCAAAGACTCACATGTTCCGGCTCTGCGATGGTTCGGCAAAAAAACCGGTGTATGCGGTGGTACCTTCCTATCACATCACACCGGAGAACGAGGCGATTGTTGCTGAGCCATACGGCACTATCCTTGAACTGGATAATGTGCTCGTGCGGTATAATCCAAAGCATGATGCGTATAATGTGCTGGTGAGCAGGAATACACGGGTCTCATTCCCGAAAATTGGGGACAAGTATAAATAAGCAAACATTTGAATCTCCCGAATCCTCTGATCAGGATCCCTTTATTCGGGTTTGCCAATTTTTTTTCACTATTACGTGCCCATGATAGCATACTTCCGGTTCTCTGCCCTGCAGGAATGGTCAGTACAAGGTTATCTGCATTGCCTGATTTGGGTGATTTTCATGAACCGGCCAAAAAAATAATGAGGGGGAGATCCCCTTTGGCTATCAGCACGTCCACTGCTCTTGGTTCCCGAGATAATAGAAGGTGGAGGGGCTGTTCTGGTTGTTGTATTCGGTCTTGATCCAATCTGCTGATAGGGAGGAAGTGGAGATGCGAACCTCATCGATTATGCCGGGAAGATACCTGCCCCAGGGTTGGTGGTAAGCTAATTGCGTCCCGCCTAATCCAGTTAATGGTGACGTGGCACTTCCAGTAGCTGCATTGTTTGTTGCAGCTGCATTACCATCGATATAAACACTGAATTGGGCTGGAGCTATCGCTGTACCTGAAGGAGCGGTCCACACACCGACCACATGATGCCAGTTATTGTCATTAACCGTGCTGGTCGAATAGCGTCCTACGAATATACCATTACTATCGACTCCGTACCCCACATTACCAGCGGCACCCGGACCACCGGGATAAGTACCTCCGACCTCTAGAGTAAGACTCTGTCCTGCACCAGAACCCCTGTCATGAACAATAACACTCTGCACCGATGTAGTCGAAGTTTTTATCCAGGCCTCAATGGTGTACGCGGTAACTCCGGTCTGAACATAATTTGTACCCAGATAATCGTTGCTCCCATCGAAATCCAGTCCCCCATTTATCATGGCAGCTACCTGGTCAGAAGTGGTCATTGTGCCGGCAGATGTTCCATGATTGGCATTGGATGTGCTGTCCAGCATCTGCGGGGCTGCTCCTGAGGGATCTTCTTTCAGGTGCCAGACTGCCTTATAATTGGCACCCCAGACCCCATTCTTGTTCTGCTGGTTCGCAGCGCCGGAGTTCCCGTAATACATGTAAATAGTGGTATCTGCCGAGGATTGGACAGACGGAACCTTCACCCATGCTACGAGGGCACCGGTGCTGCTCGTATACGTCTCAATCTCATGGGAGAGTTTTGTTGTCCCATCAGAGGAAGTGAAAAGGATATCGTTACCGTTACTTTGAGCGTAGGAAGCGAGGCCCGCATCCGAAGGGAGATTGATGAGTACCGGGAAGTCGGACAGGGTTCCGCTCACCCTCGATTTATCAATAGTGATATTCTTCCGGTTGCCCCAGTTACAGTTGTACCAGGGCGGGGTGGGAGGTGGCCTCGTTATTGCGAATCCGTTTATCAGTATTCCAGACTGCCCGTCTGTATTGGTGACTACCACATTCCACTGGCCAGCTGCTTTATTCGTCAGGTCAAAGGTACAGGTGATCTGTGTTGGCAAGACCACATTCACACTTGTTCCAGCAATATCCGCATAGCCGGTCCGGTTCAGTTTCACTGTCGCTCCGGCAAGGAAGTTGGTGCCTGCAAGGTTCGTGATACTGATGGTCGTCGTGTTCACGCCGGTATTCGGTGTTATCGATGTAACCGTGGGTGCCGGCCCAGGTGTCGGAGTCGTAGTCACGGTTGTTGTCGGGGTCGCTTCACCAGTTCCAGAGGGTTGAGTACCGAAATAGGCCGATGATAACGATAATGCACCATTACCTCCGGTATAGATAATCTGAACGTTCTGCGGCATCGGGGGACAGGGCGTTGATGTGTAGGTAAGTGTCTCACCGATCCCCCAAGATGTCCACACTGGGTTCCCATTCTTCGCAAAGTTGGTAGTCTTGTCTGTGCCATCCACGAGAATCCGGAATGTCACATTTTCCAGCATATCCCCGCCATTGTGGGAGACGCTCACTTTACAGCTTTCATTCGCGATCCCCGCGCTGAGTGACGGGATCTTTTCAGGGGGCGGCTGAGACCAGAGCACAACCCCAACGATAGCAACTGCGAGAACGACAATACTGATGAGCATGACACTCCCGATCACTTCTGAAACTGCGCTCTCTTTTCCGGCATACAACGTCTTTTCGCGGAGGGATGGTGTCATGCCATTAAAACCTTTTATCCAGATTTAATCGTGTTCATGCATATATCCTTTGAGTGTGTCTACCCTGCACGTAAGGAAAAAACCTCTTGTGCTCAACTCAATGCCCCCAAATGGGATCGAGGTGTCGACCGGAAAAATTTTTGTGGGATTAATGTGATCCTTCTTGGCATTTTTTTACATCAGTTTGGACAAACTGTCACATCATCAAACGACACTGTTGCAGAAGATACTCCATCTGATGAACCCCCGTTCAGCGCCGGATATCCTGTCCGTCCGCTCCGTGCCCAGGTATACGGCCAGGTAGCCGGCTCCGGGCTCCCGTCCTGCCATACCTTGCCATACAGGGTTCCGCTTTCCGATTTCATCTTGAACCAGTA
>JAPKXX010000115.1 GCA_026394595.1 Methanoregula sp. | reverse complement strand
CCCCGGGGATCGTACGCCGGCAGTTCCTGCTTCTTGGAGCTCATCGAGCATTCGGGATGCCCGTATTTCGTGGCAAACCGGAAGGAGCCCTCGGCAAGTTCATCGCCGATACCTTCGCGCTTTGCGATCTGCTCCACCAGTTTCAGCATCCCTTTCGCGTCACCGAACCGGATCGGGTGCTTGACATAGCCTTTCTCTGCCATCTCCATCAGGCAGGCAATCGTTGTCGGCGCCGAGATCGCGTCGAGCCCGTACTCGTTGCAGATGTTGTTCGCCCGGGCGACTGCCTTGAGATCATCGATCCCGCAGTCCGGCCCGAACGCCCAGTCGGGTTCGTACTCCGGGCCTTCCCCGGACTCGCCATCGAATTCGCAGACACGGCCGCACTGCACGGTGCAGGCATAGCAGCCCTTGGGTTCCTTGAGGATGGTTTTTGCCATTGTCTCGCCGGAGACCTTCTCCGCATCCGGGAAGTGGGCGCTCTGGAAGTTCCGGGTCGGCAGGACATAGTTTTCGTTGATGATGTTGATGAGCACCGCCGTACCGTAGTTGTGCAGCGCCTTTTCGATCCCGTTCTCCTCAATCTTCTTGCGCACACGGTCCTTGACCACGTTGAACTGCGCTTCATCCGATGGCTTGATGGGCAGATCTCCCCGGGCTGCAATCGCTTTAAAGTTCTTCGCGCCCAAGACAGCACCGATACCCCCGCGCCCGGCAGCCCGCGTCTTCTCATTGATGATGCAGGCAAACAGCACGAGTTTTTCTCCTGCAGGCCCTATACAGGAGACACGAACCTTATCATCCTTGAGTTCTTCCATAATCGCATCGGTTGTCTGTCCGGTTGTTTTACCCCAGAGGTGAGCGGCATCCCGGAGTTCGGCCTTCCCGCTGTCCAGCAGGAGGTAGACCGGCTTTTTCGCTTTGCCGGTCACGACGACCGCATCGAATCCCGCCTTCTTCATCTTCCAACCAAAGACCCCGCCGCTGTTGGCGCTCATCGCGGTCCCCGTGAGCGGCGAGATTGTCGAGACCTCGTACCGGCTCCCCAGCGGGATACCGGTGCCGGTCAGCGGCCCGGCCGCAAACACGACAACATTCTTGTCGCTCAGCGGATCGATCTTCGGATCAACCATGTCGGTCAGAAGCCGGATGCCAAACCCCCGTCCTCCAAGGTACTGCTTTTTGAGTTCCGGTGGCGTGGGTTTGATTGTAACCTTCCCTGCCGAGAGATCGGCATAGACCATCTTTCCTGCATATCCATCCATGATAATAACCAAAAGGTTACTTGACAATCATTGTACATTAATGTTAGTCTAAAAAAGTTGAAACGTTTCGTCATGCTGCCCATACACGCTGACTAATTACATCTATTGTGGCCTAGTCCTCTTGGACAGTTCACCATCAGCATCAGGTTCTGCCATGCGGTGAGATCGGTATAGGCATTCGAAGTTTCCGGCACGACCCAAATCCCTGTTTTGATGGCTCCATTTCATTTCATCCCTTGGTCATCTGTTTACACTTTTTTGGGGTATTGTTTCTGAGATTATGCAATCCCGATTAGAATTTCTTACGGCATGATCCTCTTTAACAGTTATCAGGATTAGGTAGCTTATTGGCAGGAAGGGTCTTCTTTTGTTCCGCCACAGCATGACCCTTCAGCTCCTCCACAGCTGCACTCCCCAGCGTCCATATCTTTTCCCCTGAGAGCTGCCGAGATCATTGCCCACGCTTGCCCAAACGATTCCCCATGCCTTCCGGAGAACGAGTTCTTCGTGATGTTCAAATTTAAAACGGATTATCCGTCAAAAAAATCCTAGCAGTCGTTTCGCAATCTTGTGCAGTCTATCACAGGGTGTGATTGGGACGATGGCAACACGAAGGATGCGTGGGTCAGGATCGAAGTCACTATGACCGTCTTTTCCGAACTTTTCTTCAGGATTCATGGGCATAATGTTCTCTCAAAACGAGCTCTTGATGGGATCTCTTCTGATGATCCAACATGCCCTGTCGCTGGTTCTGAACCAGCATAATCCTTATTTTCTTTCAACAGCCAGTATTACAAGAGCCCAAGAGGTTCAAACATGAAAATAGGTTGGAACAAAAAGGGGGATTCCAACCTCAATACCGAATGCCCCATAGCAGCACTTTTTCACTGATGGTCAAATTCTCTATTTTAAAATACCCTTCGAGTGGTTCTGTTGCATCTGTGGGACGTTTAAATACCCGATATTGAAGTGTTCTGACAATATTATTTCCGTCAAGTCCCGACAACGCAACAGAACCGGTGGTTGTAACACATAAATACACTTCAACGTCAAATGCATCGTTGATAGACCATGGAGATCGTACCGGGAATTCATCAGGTTGATGGTGTAAATGGTAACTGTTACGTCATTATTGGGGATGGGTTAATTCTCATCGATACTGGACTACCCCGCAATAGTAAAAAAATTCTGACCTATATTCAAGATACTCTCAAACGCAAACCTTCGGAAATAAAAACAATCATCCTGACGCACTTTCATATTGACCACATCGGCAATGTCCACGAACTCAAAATGGTTAGCAGTGCCAAAGTGGCCATTCATGAGGCGGACGCAGATTATATAGCAGGAAGAAAACCCCACCCGGCACCAAAAGGCGGGCGTGGTATGCTGTACAGACTTCTGGGTATTTTTTTCAGATCTAGTCTCGTAGAACCTGATATCAAACTCAAAAACGGTGACACTATTGCCGGGCTCACCTGCATACACACACCCGGACATACGCCGGGCAGCATCTGTCTTTTTGATCCGGTATCAAAAGTCCTTTTTTCAGGAGATATACTGAGATTCGACGGCGTAAAAATAGCGGGGGCTCCACCGCAGTTTACACTGGATATGGGTGAAGCACAGCGATCGATCAAAATGATTGCCGCCCATGATTTTGATATTCTCCTTTCCGGACACGGCATACCACTCAAACCTAGTGCAGCAGAAAAAGTTCGTACTTTCGCTAAATCATTACCCTGAATTCGGGGTCGCAGACAACGCCAGAGCCCCAAGAGCGTCATAACTTTTTCAATCATTTCTCCAGAGCCAAAAAAAGGAAGTTTGAACCTTATGCCTGGCTCCAGGTGCGAATATAGTTTTTTATTTGAATATGCACTAAACGAAACCCTATCATCTATGAAGGAAATAACAGAGTATGCCTCTTGGTTTAATGTATTCCACGCATTCAATGCATCCATTCTTTGGAATGGCGTTTATGATCATCGCCTGGATAGTCCAGTTGGTGATTGCATATTTCGTGTATAAAGATGCAAAAGAACAAAAAATGAGTGCACCTCTCTGGTTCATTTTGGTGATTATCCCAATGTATGGATTCCTACTGGCAATCCTCTATGTTATCATTCGGGAGGTCAGGATGCCAATTGAAACACAGAAAACTCCAGTTGATATCCTAAAAGCACGGTTTGCAAAAGGAGAGATAACAGTAGAAGAATACGAAAAGGGAAAAGATGTATTAATGAAATAAAACTTTTTTTTGACCTATTAATTCAATTTTAACTGACAGTACTTGTTTCAATGAATGAGGTGCTGTTGCTTTAACGGGACTTAACGGAAATGATACCCCCACAACCCTTCAATGTCGAGTATTTAAAGTCCCGCAGCTGCAACAGAACCCTCAATCAGTACAATTATACGATCATGGATGAGAATGTCCTCCATGCCACTCAAAGAGCAGATCGTGGAAGTTATAGGGGGTCCCCATGTTGCAGCTGTTGCCACGCTGGACGGAAAGCTGCCGGCTGTCCGGTTCATGGTGCTTGCCGGTTTTCCCGACATGACCCTTGTCGGGGCGACGACGAAATCCTCGAAGAAGGTTGAGCAGCTGAAGAAAAACCCTGACACGGCCCTTGCCATCTGGTCGGGAAAGGAATTCTCCGACCCTTATGTCGAGATCAGGGCAAAGGGTAAGATCCACGAGGATGTTGCGACGAAAAAGAAATACTGGAACCCGATGTACGAACGGCCCTTCAAAACGCCGGAGAATCCTGATTTTGTCGTGCTCGTGTTCACCGCGGGCGAGATTACGTACCACGGGAAGAATATGTCAAGCCTGGAAGTCTGGAAACGCTGAAACGTTTCCGGCTTCCCTGATTGTGCAGACCGGCTGATCTACCGTATCTGGATACCGCACGGACGGAGAGTTTCTTGAGAATAAACTGAAAGGTTGTTCGAAGAAGGGGGTGGCTTTTTTATTTTAAATAATACGGTATTGACAGTGATCAAATGCGAAAAATATCTTGGGCAATCCGCGTCAAATATGGATAGGGTAGAGTTGTATTTTGATATAATCTTGAACAACTTTATGCATTGGTGAACGGAGCTAGTTCAAGATAAACTTGGCCGGTGTTATGCCGGCTTTTTCGTACAGAATTCAAAGACGCACCTGTTGTCACTTTTGTCAGCGACATAATGCAGGACGTGATAACGCTGGACTATCTTAGGGCGGGTAAAGCCAGCGCCGGTCAGACGACTGGTCAGCTGCTCCCTCGACATCACTCTTGGCGGCCCCCGTTCATCAGGAGACCTAACAGCCCCCTCCACCAGCCCAAGCGTGGAACCAAAGAGAATCCCGCCGGGTTTGAGGGCAGACCACGCATTCGCAAGATAATTTCCGAATTCCTCATCATCGCCGATTACGTGGAAAACAGAGGCGGAATAAACCATGTCGAACTCCGCCGGCCCGAACGTGAACGTCCCTGAAACAATAAAGAGGTCGTGAATCTCCTCCTGATCACGGTACAGGTCAAAGCCGAGGTTGATACTTGTCCAGTTGAGGTCGAATGCGGTGATCCTCTCCCGAGGAAACCCGTCGCGGATCAACTGCCGGACATTATCTCCGGTGCCGCATCCGTAATCAAGGAGCCTGCCGGTTCCTTTGAGCGCACGGGAATAGAAGAAGTGGTTGTTGATCCGCGGTTCCCCGATGATCATGAGGATGTGGGGATAGAGGACCCCCTCCCGGGTGTACTTCTCAACGAGCGTCCGATAATACCTCGCAGGATAGACGACACCGTAGGCTTCGATCCGTTTCATGACGATGCAGAGTTCCTCCGTGAGCGACTTTCCCGGCGGGAACCTGAGGAGTTTCGTTTCAGGCATACCAGAATAAGCGTATGCCAAAAGAATATTCATGGTTAACGTAGCTGGCCATGCGGGTTTTACTCTCCCCGCTCCTGCGCGTCCAGCCAATCCGGAACCGATCCGGCGCGTATTCTCGCTTGAAAAACACCGGAATTTTTTCCCGCAGGAAATCGCTCCGATTTACCATCTGAACCATCCGGAACGATTGCGCGATACATGAAAACCGCACGGACGACCGGAATTGTCCGGAACGGTAACGACCCTTAAAGCATCGGAAAGGGAACCTTCAGCTAACGGAACATACCGGAGAATACGGAGGAAAAAACCATGAACACTAAGTTTGGCGTCCTGCTGGGACTGGTGGCGCTTGGACTACTCTGCGCCATTGTTGGAACCGCTGCAGCAGATAACACTACCAGCACGCAGGGAATGCAGCTCGTGAACGACATACAGCCGTACAACGGACCTATCGGCGCTAACAACTCCATGTACGGGCTCAAGATCGCGTTTGAAAACCTCGACGATTTCTTCACCTTCAACCAGAGCGAGAGGCTGGCAAAAGAGATTGACCACGCAGACCTCCGCCTTGCCGAACTGAAGGAAGCACTGGCGGCCAACAGGACCGATGCCGCGGACCGGGCACTAGATCAGTACTGGCAGAACCTGAATCAGACAGAACGTACTCTCGATCGGTTTAACGAGACCCCGCCCATGCCCGCGTTCAACGGGACCGGATCCATACCGGCGCCCATTGACACCGGCCTCATGCACGTGCAGGACATGATCATCAAGCACCAAGTTGTCCTGGAAAATCTCCTGTCCTCACACTCCGGCAACCCGGGCCTGACAAGGGCATACAACAACAGCCGAGAACTGGAGCTGAAGTTTGAACAGAAGACCCAGACACGGTTTGAACGCATCCAGGATGCAGAAAACAGGGTATGGTTACGAGCGGAACACCTGAGTTCCGGCGCACAGAACCCGACGCAGAACCGGACCATACCGACAAATGTGGAAGGACGGTACGTCCCCCCCGTGAACAGAATGGTCCCGGAGGTATGGAACCAGAGCTTGGAAAAGACCGGGCAGACGTGGAACAGGACTGAACAGTTCCCCCGGGAAACGAACCAGTCCTCGCAGGACCAGCACCGGCCGGCCATCCAGGTAATTCCAAGCCATGGTCAGTCCCCCTCAAACGACCAGGAAAACAGGAACGGGAACGGCAGCGGAATAGGCGGCTGGACCGACAACGGCAACAGCAACAGGAATAGCAACTGGGATACCAGGTTCCACAACAAGTAATTCCGCTATTCAGATCAGTAACTGGTTATAAAAAGACCGGTTACGTATTTTTTATACGGAACACGATAATGATCCACAACAAGGTGCTCCATGGATAAGCTGACTTGGTACTGGGTTCTGGCCATCGCAGTCCTGCTCCTGCTCTGCACCCTGCCGGGCGCATGGGCGGCACTAACCCCGGAGTACACCACCACCTACACGATCACCCTCCAGAAAGACGGCTCGGCGCTCTGGACGGTGGAGTACCGCACCCCCCTTGCCACCAACGAGGACATGGATAATTTTGAAAACTACTCCCGCGACCTGAACTCTGTCTACCTCCCCCAGCTGGAGGACCTGATGCAGCGTTCCGCTGCGCAGGCGGCCGCCGGCACGTCCCGGCAGATGGAGGCGGACAATTTTTCCGGTGAGGCCGTCATCCAGACGTCCCCGACCGGAAAGTTCGGGGTTGTCACCTACTCGTTTTCCTGGATGAACTTTGCCGTGTCTGACGGCGGCCTTTCCGCCGGCGATGCGTTTGCCGGCGGGCTGTACCTGGCAAAGGACACCACCTTCGTCGTCAGGTACCCGCACGGCTATACGGTAACGGCTGCAGAACCGGTCCCTGACCAGCAGGTGGGCGACGGGCTCGTCTGGTATGGCGTGCGTTCCTTCGGGGCCGGGGAACCGCGAATCGTGCTGGAAAGACCGGCATTTCCGATCCTGCCGGTTGTCCTAGGGCTCATCGTCATCATAATCGCCGTGGTCGGCTTCATGGTATACCTAAAGAGAAAACAGCATCCCGGGTCGGATGATCTACCGGACGATCCTGAGGACCAGGCATCCCGCTTGTCCGAAGCTGATCTGATAACCCTCGAAAAGCGGATCGTCCAGCTGCTCAGGGCAAACGGCGGGAAACAGTTCCAGTCAGAGATCGTAAAAGTCCTGGGCATGCCAAAATCCACCGTGAGTTCCACGCTCAACGATCTCCACCAGCGGGGGATCATCCAGAAGGTAAGAAAAGGACGGGAAAACCTCATCCATCTTATTGATGACAGCGGGTAATCCTCATCAATGCCGTTGTCGCTGACGGGATCTTCCCGCTGGCCCCTGGTGTCAGCGGCACTAAGATCCCCCAAATAACCGGAACTGCAGCACCAGCGATTGCGAGCAGGACGGTACCGGCAACCCTGCTTGCAGGTGTGACTGCGGTTCTGCTTGCAGCAGTGTACCGGTCACGTTACCATTAACCGGGGGTCCTGGATAATTAGACCACTACTCCAACTTTATTTGAAAAAAGCATTGGGTATTGCTGAACCGAAAAAGATTTTGCTTGTGGTCAGCTTATTGTATCAGTTTCTATTGTGAATTAGGTAATGCAGTTTGATGATGGGCGATATTTTTAGTCACATCTTGCTAATTAGGGGAACCGCCTAATTACTATTACTATTAGTAATAATTATTTTTTAAAAAATCCTCATGAGTAATATTAATGTGATCGAACGTTCAATGATATATGGTGAATAGTGTGGACTTGCCTGATGTAATTAAAAGCGTGAAATCGAAATATCGCGTGATCTTCCATGTGAATAATCCCGATTTGAGAACGAAAATCGGCGAACTTTCTTTTATCTTTGATTACTGGAATCTATTGAAGAAGAACCGCGAGGATATTGTGCTCGATAAAAAATTAGATTCTGCGATGGTTGGTTCTGCATATACCCAATCGAGCCCAAAACTTTCAATGAGACAACTCTTTCGAGTGTGGCAGAACGGACGTGCGATTCATGATTCGTTCTATGATAAGGATGGAAATATCGTGAATGAACGGGTCTATATGGTTGGCATGGGTGGCAGCGTATTGTCGGGCGCATTTGTTTTTTGGGGGATTGTGCCATCACGGAAACTGATTATCATATCCGATAGGTCTCCCGCGCCATCCCCATGCAGTGTACCATCGAATGTTAACCTATATGTGAGCGCGGCACGGGAAAACAACGCATGAGCGAAGTCTGTCATTTCTATGGGAAACCCCCCAGATACCCGTTGATCTGCAATACACGCAATACCCAGTGGGATAAAAAGATCCAGGACCTGTTGTTCATTCTCGATCGCTGGGATTTCTTTGAAAGCGGCAATGAAGACCCGGCACTGGACACGATCATTGACTCGGCACGTGCCGGCAGCCCGTATGTGAGGCCCAGCCCGAAACTCACCCTTCGGCAGCTGTTTGCCGTGTGGCGTACTGGGCATCTGGTCTTCGATGCATACTATGATGAAATCGGTGCGGTTATTCCCGATAAGGTGTATATGGTCGGGTTTGGATTCGGGCTGACGGCGGCGGTGTTCTGGGGTATCGTGCCTTCTAAAAAAATGATTATCATATCACGTAGGGCACCTGGATGGAGCGTCTGGGACCCGTACCGTATGGGGATATTCAAACGGGCGGCATCAGCAGGTTTTGCAATCGAAACGCCCTCAAATCCAAAGAGGCTGAGCACGTGAATAATATTCAGCCACCATCCCCAAAGGGGATACGCGTAAAATTAACGGTACCGGATATGATTGATGCAGCAAACGAACGGAACCGGTTCAGCATCCTCATGGCGGAGATCATCAACAGAAGTGTGATATGAATCCCACAGAAAGTTATTCGTTTGAGGGCAACATCGCAGAGCTGCTTGATTTAGCTGGGCAGGGCAAGCGTTACGATAAGATCGGGGCAGCACTCGCCAACAAACTGAAGGTGCCCCTCGGAGAGTTTCAGGCGTTTGTATTCTCAAACCTCGACAAGCTCGCCGGATTTGTCGATGGCGAGGTCAAGAAGTTCGGCAGACCCCTGACAGCAGATGAGTTCAATGATGTCATCAAGCGCGGCGTGGATAAATTCGAGGAGGAGATGCTCTCTTCACAGGATACGTGATGTCTCCGGTCCTGCATTCAGAGGGTGCTGTTCCAACATCATTGGCTTTTTTGAAGTAATGAACATATCTTGCATGACTTGTACCTGACCTTTGAGGTAACCCCAGCCAGATACCTTAAAAAACAAGACGCCCCTGAACAGCGTCTGCCTGTATCCCGTGAATTCTGGGTCAAAAAAATGCACAGTTAGCATATAGCATCCTGCGGTTTATAAAAGGAGATTCACGTCGGACCCGGTGTATCCGGACCATTGGATAAGGGGAAGAACTGCTGGTACACCTGCCTGCGTTCATCGATATCCGTATGGAGATAGATCTCCGTTGTCTTGATGGATGTGTGGCCTAAGTTTTCCTGGACAACCCGCAGGTTCTTTGACCTGCGGTACAGCTCGCTCGCATAGCTGTGCCGGATTTTGTGAGGAGTGATTCCGGAGGGAGCATAATGCCGGAAGATATGCTGGACTGCCCGGGGGGAGATGTTTTTGCCCTGCTGGCCAACAAAGAGGGGGCCTTCGATCAGGGTACCGATAAATTTTTTGATTGATTCAAGGGTGTCATCATCGATAAACACGATGCGGATCTTGTCTCCCTTGCCACGGATCCTGATTGTGTGTTCTTCAAAATCAATATCTTCAATATTAATATTGCAGAGTTCCGATACCCTGACACCAGTAGCATAGATCGTACGGACGATCAGCTTGTCCCGAGGATCATCGATCACATCTATGAGCTGCACTACCTGGCTGTGTTTGAGATACTTGATCTCCTGCTGTTTTATTCTCGGGCGTTCGATACCGACCAGCGGGTTTGCAGAGACTCCCCCCTGCGTGGTGAGAAACCGGTAAAATGAGCTCAGTGTTGAGATCATCCTGTGATATGTTTTGGGCTTGTAGGTCCTCATTGAGGACATAAACGAGAGAAAATCAGTGATCATTACCGGTGGCACCTCAACGCTGGTGTCGAGCCGGGCATTTTCCAGGTCTTTCCAGTAAATGACAAGTTTTGTTATTTCAGTGCTCCGGCGGAGCCAGACATAATAGGCAAAGTGCTTGATGACCTGTTCGTAACTTTCAATGGTGCGGGGCGAGTAATTCCGCATCCTGAGGTGGGTGCGGTAGCTTTTGAGCCACTCTGAAAAAAAACCGCTATTCATTGTCTATTTTATCAAATCTCAAATTAATAAACTTTTGCGCAGAATAGTTATTCAACGACAAAGTAAAAAAGAGGTACCCTCAAAGGGAGTGTGCAACCCTCTGACCGATGGATAGTACGCCCTCACAGCCGGTTTGTCCTTAACGGTTTACTCAAATGCCTCAAAATAGAACATACAAAACAGGGGTTTTTTCAATGTACCCCATATCTGGGATCGATCGGCCCTGTTTTTTGCCCGTAAAAGCCCGCTAATGCAATCTGTTTTTTCTTACGACGGAAAAAGAGCCAGAGTCCTGAAAAACGGGTTGGATGTAGCACCACTATTGAGGTATCCTGGTGTTCCATCATAAAACAATCAAATAAATGAACTAAAAAATTAAGGTAACTTTAACTCGGGTTTGTAGGGATGGCCAGATGACTCATGGGGCATTATTGGGTCCCAAACCAGAACCTGCCAATATACATACAAAATGGCTCAAGGGATACGAATGCCTGTCAGGATGTACATTTTCTGGAGACAAGAGACCTTTAAAAAGGACGAAATTCAGTTATTTTTTGACGAACCAACCGATATAATCAGAATTTTTTAACATTACTGACCTATTTATCAGAATTTTTTAATTTCACGCGATTTTGAGTCATTTTTACTATACATAAACCATATGATGCTATATACAAAAGGGGATTTCCGTATGTCCTTTTGTCAGACGATTATCAACAGGTATCCAGAGAAGAGGCGCCCGGTCACCAGATCGAACTGCAAACAAGACATGGCAGAACTAAAAGATGGTGATTGCTTAATGGAAGCCAGCGGGGGATAATCTGATAGCAATAAATTATTGAAGATCCTCATGTTTTTTCGGCGTCTGTAGAAATGCGTATCTGAGACGCTCTTGGGGGATTCGGTTCATATTTTCGCCCCCGCCGTTGTGGCATCCCCCTTGTTGCGATAGTCAGGTGGGAAGATTCCCAAACAGATCAAAATAAAAAAGAGGTGTTCTACTGAGCCGTTTTAAGTTATTTCTAATGATCTTATGGTGGATCAATCATGGCTGTACACGATGAGTGACGGGAGAAACCTTTGGATAATGGTTTTAACCTGTTTTC
>JAPKXX010000007.1 GCA_026394595.1 Methanoregula sp. | reverse complement strand
GCCCTGATCCCCGCTTCATGGAGTTTTTTTGCCATGGCCTGATCCAGCAGATACCCACTCGTACCCATGACCATCCGGAGCCCCTGTTCAGTACCGTACCGGGCGATGGCAAAGATATCCTCCCTCATGAGAGGTTCCCCCCCGCTCAGCACGACAACAGGTTTCCCGGTCTCGCAGATTTGGTCGATGACGCCGAATGCTTCCTCCGTGGAGAGCACTCCTTCTGCCTCCTGTTCGCCAGCATCCACATAACAGTGGCCACATTTCAGGGGACACCGGAGCGTGATATTCCACGAGATAAGACGCGGCGCAGCAGGTTGTGCGCCGTTCAAAGCTTTAACCCTTTTGCCACGCGCTTCCCGAGATTTGCGTCTGCTTTTGTAAGGTTTTCCACCATCCGCTTCTGGACCTCCTTCTTTGCATGCGAGAGCGGATCAACGATATTGTCCACGAGATGATCCTGGTCTTTCTTCGACAAGGAGCGGTAGCGTTCCCCTGCCTGCTGGAAATCGTTGGTCAGCGCGATCTTCTGGCGGACCTCTCCTCCAACAAACGGGCGACCGCCAAATACGGAATCACCTGACTGCTTCGGCATGCCTCCCCCAAGAGAATTGGGCTCGTAGTTCACCGTACCGCTGAACCCTTCCCCGTACTGCATTGCCCCGTCACGCGTGTTGTTGTTGACCGCTGTTTTCGGGCGGTTGACAGGGATCTGGAGGTAATTTGGTCCCAGACGGTGCCGCTGCGTATCTGCATACGAGAACAACCTGCCCTGCAGGAGTTTGTCGGCAGAGGGTTCGATCCCGGGGACAACGGACGATGGGCAGAAGGCAGCCTGCTCGGTTTCCGCAAAATAATTGTCCGGGTTCCTATCAAGGACCATCTTTCCCACCTGCATAAGCCAGTACTTGTCCTCGGGCCAGGTCTTGGTCGCATCGAGCGGATCGAAGTCCAGTTTGAACTCGTCCTTAAACTCCATCAGCTGGACGTTGAGCTCGTACTCGACCGTTTTTCCCGAAGCGATCCAGTCATAGAGGTCCCGGGTAGCGACATCCGGGTCTTCACCGGCAAGCCGGGTCGACTCGTGGCGGTCGATGGTCTCGATGCCTGCCGCCGGCTTCCAGTGGTACTTGACGTACATGCCTTTGCCCTTCTCATTCACCCAGATGTAGGTATTGACCCCGAACCCCTCGATCTTCCGGTAGCTCTTCACCGTTCCTCGGTCTGAAAAGAGCCAGGTGATCATGTGGGTGGACTCAGGTGTTAGTGATATGAAGTCCCAGAACCGGCTGTTGGCCGATGAACTGACAGGAATATTGGTGTCCGGTGCAGGTTTAAACGCGTGTACCATGTCGGGGAACTTGATCGCGTCCCGAATGAAGAAGACCGGCAGGTTATTTCCCACAAGGTCATAGTTCCCGTCCTCCGTGTAAAATTTTACCGCGAATCCCCGGGGATCCCGCACTGAGTCCGCAGATCCCCGTGCCCCGACAACTGTCGAGAACCGGACGAATACAGGCGTCTTTTTCTTTGGGTCTTGGAGGAATTTTGCTTTCGTATAGGGTGCCATACTTTTGTATACCTGGAAATATCCATGGGCACCGGCACCTTTTGCGTGCACCACGCGTTCCGGAATCCGTTCCCGATCGAAATGCGCCAGCTTTTCGATCATGTGAACATCCTGCAGGAGGACCGGCCCACGCTGTCCGGCAGTGAGGGAGCTCTGGTTATCGGCAACCGGAACCCCCTGGTTTGTCGTAAGGGTTTTTTTCGCCATGATGAATCAAGGTAAAATTGCCACAGTCTTATTTAATAAGATTGGGTTTAGGGCAAGACAGCCTTTTTTCACCCGGAAAACCTAAAACAAAAATCAAATTGACAGGATGATTTAGGTCAACCTAAACATTTATTATTTAGACCAACCTAAATATCTGATACAATGGCGCAGGAG
>JAPKXX010000066.1 GCA_026394595.1 Methanoregula sp. | reverse complement strand
GCGATCGAGAGTGCGAGTGCCTCCCACGGGACGGGGAGCTGGCCCACGCCGAGTAGGAAGCCGCCCAGCGGGCCGTAGAGGAAAAGCATGGAAAGCGAGTTGATCGCCACCATGACCAGGGTATGGCCATCGTTGCCCTTTGCGAGGTACCCCCAGACAAGCACCATGGCGGTGCAGGGTGCAATCCCGAGGAGGATGCACCCTGCAAGATAGCTCCGCCAGAGCGGGACCTCTAGCATCTTGACGCCCCCTTCAAGGACAATCGTCCCGACCCCGTACGTGGCACCCACAGGCAGGTCAAGCCCGAACGGCATCTTGACAAGGTCGACCGCATTTGGCCCGATGAATACAAGAAACAGCGTACCGAGGAAAAAAAGTGCGATCGCATACATGGTGAAGGGCTTGATTGCCCAGTTGACAAAGAGGGTGAGGCTGACGGGTTTAATGTTCTTGCCTGCCTTCAGGACCTCAGCGAAATCGATCTTTACCATGATGGGGTACATCATGAAAAAAAGGCAGACCGCAATCGGGATCGAAACGACCGGCGCCTCGCCGATATAGATGGAGAGGCTGTCAAGATATTTTGCTGCCTCCGGCGCAAAGCGCCCGAGCAGGATGCCAAAACCGATGCACAGAAATACCCATACGGGCAGGTACTTCTCGAAGGATCCCAGTCCTTTTGGCTCTTTTGTTATACAGGATTCGCCTGGCATATCAACACTCCATGGTCAGCAGCTGCCGCTGCTGGCGAAGAATGGTGCAGTCTCTCCCATCTTATGTACCTCCGGACAGGATTTGCTTGATCTCCGGTACATCTGCAACTCTGCCGGAAACCTTGAGCTCGCCATCCACGATGAGCCCGGGCAGGAGCATCACGCCGCGTTCCATGATTGCGGCATTATCCTCAACTTTTTTGATTTCCGCCACAATGCCAAGCTGTCCAACCGCAGCCTCCACATTGCTCATCAGCCGTCTGCAATTCTCGCAGCCCATACCAAGCACTTCAATTCTTACCATCCTGTTCTCTCCCGTCATGTTCTTTGTCTCTTCTGTCGTTGCCAGCACTGCCCTGAAAATTCTTTCTTTCAGCATGGCGGTATTCCCGCACAATCGCATCCGCGTACGCTTCCGCGGCTGCGGGAGGGATATAATTGTAAATCTTCACCCGCTTCACCAGCGCCTCGCGGATCGCGCGCTCATCAGAAAGTCCCAGCCCTTTAACTTCATCAATGCTCTCGTCTAGCATGCTGATCCCCGTGGTGATGTCGTTCACATCGATCTGCCGGATCCTCCGGAGTGCTTCAGCGGCACAACACGGTTTGTCAGCCATGATGATCACATCGTGTTTTTTTGTTGTTCTTCTTGTATCTTCAGGCATTACCCAAGCACCGCATTAAACAGGTAGCCGGTCAGTGTGAAAGAGATGAATAGAATCCCTGCAAAGATTACGAGGAGTTTGATCTTTATCACTTTCCGGAGGATGATCATCTCGGGCAGCGAGAGCCCGATCACTGCCATCATGAACGCGAGCGCGGTTCCCATCGCCATGCCTTTTGACGTGAGCGGGGCGTACCCGTGGATGACCGCACCGATCCCGATGCCGAGCAGGATATACGGCAGCACTTTCAGCGTAATGTCCCTCGACTCGTTCTTCGCAAAGATCAGCCGGTCTCTCCATGACATCGCCTTCTCCGCAAGGTCGTGCAGCTTGCACTTGTAGACAAATTCCTCGACCTCGTTTTCAAGATGGAGGCGACCGATGATGATACCGGCGATGATCGCAATGATGAGGCCCGAGACGATGTAGAGTGTGGCGATCTGCCAGCCAAACATGGCAAGCAGCATCGCAGCCGCGACCTCATTGATTAGCGGCGAGGCGATCAAAAACGAGAACGTGATGCCGAGCGGCACACCGGACTCCACAAACCCGATGAAGAGCGGGACCGCAGAACAGGAACAGAACGGGGTGGGGATGCCGAGGATTGCAGCAAGCACGTTGCCAATACCTTCCGTGCGCCCTGCCACCCACTTCTTCACTTTCTGCGGGGTGATGTATGAACGGACGATGGCGACGAGAAAGACGATCACCGCCAGCATGACCGTGACCTTGATGGAATCGTAGACAAAGAAGTTGACCGATGACGCGAGGGGGCTCCCCTGTACAAGCCCGAGATCTGCGTAGGTCACCCAATCAGCGAATTGCGCTAACAAGTCCTGCATACAATTACACTCCGGTTATTTTCCGGTCAACAGCAGCAAGCACCTTTTCCACATCGCCCCACTGCACGTCCGCCATCCCGTCCTTTTTAACCCCGAGTTCGGTTGCGACAATGTGGTGGTGCGGAATGATGCCTTCCTTAATACATTTTTTTATTGCGCAGTGATCAGAGCACCCGTCAATGACGATGATCTGGTCGGCATCCGTTGTACCATCAGTGATGCGGTGTTCCTCCGGATGCGCCTGCACCCAGACAACCGTTCCGGGCCTTTTGGATACCAGTATCATTGCCACCTGTGTGGTGAGCCGTCCGGTGTTTGAGAGGCCGGAGCAGGTGATCAGCGCCTTCATTGTGTCTGCCTTATCGGAACCTTTGAGCAGGGTGTCATGGCACTGCTTTTTTGACCGCATCGACAACGGCATGCACGTTGCTCTCATTGAACACGGGCCCGGGGGTTTTCTCGATCCCAAGCTCCGTGATTATGACATACCGGTTGATAGGCAGGCCTCTGTCGTCCATGATCTTCTTTGCGCACGCGACCGGGCAGCCGTCAATGACGACCCGCTCGTCCGCCGCCTTTCCCGTACTGACGAGTTTGTCGATTCCGCCGCCGACACCGGCAAGGCAGGAGCCGCCACCGAATCCCTCGAGAGCCAGCCGGCATGCCGCTGCATTCGCAAGTTGCCCGACGTTTGACCCGATACCGGAGCAGGAATAGATGACGCGTCTTGTTTTCCCGTTCCCGCAGGTGCATGATGGTTGCTGCTGTTCCATGATCCTCACATCATTTCAAATTTTGTTGAAACATTTTGTGCAGGGCAAGGCTATATATCTTTTCATTTCATATTAATTTGAAATGGCGCGCAAACAACAGTCCTGCTGTGGCATCCAAAGCAAGCGCACGTCAAAAGTAAAAGAAATGGAGATCCCGGAATCCATCAGGGAGGAACTCGACCGGATCGGCGGGTTGGGAGCGCTTGCCAAACGCATCCCGGCAGAAAAGGATCTTGAGAGGAAGAGCCGGATCCATCATGCACTGTCTGAACCCCTGCGCCTTGCCATCCTTTACCTCTTAATCGACCAGCCGCTCTGCGTCTGTGTCATCAAGGAGTTTACCCGGATCGCTGACTCAAAGCTGTCCTACCATCTTGCCATCCTCAAGGAGAGCGGGCTGATCGAGGGTAAGTACCAGGGGAACTGGATCATCTACTCGCTGACAGATACGGGCAGATCCTGCATTTCGTGATCTGTCATGTTTCATTACATCCGCTGATACAAAAAAAATAGTCAACTGGTCACCGAAGAAACCAAGTAACCTGCGGAGTGGACTACCCCTCATCAACGAGGTGGTGGATAGAAACCGGTGCAGCCATTCGGGCACGGCACTTTTATACCTTTTGGGTGGTTGATAACTCCCGTGCCATAACAAAGAGTGCATATTTTTTTTGTTGGCTTTTTATTAATTGGAGGCACGATCTATCTTCCTTTGATAGTGCTTTCCACCCATATATATCTACAGGTTTAAGTGTTTCACTTTACCTTCCGAACTGCTCATCCAACCCCTTGTTTTCCGACGTTATGGGAGGTGCCCGGGACCCGGAAAAACCGGGAACCTGTAAAGAAAATGTTTATAATGGATAGAACGATATTTCTTTTTGCCGCAGGTTATGCGGCTTGAAACATGTATTCTTTGGCTGTCATTGACCGCCATCAATGGTGATCCCCAACCTCTTTCTTTTTTGTATTTTTATACTATTCGTCGTAATTATCAAATAACCGGGACCTACGAAGAATATGGCAAAAAGAGCAAGGGATTATGTCCTCTCTCTCTCATTGTAGTTTGACCCAGTAAAGGTCATGGGGGGAAAGAAGGGCACACGCAGGTAAGCGGCGGACCTTCGCATAATACACTGCCGCTGCCATTTTCTCATGTTCCTTTATCACATATCACACATTGTCTATTGAGAAATCTCTCAAGCCACGCTCAACCTTCGGTCAGGGTGACTCCCCCGTGTTGCGATAGTCAGGTAACAAGGTTAGAAAATAGATCAAATACCATGGTGTTTTTTCCAGAGCTGAAAAAGGAACACGACGGAACAGCACAAAAAACGTCCGGAACCGTCCCCTGGCAGATGGTATGATCCCATGTCGCACTATGAGTCTGAATAAAAAAGGAAGCGAACGATCACTCCGCAGCGATCCAGCATACCGGATCAATGAGGGATCCGGTCTCCAGTTCGGCATGAACGATAAAAAAATCCGCAATGTGGTCCGGAGAAAGAATGACCACATCCTCGTCACGCTTAATGGAATTCTTCATTTTTGTAAGAACAAGTACCCGAATAACATCCTTCTGACGGGACGCCGCATGATACTGTTCAAGATCACCTGCACATCCATTGACCTGATCAATATGAGCCCGGATAATTTCATCGGAATCCTTGAATTCGAGAATATACACGGAAGCTCCCAAGATGATCACCCCCAGGCAACGGTTGTTTTTGCATTGTAATTCATATTCAAAAATGATCGTGTACTTCCCGAGATCAGGTATTAGCTGAACTAACTGTTTCAACTCTTTTTGCAGGATTTCAAACGACTGTTCCCACTCATCACGCTGGCTGTCATTGGCAGGACAATTCCTGCATACGGTATGGTGCTCGAGGAGTGCATTGAGCCATTCCTGACGGGAGGTTCCAAGAAATGTCTGAATGGTTCCGGACCAGCCGGGGGGATTGTTGGTTGGGGCATCCATAAAAAGATCGTCCACTCGCGTAATCATGTATTATACCACAATGTCCCATTAAAGATTCCCAAAGAGTATCAAAACGCGATTGGTGTGAACAAGTATTTGCATGATGCACGAACTACATCCACATCTGTCCACCACAAGTGGGCAAACCTTCATGACCCCACCCCCTCACTTTACCAGTATGCCAACAGTGCGGCGAATTGCAGAAGTCTTTACTGCACATGACACCATCGAAGGAGATGGCGTCCGCACCATGCTGTTGTTCTCAGGTGGCGATGAAGTCCATGTTCAGTCCTTGGGTGAAGGGGTCCGGTTCCTGTTCTTCTCCGGTAAACCCATACAGGAGCCGGTTGCATGGGGAGGCCCCATCGTGATGAACACACAGAAAGAAGTTCGACGGGCGTTACCAGAATACACCGAAAGGGATGTTTATCAGGGCACAAAGGTATCAGAACGAACGATTGGGTCTTTATCAACCTTATGTTATGTGTCAGTGTCAGCACACCCATTAATTCCTTAAAGGAGAAACCCATGCAGAAGGATAACCGAATGCATGAGCCTTCATATCTCACTACAAAAGATCACATAAAGTTCCGCAACGTGCCCACGACCTGGCGCCAGATTACCGAAATTCCCGAATACCGGTTCGATGATATGAGACCGGATGATATCGTGATCGATATCGGGGCAAACGTGGGTGCCTTTGCGATCCGGGCTGCACGGATCTCGCGGCATGTCGTTGCAGTGGAGCCGGTGACCTGTGACCTGTTGCAGGAAAACATCCGGCTCAATAAGGCAAACGTCCATGTTATCTGCGGGGCGCTTGGCGATTGCAGACCCACGGAGATCCGGTGGGATGACCTGGCGGTCACCGTGCCGACGTTCCCGTTAAAAAGAATTGTTGCAATGGCAGGCGGCTGCGATTTTATAAAATGCGACTGCGAGGGAGCGGAATGGCATATTGACCCGGCAGATCTCGCGGGTGTCCGAAGAATCGAGATGGAGCTGCACCTGCCGCCGATCTGCGATCAACCGGACATGGCGCTGCTCGAAGCGATCAGCCGGCACTACGAGTTTGCGATTGACCGTATGCCGTGCCACGGACCGCTTGGGCTGATGGGATATCTTCATGCATACCGGCGGGCTTAATGGGGGTATCTGCTGATCTCAGACCAATAGGCACAGGGCGAAGTAAGCCTGCGGGTAAAAAAACATATCATGACTTCAGGTTCGCATGAAGGTCAATGGTGCCGGACGGCTTAGACGTTGAACTCTTTTGTACAAGCGTGCCGTCCTGGTAGACCTCGACTGCGAGAGGATCGTTTGACCCGTCCTGCTTTTCGATCGATACCTCGACGATATCGTCGCGTGCCGAGACCTGGTAGAACTGGTCACCGGTGGCATTGACCTGTTTGAAGACCCCCCTTGCACCGACAGATCCGATAAACCTCCCGGCATACTGTACCCGTACCCAGACCCCGGATTGGGGAATTTTCACTTCTGGTGCAGTAGTCTGGGGAATCACCTGCGGTGCGGGTGCCTGCTGGACTGCCGGGGGGTTGACCGCGAGGGAGCTTCCCGTCGCTCCCGTTGTAATTGGCGAAATAGCCGCAGGTCCAGAATGCCCCATGGGCAACTCCTGCTGGATCTTTACATAGGTGACACCTCCCCCGACCACAGCAACAAAGATGACGAGGAGTGCGGGAAACGCCATGAGCGGTATCCGGTCGAGGAGGGCTTCAAGGAGTGAAGGCGCACGAGAATGTGAGGATCTTGGGGCAGTTCGTTTATTGATCGGCATTGAGGTGCCGAGTTCTGCTCCTGCTACCTGAACAGGAGGGAAGAGAGCAGACCGGGGAGCCTGCACGAGTGATGGGGTGATATGCTCTTTGAGTTTTGCGACCAGCTGGTCACATTCCCCTTTTCTTTGCAGACCGGGCCGCTGGAAAAATACCAGTTCAATTGTTCGTGTCTGCCCATCTTGAGGGATGATGGAGAGGGTTATCGTTGGTTCAGAGATGGCATCTTCTCCAACCACCACCGGACCTATGGACTCAAACGGGATATCCTCCGTGTGGACAGTGTCTGGCTCGCTTTCCCCGATGATGAGGCGATTGCTGGTGAGTATCACATCACTCCTTACGGCATTGGCAACAATATCCTGCATCGCGAGAATTACCGACTCGTCGCTTTCCAGGGAAGGAGAGTGCATACTATCACATTCTTGTTATACACCTGTATTATTTAAAGCAATAATAACTCCCCGGATCAGGTGTTTTTCAATCATAGTGCCAGGATTGCCAGGAAATGTATAGTATGAACAAAGGAAAAAAAAAGTGAAGCGGTTTTCAGGGAAAGAATGGAATTTCCATATTAAGTTTATATTTCAGGAATGCCCCTATAATCAAACCCCCGATAATTGCAAGACAGAGGAACACGAAAATATCGACGATACCCCCAACGTGACCTCCCCCGTGATGTCTGCTCTGGCGTGCCATAACCCCTCTTATGTTAAATTCCTTGTTTAGATTTATTTCTCATATTAAGTATATAAATATATTCATTTGTGTTTTGTACCAATTTTAACATTTTTTTGAAAACTGGGTCATATTTTTCGGTCTTAAGGTACATATGTAAAAAAATACAAATCATTCAATTCTAAAGATAAGGGAAAACACTCCCATCAAAAAAAGTCTGCGGAGTGGACTCCCTGCAATCCTGCAGGAGTGTTCACAGCGCAAAAAGTCCCTCACCCGCTCCCGTCACAGCGGTGGCACGTGCTGTCCCCGCAGTGCCTGCTGCACTATAATGGGCGTGGATTGCGTCCCTCATCTCTTTGAGGAACTCCTGCCTGAGCTCTTTGAGCTCTGCATTGATTCTCTTTAAGGCATCTTTGTCTTGGTTCTCCAGTGCGGTCTGGAGCTCAGAGCGCTTCCCGGAAAACTCATCCAGCGTGCTCTGCATCAGGGTCGTGTCAATGTTGTGGTCGTTCAGTATCTTGATCACGTCAGTCCCATGCTGGACGTTCATGTCAAACAACTTGAGCCGGTACTGAACATGATTGTTCCAGAAGGTTACATGGACAATTTCCTCAAGCCCTCTCTGGGATGTACAGGAAAACCATATCTCCTTTCTGTACCGGTTTTTTATTGAGAGCCCCCGGTAATCTGCCCAGCTGCTGCACGGCCAGATTCTTCGATTTTTTTCAATAGTTCTTCATCATGAAGGGTAAAGTCAAGGAGCGGATATTCATTTACGAGCGCGATCGGTTCTAAAATCACAAGCAGGTTTTTCTTGGCATTTTCAATACGGAACTCTGCCGGCACCACCGTCATGGTGTTATCTTCCCATATCGTAATATTGCCCTCCCCCCGTTCATCCCAGAGTTCCTGATGATATCCTGAGTAATCATTCCGTTTTTCCTATCCTACGGGAAGAAAACCGTGTGTTCCTATATCTTTTTTTTAAACAGAATTTTATAAAGCTCTTGGGGTTTTTGCCGTTCCCGAAGGGAAGGGATAATGTGAAAAAAAAATCTTTGAATACCTCTGCCACTGCCGCTATGGTGAATCGAGACTGTTCTGATGACCATTTCCTCAAGTCACCCCCCGGGCTTCGTTAGCGGGTGACACCTCTCATTTTGCGATAGTCAGGGAACAAGGTTACAAGTAACTCAAAATAAAATGAGGTTTTTTACAGAGCCAAAAAAAAATATCTGCCGAAAAAATGGGGTTTTGATTACCTCAACGTGTGACTGCAGGTGTGATGTAGGGGATTTTTCCTGTCTTTGGATCAATAATAAATGCAATTTCACCCTTCGGTGCCCGGACTGTGCGGCGGTATATCATCTCCCCATCTCTATAGACCTCGATTGCCAAAGGCTCTCCTGAGTTTTCCTGCTTCTGGAACGATGCCTGCACAAGGCTGTCCGGTTTTGGTATCCTGTAAAACTGGTCACCGGAGCCACCTACATACTCAAGCGACCCGGGATTACCTACCCAGCCAAGATAATTACCTGGATACAATACCCGTACCCAGATGCCATCTTTGGGAATTATAGCCGTTGGGGGTGTCGGGGTCTGAAGGATGGTGGGAGTAGGGATCAGTGTCAGAGCACGAGACCCTTCATTTTTTCCCGACATGGAATGGGAATAGAGGAACGCACCGCCTGCTAGCCCGAGGATGATAATGACAACTGCAATGACTGCAAAAACCCTGTTGTGTCCAGGACGGGGTGCTGGGGGTGGCAGAGGAGATTCAGGTTCTTCTGGGGTCGCTTCCGCTGCAGGCTGTTTTTCAGCCTCACCGATTACCATTGCGGGCGGGATTATCGCGCCGGGTATTTCTGGTTGTTCTGTTAGAACCTCTGGTGATTCCACAATCGCTGGAGGTTCCGGGCTTGCGGTTGCCAGAGATTTTATTTGTTCTTCAGGAACAGCCTTGGACTCACCGACAACCCCCAATGCCTGAGTTCCAGTATCCGGTGTCTCTTCCTTCACCTTGGGAGCAGTCAGAAACGATTGAGCTGCCCGTAGTGCACGGGTCAGGGCCCTCGCAAATCCATGCTCACCCTTAAAAACAGCCACAGGCTCTGCAACGGATGGGGTTTTTAGGATTACCGTGCCCGGGGTTTCTGGTTGTTCTTCCCTAGAAGCAGTTGATTGCTGCACTCTAAATGCTGCTACTGTAAATGGGTCTACGGGTTCTTTCCCTCCCCAGGCACCAGAATGCAGCTCTTGACTTGCAGGCGCTGCCGTAGTTGTCGTGTCCGGAGATTTTTTTTCTTCTTTGGGAACAACCGCAAGGATCTCAGTTCGTGGGATTTCGGTGGGAACCGTATCCGGTGTTTCTGTTGGTTTTTCCGGTTCGGCCGGTGGTTCCTCAACTACCAGAGGTCTCGAAATTGGTATGGCCGGTGATACGGTCTCTTCTTCAGGAATCATCGGAAATTCAGGCTCATCGGGAAGTATAACAATTTCCTCTGTTTCATGCTGTGCCTCAACAATCGTCTGGTGGGGGAAGACCATGTCGATCGGGTGGGGGGTTGCACCCGGAGGCCGGATCTCTCTCTCCTGTTGAACAGGGAGTATATCAGTGCGGAGTGTCGGCTGGCGTGCCGATACGATATTGCCCATCAGTTTTCGCAGCCACTCATCGCGTTCCCGTTTTCGTTGTTCACCGGGCTGCTGGGAGAAGATGAGGTTCATCGTTTCCGGCTCGCCAATGCTTTCCGTGCCGGTGAGGGCGAGGGTGATAACCGGTTCGCCGGTGGCAACCTTTCCTGCCGCTAGCGAAAGGATGTCCAGAAGGGGGATCATCTGGGGTTCGAACCGGGCATATCCGCTGTCGATAAGGATAAGGCGCTGGGTCGTGAGCATCATATCGAACGTGACATGGTTGACACTAACCCTGGACGTTGTCATGATGATGGACTCGCCCCTGTTCAGGTACTGGTTGACCGTGTTACCACCGTCTCTTCTTATTTCTGTGCTGTCCGTAGTGATATGCTTTTTAGCCGGGAGCGTTTCGAATCATTCCCCTCATGAACGAATGCAGGAAGGAACTAACGTATAAAATACAGGTCTGAATCACAACTCATCAGAAAAAAATTGTTTAATAGTCACCTTTATACGACAAAATGTTTAATTCACTATACAAAGGCATGCTATGAAAAAAAATACATTCTTTCTTCTTGTCGGCTGCATCGCTCTTGTCCTGCTCGCAATTTTCTGGTATTCAGTCGAGACCCACTTACCACCGTTGCTGATTGAATCTGCATTCATCATCGCAATCGGGATCATCTACCTTGCACGGAAAAGGTGACCGACCTGATCGAAGATGAACGCAGCGCAAAGATCACCGAGAAGGCAGCCCTGAGAACGTTCCAGGTTTTCTGGGTGGTATTCTGTGCCATCTCGATCGGAGCGGTCATGAATATGCTCTATATACCGCAACTTCCCCGGCAGCATTTTTTCGAACCTCACCAGGAAATTTTGCCCGGGGAGATCCTGCCACCCCGTATGATGGGATATCTCCAGCTCGGCCTGCTCTGCCTGATGATCTTCCTGTATGTCGGATTCAGGATATATTACGCCCGAAAATATGGGGACTGGGAGACCGATGAAGAATAAGATCAAAGTGTTTCGGGCGATGCATGATCTTACCCAGGAAGACCTCGCAAAGGTAGTCGGCGTTACGCGGCAGACCATACTTGCCATAGAAAAAGGAAAGTACGTGCCGTCTCTTGATCTTGCCTTCAAGATTGCCCGGCACTTTAAAGTAAATATTGAAGAAGTGTTCATGTACAGCGAAGAAGGCAGGACTATCGACGTCGATTAAAAAAACATTTCTCCGTTTCATGGAAGGTGCAGGGGAACCTTGTGCTCCTATTTCTGACAATCCGTTCCATGATCGTTTCATACCATGACAACTGTATCAACATTTATTTCCAAAATGTAACTTTCACCAGTAAAATCAAAAGGTATATATTACAAAATGTCAAATATACTTTACATATTGAGTGCAGGCATACTATGCCAGCACCTGCAAGAACAAAAAGGAGAATCACATCATGAAAACACCCGGAATCTATTACGGTGTCATTGCCGCATTCTGTGTCCTGACGCTCTGTATTGGCATGGTCAATGCTACGGATGTGACACAATCTGCCACAAACTGCCATGGCTTGACGCGTACCGTGAATCTCACAAAGACCAGATGAAAGACTTTCGCATGAAAGGAAACCTGCATGCGCAGGCTGCCCCGTGACTGAGCCGGGAAGCACCAAACCCCCCCTCCCTTTTTATGTGGCAGGTATTCTCAAACACCCGTCATATCACAAGGAGTGGGGGGCTCATACAAAAATTGTACCAGGTTTGGCACTACCATGTGCATATCAGTGCGTATAACCCAGCATTATAATTCAACGAAAATGGAGAATTTATGAGAGAAATATCAATTGTCCTCAGTATCTTCCTGTTACTCGCATGTATTGCAACGGTAAGTGGGGCAACACTTGGTGTATCAGGGTATGATGTCGACCCCGGGGTTTTTTTTCCCTATGACACTGGAACAGTTACGGTCCATGTATACAACGCAGGGAATACGTCGGGCGGGCCGGTCGGAATCTCTATGCCGAATCTCATCAATCCGAAAGTTCACGTCATAAACACGGACATATTCAACACGATGACCTACATTGGACCGGGAGCTACCGTGGATTATTCTTTTTTGGTCACTGTTGATCCGCCGGATGGAACGTACTTCCCGTTATTTACCGTTTCGACAAATGTTTATGGTGAAGGATCCATCCACTCGACACTCAAAATTGTTGTGGATTCGACAGACATCAGGGCAAGCATATCAAAAAAACCAGATGCGTTCTCTATCTCAAAAAAAGACACGGTGAACGTGAGTGTCGTTAATCCCCGTCGCGGGGATATCAACGATGTCCTCATCATACCCAAGGGCACCGGGGTTGATGTAACACCCTCAGAGTCCTATGTCGGCACCTTAAAAGCCGGCAGTTCTGTCCAGGTCCCGTTCGAGGTCACTCCTGGCCAGCAGGCAAACCTCACGTTCCAGGTCAGTTACCGTAACGGGGATAACAAGCACACCACTTCTGTTTCCCTCCCCATACTTATTGGTGAGGATAAACTGGCTGTGGTGCCTGTCGTCAACAACGTTGTCCTCACGTCTTCCGGATCGGCCTACACTCTTACCGGGGATGTAAGCAATGCCGGTCTTACGGATGCGAAATCCATGGTTGTAACGATTGGCGCACCTGCACGGGCGGTCGAACCCTACGCAGAATATGCGATTGGGTCGCTTGCATCCGATGACTTTTCGAGCTTTGAACTTTCGTTTACGGGTACCGACCTTTCGGCTGTTCCCCTCGTCATCACTTGGAAGGATATAAACGGGAACTCATTTGGCACTACCAAAAATCTTGATCTCAATACCGGTTCCACGGGAGGCACCTCTGCTTCGGGCAGCGGTAGCTCCAGTACTACCGGAAGTTCCCGTACTACGACCGCTATATCAGGAAATACATCTACAAGAACAAGTGGCGGTCCCCCGGGAGGTGGCAGTATCTTCGGGTTTGGCGGCAGCAGGGGCGGGGGCATCAGTTCGTTTTATCCTGTTATTGCCGGTGGTATCCTGCTCATAGTAGGTATCGTAGTCTATAAGAAGCGGAAATGGTTTGCTGCAAAGTTGAAGAGAAAATGAGTGATCGAACATGAGTGAAGTTCCACTCATCCGGCTTGCCGATGTCACAAAAGTGTACCACCTCGAGAGTGGCGACTTTGTTGCGCTCGATCATGTGTCGCTCGATATTATGGAGAACGAATTTGTGGCGATCATGGGCCCTTCTGGCTCCGGTAAATCGACCATGATGAACCAGCTCGGCATTCTTGATGTCCCCACATCCGGCAACCTCTTCATCAACGGGAAGAACGTGGCGGCCATGACAAATTTGGAGCGCACCCACATGCGCCGCGACACTATCGGCTACATCTTCCAGAATTTTTACCTAATCCCGCTCCTTTCCGCGTACGAGAACGTGGAATATCCCCTGATCCTCAAATACAAGCGCCGCGACACCTCAGGCAAAGCTGCCGCCATCCTCAAATCCGTGGGGTTTGACGAGAAGCTCAGTGCACACCGCCCTACCCAGCTCTCCGGCGGGCAGCAGCAGCGGGTTGCCATTGCCCGGGCGCTTGTCAATGACCCGAAGATCCTCCTGTGCGATGAACCCACCGGCAACCTTGACCGGAAGACAGGGTTCCAGACCATGGATATCCTTACCGGACTGCATAAAGAAGGAAAGACGGTTATTCTGGTGACCCACGACCCGAAAATAGCGGAATATGCACACCGGACGATACAGCTTGAAGATGGGAAGGTTGTCGCATCATGAAGGACATCTTCTTTGATCTCTCGGTGCGCAGCGTAAAACTCAATTTTATGCGCTCGCTTTTGGCATCCATTGGGATCGTGATCGGTGTGGTCGCCATTTCATCCATGGGGATGCTGGGGACCAACATGCAGCTGATCGTCAAAAACCAGCTCACGGCGGGCATCAATACGATCGTTATCACCTCTGACGTGGTGAGGTCAGAACCGGGGTCATTTGGAACCCCCACAACAGGCATAACCGAAAGCGAGCTCAACGATATCCGGGATATGGCGGGAACAAATAAGGTGATCCCGATAGACCGGACAAATACCCAGTTCTCGATAGGGTCAAATGACGGGAGAGGTTCGATCATGGGGCTTGATCTGACTGATATGAAAAGTATCATGAACGTCTCAGAGGGATCAACCCCGCGCGGTGAGAGCGATGCCATCGTGGGTGCCACCATTGCGAGCAGGTTTAATTTAAAGATAGGGACCCGGATCAAAATAGGGGAGCCAAACATCAGTGTAACCCGGCCGGTCGTCCGGGTGGTCGGCATTCTCCCGACAATTGGGATGTCTTCTTCAAATGGGATCAATACCGACAATGCGATCATCGTATCCGATACTTGGTACAGCGCCCAGTACGGCGGTGACAAAGTGTGGGACCAGGTGAATGTGAACTTAAACGATGTCAGCACATTATCTGCTGTCGAAACTGCCATTGGCAATAAAGTCAACCGGAATAAAGAGGTTGTCCGCATCTCCGATGCCAGCTCACGGGTTACCAGCGTCTCTTCGACGTTGAGCTCCCTTACCACCTTCATCCTTGCGATTGGGAGCATCTCGCTTCTTGTCGCTGCCACAAGCATCTTCAACGTGATGATGATGTCCGTGAGCGAGCGGGTCCAGGAGATCGGCATCCTGCTATCCATCGGGACAGAGAAAGGTGAAGTGCGCCGGATGTTTCTCTACGAAGCGTTCATCCTTGGGATTATTGGCGCCATTATCGGCGGGATCATGAGCATTGTCATCGGGTATTCGGTCGTGAGTGCCATGATCGGCAATACTGCTTATTTCTTTCTTCCCGAGAGCATCATCTACGTCCCTGCCGGTATGCTCATCGGGGTCGTGATCTGCGTGGCGTCGGGGGTATACCCGGCATGGAAGGCATCGAACATGGATCCGATCGAAGCATTGAGGGCTGAATGAACATCAGTGATTATTGTTAATAGTGTTCCCCTCGCAAAAGCCGGCAGAAATCGGCTTATTGATATTGTACAGGGAGGCGGGGGGATCTCTCGTGTGGCTGGCAGCGGGTATTATAATGTCGCAGGGGATCGGAATAAGGATTTTCTGGAACTCGAACGTGGTGCAGGAATGCGATGCTCCTCCGTCCCTCAAATCCTGCCTTTAAAAAGGGAAAAATGGAATAAAATGACAATAATACCTGTGGGGTTATATCCGTGACTGGTCGTACGTTTTGTTTGCTCCGTGAGCTGTAATTTTACCCCTATCTCTGGCTGTCCAGCGATACTGCTTAGGTTTTTTTATTCTCTTATTATCGCCAACCGGTGTTTCCGTCATCTGATCAGGTTCGGGTTTTGGTTTTAAGGATAAAAAACAGTCGACCGGGTTTTTGCCACCTTCACACGTCTTGTTTTTATGGTCTTCGCAATCCCTGCAGGCAGGAACACGGGTATCCAGCACCGAAGGAAAATGCTTCATCCAGAGAGCGGGATCAATCTTTCCCTGTTCAAGGAATCTTCGTACATGCCGCGCAGTATATTTCATGAGTACTAGTGTATGACGGTTTCTCTTATTCTCTTCTTCGATTATGTTCGTCCCCTGAAAAGGTCGTGAAGGTAAAATTTGTACTGGCCGAGTTTTCCGTCAAAATTTGATGCCCCGATATACAGGACACTGCCCGTTTCAGTCGCCGCCTCGATACCAGCCTTCATCGCATGTCTGATCGAAGCCTCATCGATACCGTTTATCACAATCTCATATATCGATGTGACCCCGTCCGGCACCCGTGAACCAGTGATCCTTCCTTTCAGTGTCGGACAGTATGCATGGTTGGTGCTTGCCGGCATCGGGAACCGGTAATTTTCGCACCCCACCTTTGAACCGCTTGCAACAATACCGCCGGCAAACCCGGTGATGACACCTTTCATCCCTGAGATTGCTCCTGCCGCTGCTTCGGCACCGGCGAGTGCCGACCGCTGGTCTTTTCCCATGACAAGGAAGTTTCCACCGGCAACCCCCTTCACGATCCCGAACCGCTCCTCTCCCACATACTCGCCCGCCATGATCGGGATCTTCCAGCAGTTCCTGCCACCAACCGTGCATCGCTCTTCAAACCTGTCCCCGAAATAGTGCATTCTTGTAAAAAACCGGGCTGTGGCTTCGGGAAACCCGTCAAATACGGACGCCGTTGGTGCGGGAAGGATGCACTGGGAGATCCGTGAAGCGACGTTTGATTTCAGGTTCTTCTTTTCAGCACAGACCATGATCGCGATCCCGGGTCTTTTGTC
>JAPKXX010000113.1 GCA_026394595.1 Methanoregula sp. | reverse complement strand
GGGTTTCCCGGTGAAGTACCATCCCGGGATCCGGTCCATCAGGACTCTTGCCAGAAAACTGAATACCGAGATCAAACGGCTCTTCCCTGCGGACATGCAGATCCTCGCTGAACCGGGACGGTTCCTCGTGGCAAATACCTGCACGCTGGTGGCAAAAGTGATCGGCAAGGCATACCGCGACGGGAAGCCCTGCTACTACATCAACGACGGGGTCTACCACACGTATTCAGGACAGATCTTTGATCATATCAACTACCCGGTCCTGCCGTTCAAGGAGGGCGAGACACAGATCTCAGCAGTGTTCGGGCCGACCTGCGATGCCTTCGACACCATCACGCTCTCCGCAGAGCTGCCGGATCTTGACCTCAATGATCTGGTCTATTCTGAAAACATGGGGGCCTACACGATTGCCTCATCCACGTACTTCAACGGGTTCCCGCCAGCAAAAGTGGTGCATATCAACAAGTGAATTTTTTTTGACGGCATAAAGAAGAGTTGGTTGTACCTTTCTGAATCTTTCTTGGAAGCAAAAAACAGTGCCAACCAATCATGCTATACACTCAGGGCGCCTATGTAATAGGAATCATACACGGTTTTGGCCATACGACCGCTCACATTAGGATGTAACAATAACGGCGGGTCTTTCACACACCCTGCAAAACCCTTTTTGTCTGTATGAATCGATCAAAAAACCAGATTGCATTTTTATTCCAATCTGACAGAACAAACCTAAAAAAGAATGAGACAATGAAAAAACACTCATTAAAACCTGAGATACTGGGAACGAGAACCGGGTATGTTATCCGGTTCACCTGTCCTATGTGCCATACTGAGAATACAATTATCAATAAAACGCCAAGGGACCACTATAGAGAGACACGGGATGCGGCGTGTAAACACTGCAGGAAACGTTCCACGGTCCTGACACCAGGCACGAATCAAAAACCGGCAGTTTCTTCTGTGCAGTCGTACTACGAATGCACACAATTACAGTAAACCCCTGGCTCCGTCTATCAGTTCTATGGTGTACCGGTGGGGATAGTCAACTTTTTTAAAAGCCAGCGTTCCCGGGATGTAAAATCCAAAACGGGTCTCCCTGATGCGGTTACTGTATAAAAAATTCAGCATTGAACTGATAGACTGGGAGGATTTGCCGGACAGGTGATGAAATTGTGCAATATCCCGTGCGGTTACGTCAGCATGCGTGATATTTTTCTTGAGTAAATAATCGCAAATCAGGGAAGCACAATGGTATCGTTTTTTGGAATCTGTTCGCATGTGCCCCATTGTTGCTCCTTTCTCCTTCGGCTCTTGTTTATTAGTTTTTTTGGGGGATATAGTTGCGTATCATTCTCCAATTTAAGAGAACAAAAAAATAATGACGATTTCTTCTCCATAGTATCATATGCCCCGGCGGTCAGAGAACCTCTGAAAGTGACATATCCGAAGAGATCGTATGATCTTTTATAGTGTCAGTCAGTGTCCTTAAAAGACAATTTCACCAGGTTCTCTCTTTTCACGGCGCTGTGTCCCGGCATGCCGGGCAGTTCAGCGCATAATCACGAATGCCCTCGTTCCAAGGCGTGAAACGTACGCAGACGTTCGGTTTCGCGTCATGAATTTTACAATATACCTTTCCGTCCTCTGCCCGGAAGAAGAACAGGCAGTGCCGGATCTTCCTGCCTTTTATCGACACCCAGTAATCGATGCCGAAGATATGCGGGAGATCTTCAAGAGAAATATCCCGCCCGTTCTTTCGTGTGCCGTCATTGAACCTGATGCCCACGTGTTGCAGGATATCCCTGCGGCCCTTCATGATCCACGGAATGATATCTTCGATCACTCCCTTCTGCCCCCATCCCCACTTCTCGCAGCACTTGCCGCACTGCTTACAGTCCTGGTCTGAAGTCAGAAAAACTCACCATGTGATGGTAGGCGCAGATACCTATTAGTGGTTTTTTATGCCATCCTTTAAGTTCATCCTGAGCCTGCTCCCGCGAGAAAGGGATCCTGCAGGGAAATGCCGTTCATCCGCATGGGTATAGTGCGGCTGCCGAAACCAAGTTGCCCGGCACAACATCCCCATCTGTCAGCAGGGTCCTGCGACCGGAAGACAAAGAACGAAAAATAAATTTTTTATACGTGAAGCAGACTCAGTACAACTATGGCGCCGGAGGATGCAGGCATCGCGGATCATCCCGGAACGAACCGTTCTTTGAAAGGAAAGAAACGTGCCAGTCACGACGGAAAAAAGAAAACTCCCCGTAAAAAAACTGTACCAGCCGCACCGGTCACCGGGCCAGAATGCCTCATCATTGGAGGGCAAGGTTCCTGTCCGGAGTGGCATGAACTGCTTTTACACTACCCGATGATCGATTCAATACAGCGGGAAGATTTCCCGGATCATGGCGCCAGTTTTGTTTATCTGGCGCATTTCTACCGCACAGACAATACCGCAGAAGAAGGTTCCCG
>JAPKXX010000064.1 GCA_026394595.1 Methanoregula sp. | reverse complement strand
CGGTACTGCAGAATACCTGTCTGCGCGGAATAATTACGTATACGCCCCCGGAAAACATGTCGGGCTGATAGGGGTCAGCGATCTCGTTGTTGTAGACACCGCCGATGCGCTCCTTGTCTGCGATAATGAGCATTCAGAGATGGTCAAGCAGCTGGTAAGCCGGTATAACGGGCGGGATGACCAGATCACGAAATTCCATCGGCAGGTTCACCGCCCGTGGGGGTCGTATACGGTACTGGAGGTATCACGAAACTTCAAGATCAAGCGAGTGACCGTAAAACCGGGCCAGCAGCTCTCGCTCCAGCTCCATAACCACCGCAGCGAGCACTGGGTAGTGGTGAGCGGCACGGCAAAAGTCCAGCTTGATAATGAGACAAAGGTTTTACAGCAGGGAGAGAGTACGTTTGTGCGCAGCGGTGTCCGGCACCGGCTCGCAAATCCGGGTACTACACCACTTGAGGTGATCGAGGTCCAGCTCGGGGATTACCTCGAAGAGGACGATATTGTCCGGTTCGAAGACCAGTACGGGCGAAATTAATTTTTTTAATCATTGGTATCAGGTACCGGATGTTGAGGTACCGGGCCCGCCATGTATCTTTCTATCGTGATCACCTGCGGGTGAGACAAGGTGCTTCTTTCCATTGCCAATCAGGTCCTGCCGGCCTGCCAGCCTGAGCCCTTCCCGTACAAGCGTCCGGTTTTTCGGGTCGCGGTACTGCAACAGTGCGCGCTGGATCTTCTTCTCCAAACCTCGTGGTACATGGACCGGTTCGAGTGTAAAGGGGTCAAGTCCGGTATAGTACATGCAGGAAGAGACGCTCATCGGGGTCGGAGTGAAATCCTGCACCTGTTCAGTATACAGGTTGTTGGCGCGGATGTAGAGGGCGAGCTCGACCATATCGGCAACCGTGCATCCGGGGTGCCCTGACATAAAATAGGGAAGGAGGTACTGTCGTTTCGGTTTGTTCTGCTGGAGTTTCTCAAACCGGCGCCGGAATGCCTCGAACACCGTGCCGTCTGGTTTGTTCATGCATGCAGTGACATGTGGAACGATATGCTCAGGGGCGACCTTGAGATGCCCAGAGACATGGGACCTGCAGAGTTTTTCAAGGTACCCGGTATCATCAGCGAGAATGAGGTCAAAACGAAGACCCGACGAGACAAACACCTTCCTGACATTTTGGATCTTTTCCAGTGCCTGGAGAAGCTCGACCTGCTGTGTATGACTTGTAGAGAGATTCGGGCATGCGGGCGTGCAGGATCGATCCGGACATGCACCCGTTTTATTCCATTGTGGACAGGACAGCCCGTACATGTTTGCGGTAGGCCCGCCGACATCCTGTACGATCCCTTTGAATTCCGGCATGCCCGCCATCCGTTCCACCTCATACACGATGGACTCCATACTCCGGCTCTGTACAATTCTTCCCTGGTGGTGAGTGAGTGCACAAAAGGAGCAGGCGCCAAAACACCCGCGGTGGGAGGTAATGGAGAACTGCACCGGTTCAAGGGCAGGGACCGGCTTCCGGTATGACGGGTGGGCGCGCCGGCTGAAAGGCAGGCCGTAGATGTGGTCAATCTCTTGTGTGGTCATCGGGAGCGCCGGGGGGTTCTGGACAATGACTGTCTTTGGATGTGGTTGTGCCACGGCCCTCCCCCGCACGGGATCCTGCTCTGCATAATGAAGGGCAAATGCCCGGGCATATGCACCTTTGTCGAGAGATACGTCTGAAAACGAGGGGATCCCGATGATACCCTCCCGGGGCAGGGATCGCCATTCCTCAAGGCTGAGTTTGAAGGCTGTCCCCCGGATATCACGGAGCGTCCTGGGGGGTTCACCCTGATCGAGCCTTCGTGCGATCTCGCACACCGGCCGCTCGCCCATGCCAAAGACAAGAAGATCAGCAGGGGCATCGGCAAGAACTGACTGCCGGACCTGGTCCTGCCAGTAATCATAATGGGCAAACCTGCGCAGGCTCGCCTCGATCCCCCCGATAATAAGTGGGATTCCGGGATAGAGGGCGTGGACCCGGTCCGCGTACACAATCGTCGCCCGATCCGGGCGATTCAAAACCCCGCCGGGCGAATAGACATCCTTCCTGCGTTTTTTTAAGTTGGGGGTATAGTTATTCACCATCGAGTCCACGTTACCGGACGAGATACTGAAAAAGAGGCGGGGTTCTCCCAATACACTAAAATCCTTACTGCTTGTCCAGTCGGGTTGCGCAATGATGCCCACCGTGTACCCTGCATCCCAGAGCACCCTCCCTATAAGGGCAGTGCCAAACGACGGGTGATCGATATAGGCATCACCTGTGACAAGAATAATGTCGAATCCGGAGATGCCCAACCTACCGGCTTCCGTAAGGGTCATCGGGAGAACAGGAGGTTGGGGTATCATGCGCTGATAATCAGCATGTGAACCGGCAGTATATAATCCCACGGGGGTGATGGGGGGAAATCAGTGGTTACGTACGGGTCAGGTCCCGTATGATCTCAGCAAGCCCGCCGGGCAGTTCATCCCCGGGTTTCTCTCCGGGCGGTTTTTCTTCTTTCTGGCCGGATCCGGATGTGTCCCGGTCATTCTCCGGGTTATTGGTACCGGGCGTGCCAAGGACAGGGAGGTGCATCTGTGTGCGTTTGTCCAACTCCCGCCTTGCCTGCAGGCCGGTAAATTCAATGATGACTGCCTCGATGATGAGATAGGTCGTCGCTTTTTCTCTTAAGCAGCCGGTAAGGGCGTGGCCGGCACGCCCAACCGAGGCGTGGTAGTGGATGTGGGGTCCGCCTTCGCCGGGATAAATGGTGCCGACACCAAACACCTCCCACCCCCCCTCGAACATGACGAAATGAGGCAGCGGGGGGATGACAGGCTCTTCGGGACCGGTGACCATCCTCCCGTTCATCAGCGCGCCAAGAAAGAGCACGGAGCCGGACTGGATGCCCTTGTCGGAGATGAACCGGCGCATCGAAGCGAGGAAGTCCTCACCGTCGTCGATCCGCACGACAAAGACCCTGCCGACCTGCCCTTCCGCATACTGCATACTATCAGGTTCCTTTCTCTAGGTCATATTGTTTTGTGATGGATCTCCCAATAATAGTACTTTTTTTTTACTTTTTCCAGATTCGTGATCGGAAAGTCGTCACGAAATTCTTTTTAAACGTTGACAGAGACTTACTTGGAGATACAATTCACTATCGGTTGGTCGGCGTTTCTGACTGATACACCTGTACTGGGGCTGGATCCGGTAAATGGTATGGCAAAATCTGGATGTGACTGATGGATTTTGGGTCAACTTTTTTTTACAAATATCGCCGGTTTGTAAAAGCGTTAAAGATTTATCTTCTTCTTGCCGGTCCTGGCCTCATCGTGATGCTTGCAGATAACGACGCCGGCGGCATTACCACATATACCGTGACCGGAGCAAAATTCGGGTACGGGTTGATCTGGTTTTTGCTCCTGCTCCTGCCGGTCGCCTATGTGGTTCAGGAAATGACCGTGCGGCTGGGCGCTGTTACGAAACGGGGCCATGCAGAAGCGATCTTTGACGCGTTCGGTTCCTTCTGGGGGTGGTTCTCGTTTTTAGACCTCGCCCTCGTCAACTGGCTGACGCTGATTACCGAATTCATCGGGATGACGGCGGCGCTCGCCATCTTTCAGGTCCCGCCGATCATTACAATAATTGTCGTTTCGATAGTCATGATGCTCATGGTGCTGCAGGGAAGGTACTGGACATGGGAGAAGATCGCAATCCTGTTTGCCGCCCTCAACCTAATTTATATCACTGCCGCGTTTCTTGTGCACCCTTCCGTCAGTGAAGTGATAAGTGTCGGGCTTATTCCCCACTTTCCCGGGGGGTTTAACGGAACGCTGTTCTTCTTTTTAATGGCAAATATCGGTACAACCATTGCCCCGTGGATGATCTTCTTCCAGCAGAGCGCCGTCGTGGACAAGGGAATGAAGGAGAAAGATATCCCCTGGGGGCAGATGGACACCCTGATCGGATCTGCATTCACCGTCATTGTCGCGATCTTCCTTGTCGTGGTGACGGGCACAGTGCTCTATGGCAGCGAAGTCGAAAGCGCCGCACAGGCGGCGGTAATCATGATGGGAACAAACCCCTGGCTGGGGACATTTATCGCAATCGGGCTGTTTGACGCCGGTTTTCTCGGTGCAATCTGCATATCACTCGCAAGTTCATGGGCATTCGGTGAAGTGTTCGGGTGGGCTCATTCGCTCAATTTAAAGATCCGCGAGGCCCCGTGGTTCTACGCCTGTTACCTCTTTGCGCTCGTCAGTGCCGGAATGGTTGTGCTCATCCCCAACGCACCGCTTGTACTGATCACCCTCTTTGTTCAGGTAATCGCCGTCACCCTGCTCCCTGCAGCGCTCGTATTCCTGATCCTACTCCTGAACAACGAGGAGATCATGGGTAAGTACAAAAATACGACACTGCAGAATATCGCCGGCACAACCATTGTGATTGCGATTATCGTCCTTTCAACCCTGTATGGCATCACGACGCTTTTCCCGGAGTTGCTTGTGTAAGAAAATAGTATGGAAGTGCTTATATGATAACGATTGAAGGTATTTTCGGAACGCGGATGGGCAGAGTGATTGGCGGGTGGCTGAACAAAATCACGGAGATCAACCGAAAATATGCAACACCGAGGATAAGGATGTCCCGCAGCGTGAAGATCGCTCTCCTGTTCCTCCGGTTATACCTTGTCCTCCTGATTGTGCTGCTCGGCTATAAATTCTGGACATTAATAAAGTGAGGTGGAGATATGCAAAACGAATTAGCAACCGGCGGAGCAAAACCAGCGGATCAGGAGGTCTTCCTCTCTGACATCCTCAGTGCACCGGTGATGTTCAACGCGAGAAAAATAGGGACTCTCGCAGATCTCGTCATCGTTGAAACTGCAAAGGTCCCGGAAGTGAGGTTTTTATTTGTTACCCGCTCGTTCGGGAACCCGAGTCTTCTGATCCCGTGGGAGAAAGTCACCAGCATCGCTAACCGGAGGATCGACGTTGTCATAGAAGATTTGAAGCCGTATGAAGCAGAGCCAGCCGACGATGCGATCCTGTTGCGGGATTATGTCATGGACAAAAAGGTTCTCGACCTTGAAGAGAATGAGGTGGAGATTGTATACGACATCCGGCTCGTTCTCCGGAACAAAAAATTCTACGTGACGGATGTGGATACAGGCAGGATCGCACGGCTCCGCAGGCTCGGCCTCCGGCCGCTTGCCAAAATCCTCTATCCCTCCGCGGACGCGAGAGCCGAACAGATGATCTCATGGATGTACATCCAGCCGCTCCCTTCCCATATCGGCAGTTTCAAAGGCGACGTAAAGCTCAAGGTGCTCAAGGAAACCCTTGCGGACATACATCCGGTCGATCTCGCCGATATACTCGAAGAGCTCGACCACGACCAGCGGGTCATGGTCTTCTCCTCACTCGACAACGAGCATGCATCTGACACGCTCGAAGAGATCGAACCGTCAATCCAGCGGGACATTATCTCGTCGTTAACCAAAGAAAAAGTTGTCCAGCTGCTCAATGACATGACCCCCGGGCAGGCGGCGGATGTCCTCTCCGTCCTCCCCCACACAGAAACACATGCAATTCTTGCGGCTGTGAACCCGGAAAATGCCAGAAAAGTTCTCGCCATTCTCGAAAAACAGGAGGAGAAAGTCATCCACTATACGACGCAGAAGATCCTGAAATTCTCACCGGAAACGACAGTCGAGTATGTCCAGAACGATTACCCGCGGCATGCCCGGGACAAGGATGTGATCATGTATGTCTATGTCGTGGATGAACAGGATACCCTGCTCGGGGTCATCGATTTAAAGGAGTTGCTGCAGGCTGATGACAAGGCGCCCTTAAGGCAGATCATGGTCGAGAACGTAATCAACCTTTCAACAGATAGTACGCTCAAAGAAGCCTCGCAGACCTTTGCGCGGTACGATTTCCGGGCGCTTCCCGTTACTGATGAAATGAACCGACTTGTAGGAGTCATCCCGTACCGGGACGTCATGAACCTGACTCACCACTTCCTTGAATAATTTTTTTAATTGGCTCCATTTCTTATCAACGAGTTCCTGACACATGTAATCAGTCTGAACGCCTGTTTATGAAAATGGGAAATTATATTCACATAGTGGTTTTCTTATTCCGCTTTTTCCCGTTCTGAGGTTTCAGACACTGGGTTATGTCCAATCCGATGCATTGGGTCATACCCTGATAGAAAGGAAATAGCCGGGTAATTACAATCATTATCAAGAAGATAATTCAACATTTTTCTTATATAACGGGGACTTCCCGGTAAAAACAGGATTTTGATAAGAGGGGGTTGTAACCCGCATGATTGTACGGATACGGCAGAGTTACCGCCCGCCCGCGCCTCCGCCGCCAAACCCCCCTCCACCACCGAATCCACCGCCGCCGCCAAACCCGCCATGCCCGCCGGATCCTCCGTGGCTTGGCGGGGTGAAGAGCATGAGCGGGATAAAGGCACTGTTCATACCCATAACGCCAACCGGAACGCCGGTCTCGGGTATGCTGACATTGAGCGCTTTCATCGCACGCTCAACCTTTTCACCAACACCCAGCGCAGTACCGTATACAAGCCACTCACCCCACATCGAGATGTCTGCAGGGGAATACCGCTTTACCATCGCGAGATCGGAGAGGAAATGAGCAAAGGAGTTCCATTCCAGCTTCTCCTTGTAATGATCGTCCTTCCAGTGCCCAAAAAGTGTGGACGGGGCAAGGATTGCTATTACGCTCTGGATTAGCACAACAACCCAGAGGACGACTGCCGGCACGAGCAGCGCCCCCTGCATGGGCAGGACAAATACAAGGATTAGGGAGATGGCTAACAATGCGATTGCACAGAGCAGGAGCGGGGTAATGTGCTCCCCGCCATTGACAATATACTGGACCGGAAGGTTGGGATCCGCTCGTTTTGTGACATCCATGAGCATCTTCTGGTACCTGAGGGCGGTCTCTTCTGCTGACGTACTGCTTTTGGCTTCCTGTGCCAGCTCCCGGATGCGGGTGCTGTCAAGGATACCATTTTCTGAGACACCGGAAATGAAATTGAGTACCCGCTGCTCGTAGGGATCGGCAGAAGTTGCAGAAAGGAGCCTGATCTCAACACCATCGCCCCCCTCTTTCTCGCGAATTTCAATTATTTTTTTCCGGTGGAGGTCAAGCAGGGTCGCATAATAACCGTCCTCGTCGAAGTCCATCGCATCGTCCTTAAAAATCAGGTTTACCTGCCAAGGCTTGAGGCTGGTGCCGGGGATCGTGCTCAGGTATGACGGGACCCCGTACTCTTTCTCCCTCCCGTACTTCCGGTAGATATAGACGAGGGCAAAGGGTACCAGCAGGACTGCTGCCTTGGCAACAAGGTTCAGCACCAGTGCGCAGTAGTAGGGCACATTGTACCAGAACGCAGCAGACCCGGTCTTGCCCTCTACATCATCAACAGGCGTCCGGAACGCCTGCATGCCGGGAAACGCTTCCCTGCCTGTCAGCAGTTCGACGGCAAGGATCTCGTTCTCTGAGACACTGCCGGTGATGGTATAGGTGCCGTCACCCTCCACAACATTGAGGGTGGGGGGATAGGCATAGACCTTGTCAACAGACTGAGACGGCACGGTGATCCTGACAGTGCGGTACGGAATATGGGTCTCTCCGGCAAGTTTGAGGTTCATGTGGGAATGATAGGCGTCGTACTCCACCGGGGGGTGGAGGGAGTAGGAATACCCGGCTGTATAGGTCCCGGCGTCAAAATAGGAGGCTTTGAAGATGCCGGCTTCATTCAACTCGGGCCTAAAACCGCTGGCGTACTGGGGCGGACTGCTGCCGTTCGCACCCGGTATGGTCACATCCCCCTTATCATCCCTGATATACCCGATGGTCCCTGCTGGTGCCTGTAGTGCGACAAACTGGATGTTGGGGACCGTGGAGCCACTCACGGTGAGGGGGGCTTCCCAAGACCGGTACAGCATCCGGAACTCGCCGGAATTTTTCACATCGTACATGTACTGCTCCGTGAGTGTGCCGTCATCATGGAGTGCCGCCTCGTACCGGTCGACAACAAGGTTCCCCTCAAACATCGGGGGGGCCACCGTCACAATAACCAGCCCGATAACACCCAGTATGAAGCAGATCCCCACAAGCCATGCAAGCTGCCTTGTTTCGCCCACAGCAATTACCCTTTAGAACTCTATTTTCGGGGGGGTCTTGATCGCGTCTTCAAACTGGAGGTACTCGAGCCTCAGCAGTCCCATAATGCGCCCGATAAAATTTGACGGGATCGTGTCGAGCATGGTGTCGAACTCCTGCGAGATGTTGTTGTACGTGTACCGCTGGCGTGCGATCTCGTCTTCGATATCTTTTACCGAACCCATCAGGTTCATGACCGTGGTATTGGTCTTGAGGTCCGGATAGTTCTCGGCAACCGCCAGGAGCCGGCCGAAGATCGAGCGGGACTCTGCCTCCACCTTGTTGAGGTCACCGGGCCCTGCGGTGGCAACGCTCGCCCGCATGGCCGTGACTTTTTCGAATGTCTCTTTCTCGAACTTGGCATAGCTCTTCACCGCACCCAGCAGCTGGTCGATCATATCCAGCCTTTTCTTCATTGCGACACGGATCTGGCCGAGCGTCGCCTCTGACGAATTCTTCAGGGTGTAGAACCGGTTGTAGATGCCGATCGCCCAGAGGATAATCCCGATCAGGACAAGGACGACGACACCAATGATGATCAACGGAATCCAATCCATACTGTATCAGAACAAGATGGGGGGGGTATTATTATTTAAGGTGTTGTTGCTCAGATGCCCCAAACTGTTGATTTAAAAAAAACTCTGCTGATGTTCCATTAAAAACGATTATATAAAAAATTACAGCAGTTTGAGTGTCCCTGCCACGCGCAGCTTCCCGCCCTCAAGATAGTGCAGTACTGCACGGGCATGGGGAGGATAGACCAGCTCCTTGTCCAGTTTCAGGGTGAGCGTTGGCATCCTCCAGTCGGTCCCCGCCTGTATTTTTTCGACGCGGCAGGGTTCAAACTGCATCCAGTGCCCGATATAGAGCACCATCCCTTCTTTTAATGGCGCCGGCCAGTATTTGACAAGGGCTGCCTTTGCCGTGATAGTGTCAGAACATGTTATTGCCGGGTCATTGCTCAGCACATAACCGCGGTCAAGGTCGCCGGCTTCGATGTTCTTTAACGCAAGCCCCACGCGGTCGCCCGGGTAAGCGGCGTCAGCGTCATCGTCGTGCTTCTGGATCGACCGGATCTGTGCGGTCTTTTCCGTTGGAAGGATCATGAGGGTATCGTGTTTCTTTATCATTCCCCGCGAAACACAACCGAGCACGACAATCCCGACCCCGTTGACAGTATAGTGGTGATCGATGGGGACTGCGCCTCCGGTGCCGGAAGAGGGCGGTTTTTCGCGGTACCCCATCCGATCAGCTTCCTCTAAGAGGCTCTCGCGGAGGCTGACAAGGTCCTCGCCGATTATCTCATATCCCTCAAGCACTGTGCCGCTGATGAGCGGGGCAATCTGGTCGGGGGAAAGGTAATTGCGAAGGATTATACGCCCTTTTGCCTTGCCGGCACACTGGAGCATCAGCACACATTCCCCGAACTGTGCGTTTATCTCATCAACAACGAGAAGTATGGTATCCGCCAGCGATACGGAAAAGAACAGGGATGACAGTTTCTCAGGATAGCGCGTCGGTTCTATGAGGGCGACTGTCGTATCATTCTTTTTCAGGTTATAGAATGTGATATCACTCGTGGTACCCTTCTTCCCCAGATCCTTTGAAAAATCGGGAGGGGCGAGCACGGCGACCGTGAGGTTCGGCATGTCTGTATATAATAGCAGTAATGACTATTAGGGTTTAGGGTCAAAGAACCGTGGATTAATGAGAGTATGTATATCATAAAAAACAATTAGTCTTCAGAAGAAAGATGTGAATGCAGATGCGGGGCAGTATCAAAATTTTAAGTCTCATCGGGATTGCTCTTTTTCTCATTATCCTTTCCCGTATCAATCTTAGTGCCCTGTTGGATATTTTCGCACACACAAATGTAGTGTTTCTTTTTCTTGCACTGTTGGTAAATTGTATGGCGATAGTCCTAAAATCACTAAAATGGAAAATTATCGTAAACTCCGTAAAACCTCATTTTTCCCTCAAAGACAGCATTAAGGTGTTTTTTATTGGCTTTTCTTTTTCCACTATCACTCCTGCAAAGCTTGGTGATTTTATAAAAGTATTTTACATAAACGACGAAAACTGCGGGATGGGAAAATCGCTTTCAACAATTGTAATTGACCGTCTGATAGATATCAGCCTATTATTTTCAATCGCACTTCTGGGGGTGTGGGGTTTTTCTGTTTTTTACCATATCGAAATTGTCTCCATCACCACCCTCCCGCTCCTTATCCTTGGTATTGTTGCGAGTATGTACGCTGTACTCAATAAATCGGTTCTCTCTTCACTACTCCAACCTTTTTTCAATCTTTTTGTGCCACAACACCTGAAAGGCAGGGTCTCTCTCTATTATAACGATTTCTTTATTGGACTATTCGCATTTTATCGTGATCGCCGTCGGTTTTTTTCCAGCATTTTTATTGGACTCCTTTCCTGGATCCCTCCATTCATCTATGGATATTTGCTGGCGCTATCAATCGGGATTGATGTGGGGGTCTTCTTTTTTTTCCTCGTAATCCCGATTATCAGCCTGCTTGATCTGCTTCCCATCAGTATTTCCGGCATCGGAACCCGCGATGTGGCGCTGATCTTCCTTTTCGGTCTTAAAGATATTTCTCCTGAACAAGCGGTAGCATTTTCATTACTATATCTGTTCATGAGCTACTGGCTGATTGCTCTCATTGGTGCATTAGTATACTTCAGATATCCAATGAAAATTCCAGACGACATGAATTAAGCGGTGCCCATTTTCCTCGCGATCACCCCAACAGTATACGCGTAGTATTGTTTCAAGGGAAAAACCCGCTCAACCCGACCTATGTGTTTTCTCCATCTCACAGGCAGAAGCTCCCGGTCATTAGTAGCAAGGGGGGGGAGGGCCTGAATCCCAAACATTCTTTCGATAATCAGCCCTCCCCGCCTGGTCGCATCTTTAATGCGGCGTGGCGAATAATCCTCCTCATATCCGAATTCAAAGTTCTTCATCATAACGGCAACAAATTTTCCCACTTTATACCAAAGGCACAGCGTATTTGGTACAATAATAATAACTCTTCCAGAGGGTTTTGTCACCCGTGCCATTTCCTTTATCGCATCGATATTTTCCGGATCTTTGAAATGTTCGATAACCCCGGAATTATAAACAAGATCGAAGGTGTTATCGTCGAAGGGAAGGTTAAAAATACTTGCTAATACCGGGAATTTGCAGTTATCCTGTGCCAGCTTTAAAGCAGCCCTTGAAATGTCAAGTCCATAGGTTTCATGTCTCTCTGATAATGGGGATAATGTCTGTCCTGTACCACAACCCGCTTCCAGAATCTTTGATCCTTCGGGAAGATTTGTTTCAATTTCCATTATAAAATCAAGATATTTAAGGCTATAATCGCTGGTTATCAGGTTTTTTGTCCAGACTTTTTCCCAGATCTCTTCTCCCATGGAAATTGTCACACCTGAATGATGAACATATTGTGCTGTTCGATATATCCCCTTTATGAACCAGAAATTGGTATGTTGCTGCCCTGATAAAGATAGGATACTATAGTAATGAGGTTTTTAAGGTTTCTTGTTATAGATCTTATGGAGCAGCCAATGATTTCAATTATCGTCCCCCTCTATAACGAAGGGGAGAACGTTATCCACTACAATAATGACATGTTTCCCATAATTGACGATATAGGTAAAAAATTTGACGAAAAATTCGAATTCATTTTTGTTGATGACGGGAGCCATGATGACACTGTTGAGAAAATTAATGAGATAGCCGATCGCCGGACTGATGTTAAAATAATCCGGCATGAAAAAAACCGGGGGATGGGAAACGCGATAAAAACCGGCCTTGCCTCATGTAATGGCGACCTTGTCATAACCATGGATGCTGATCTTACATTCAGGCCTATCGATGTCGCAAAACTCATCGAAAAATACCGGGAAACATATGCAGATTGTATTTCCGGCTCACCCTATCTCGAAAAAGGACTCATGGAGGAGGTCACCCCATTCAGATTATTGATGAGTAAATCGGTGAATTTTCTCTACCGTTTGCTTCTTGGGAGCCGGATTACCTGCGTCAGTCCCATATTCCGCCTTTACAAACGCAGTGTCTTAAACGAAATGGACATAACAAGCAGTAATTATGAGATCAACGCAGAGATCATATCAAAACTCATCATCACTGGGAAAAATGTTGTGGAAGTCCCCGTTCCCCTGTTAAAAAGAAGATATGGTGTATCAAAGATCAACGTCGCAAAAGAGATAAAAAATTATATTCTGCTCCTGTATAAGATTTTCAAGACCAAATATCTCCACAGGAAATGGGTGTGACCTGTTTTATATATCAAATTGAGAATCAGATTAAATAGACAGGTTTTTTTCTTAATTATGCATTAACCTATATTTAGAATTATTTAAAATACCAATTAACATGTTTGCTATTATCCTTGGTACGCGCCCCGAGATCATCAAGATGTCGCCGATTATCAGATCGTGCGAGAGAAAAGGTGTGAATTTCTTTGTTCTGCATACGGGTCAACACTACTCGTATGAGATGGATCGGGTTTTTTTTGAAGAACTCGGACTTCCTGCACCTGAAGTCAACCTTGATATTGGTTCAAAAAGCCATGCAGAACAGACTGGCGCCATCATGACCGGAGTTGAGAAGGTTCTCTTCGAGAAGAGACCGGATGTCGTATTAGTGCAGGGAGATACGAACACCGTACTCGCCGGTGCGCTTGCAGCATCAAAATGTCGTGTGCGGGGGGAAAGATCATTACCGGTTGAAGTCGGGCACGTCGAAGCCGGGTTGCGCAGCTTTGATCGCACGATGCCAGAAGAAGTGAACCGTGTGGTTGCAGACCACCTGTCCGATTACCTTTTTGCACCAACCAACAGTGCGCGGAAAAATCTCCGTCGTGAAGGGATAGAGAAGAGAAAGATTTTTGTTACCGGTAATACCATCGTGGATGCTGTTTTTGAAAACCTTGCACTTTCTGAAAAAAAAGCAAATATTGTTCATGAGCTCGGGCTTTCTGCTGATAATTACTTCCTTGTCACACTCCACCGCCAGGAAAATGTCGATGATAAGAAGCGACTGAAAGGAATTCTTGATGGGCTTACCCGCATTCACGATTCTTATGGGCTGCCCTTGGTTTTCCCGGTTCATCCCCGCACTGAAAAAATGATCAAATCGTTCGGACTGAAAATTAAGGGTATCCAAACAATAAAACCAATGGGTTTTTTGGAATTTCTCCAGTTAGAATCGAAAGCCCGGCTTGCACTTACTGATTCCGGGGGTGTTCAGGAAGAGTCCTGCATCCTCAAAGTACCCTGTGTAACAATACGGGACTCTACGGAACGTCCTGAAACATTGGATGTAGGTGCAAATGTCATCGCAGGTGTTGATCCCCGGTCCATCGCAGATGCGGCAGAAAAGATGCTTGATACGCCGCGGTCATGGGAAAATCCATTTGGTGATGGGAAAGCCGGTGATCGAATCATCAAAATCCTCTGTGCATGACCGCCAAAAAAATTGGTTAGATCACAAGATAGTCATCATTTCGAGAATTATTCAAGAACCGCCCTTCTGCCCCACGTTCCAGTATCAATATACATAGTACCGAAACAACCATTTGGGGGTTCCCCTTTCCAGAAAAAATCAGGTTCTATGGATTTTTTCCTCTATTTTTCTCACCAGACCTTCCGGGGGTCGAATAATGAGATACACCAGTATGAGAAGTGCCAGATATTCGACGGTGAAAAAGAACAATGTCAGATACCATTCTGCAGACCCTGCCGGGTTTACATATTCAAGATTGGTATAGAATCTGCCAAACATCAGCGGGAACTCAATATATGCAAAGACCTGCGTGACATAGAACAGAATTATCTTGTAGAGGTTATCGGCAACCAGCAGACAGAGGAATGGGGTGAACCATACAATATACTGTGGGCTGTGAAATTTCGTGAAAACTACGAGAGCGAGAATTGCACATAATAAGATTTTCAAAAATGTTACCGGTCTTTTTTCCGTGTCGATATAGGCAGTATAGACAAGAATAAGAAATACTATCCCCATCATCACGTACATTAACGTCGAAACCATGGACGAAGTAATTCCAAGATGCCCTACTTCCTGTAAATATGCATAAAGGGTAAATGTTGCAGTATTTACATAAATCCCGACACTGGATCCTGTGGCAAACAGGTACGTCCTGATAACGTCGGGACGAATGAGAACAAGCGGTACAAAAAGAATGAGAGATAAAGGAACAACGACTTTTAGAGCCGCGATTGCTTCCTGTTTTATTGATGTTGTTTTTGCATTGTAGAAAACCATGAAAGGAAAGGCAATTGCCGGGAAAATTTTTGCAAAAAAACCAAGTGCCGCAAAGAGGTATCCTCTCATGTTCATCCCATAGACCGTACACAGGACTGCCACCATAAGGAGGCATGTCGGAAACGCATCATATTTTGTCAGAACAAAATAGGCTGTGGAAAACGCAGTTGCGTAGATAAGACCTGAATAAAATGCGATCTTTTCATCCCAGACCTTCAGCGCGATGAAATAAATGCAGAGAATGGTGACAATATCGCACAACACCATGAGCAGCTGGAACGTGTACACAAATGCCATGGCACTCTGAAAAGCGAGAGCCGGGATGAGGGCTATTGTTATGGGAATGAATATCAGAATCGGATAATCAAAACTGTAATTAATATACGGTAATTGTCCCTGCACCATTTTGATCGCATGCTCAAAATAAAAACCGATATCAAAAAGATCGATAAAGGAGTGGAATGCCAAAGGCGTGAGAATGAGAACCGTGAATTTTGTTAACAAAGAGGCAAGGATAAGAAAAAGGATGTGTCGTTTAACGGTATTCTGATCGATATTGCCAAACTCGAAATCAAGAAAGATAAACGGAATTTTCCCTTTTTTCCCCTTTTTTCCGAATGATCCTTCCGTATCCTTATTTTTCTTGCCCATATCCGGTCTCCGTTCCAATAATATTGTTGACGTTGCGAATTTACATTTTATTACAGAAATATTCTCGGTCTTCTCTTATTTAACAACGGGGATTGCGGGATATGATATTAAGTCCGTGTCCACGTAATACGCCGGTTCACTAAGAAATTCCAGCCAAACGCAATCAGGATCCCGACCAGATTGGAGATAAGATAATATACGCCGAAAATGCTGGTGAGGAGCCAGAGTATCCCCATATTGATGACAAGCCCTCCTGCCGATACAATATGAAATGCGACAAGGCGATACCACCTGCTCGATAACTTGTGATCCCCCGAACTACGGAATGTCCAGAGATCGTTCCAGAGGAAGTTATTCAGAATTGACAGTTCGATCGCGAAAAAGCTGGCCGCCAGATAATAAAATCCTGCATATTCTTTGAGATAATACAGGACCCCCATATTCACGAGAATGCCAGAGATCCCAACCATGCCAAACTTCAATAATTTTTTCCATTCCCTCCATGCAGCACTGTGGTGATGGAAGAACGAATAGAGGGTGATGTCCATGACCTGCTCTGCATATTCGATGATGGTCCTGATCTTCAGTTTGCTCGAACCAGTTTCCCGGTCGACAGATTCAAACGGAATTTCCTTATCCTTTTCCCAGGTTCCCTTTCCCAGCACTTCAAGCAGGATTTTGTAACCTTTGGGTTTCAGAGGTGCGTTTGACACCACGTCCTTTCTGATTGCAAAAAAACCGCTCACGGGATCGGTAACATCGGGAAAAAGAAGGCGCCCTAAAAAAGTTGCCCCGACTGAAATGATTCTTCGTTTTAATGGCCACTTCTTAATTCCCCCGCCCTCCATATACCGGCTGCCGATAACAACATCGTTGCCGGCCCGGATTTCATGATACATTTTCGGGATGAGCGCCGGGGGGTGGGAAAAATCAGCATCAATTACGACAAAGACTTCGGAAGACGCACAGGAAAATCCATCAGCAACAGATTGGGAGAGGCCGTGGTCTTTCTCGCGAACAAGGATCCTGACGTTATCATTCGTCTTTTTCAGTTCATTGACTATCGCTATTGTACTATCGGAAGAGTTATCGTCGACCACCAGGATCTCACCATGAAGGCCGTTTTTTAAAAAAACGTCATCCACTTCAGTAACGATATTCCGGATATTTGCTTCTTCATTGAAGGTGGGGATGATCACCGAAAGGTCATACATGGTTACCTGCATCACACTGATGAGCCTGAGACGAAGACGGCAATCCCGGTATCCTGCCCGAGCTGCTTTGTATGCTCTTTTAGCCATGCAAGGGCATCGCCGGTTGGATCAGCGGAATAGATGTCGCCGGTTACAATAAAGTACACGGCATTGTTATTTTTTCTCTGCGCATCTATTGCATCAAGATCTTTTGCTGTGTCAGCACTGAATTCAAATGTCCCGTCAGTGGTATTTGAATAATAATAATTAAATGGCTGGGAGATATACCCTGGCACAAGGACGACAAAATCTCCCGGATTCGTCGTTTTCTGCATAATTCCTGAAAATCCTTTCCAGTCATCCTTAGAATATCCGGAATAATAATTCATGAGAAACGAAGCGTTGAGAATCAAAAGAAATGCCATGAAACCATATACAACCGCACGGTTGTTTATGAGCGAATAGAACATTTTGTACGAGATCGCAATCCCGATAAAGAAGAAAATATTGATGAAGAGGAGGTACCGGGGTACCATCGGAATCCTGTATGAGAGGAGATAACTGATAACGAATGTAAGAACAGTTACCCAAACGAGAAAAATCCCTTTGTTTTTATCCATGAGAAATGCCTGGACTATTCCAATAAGGAACAGCATGACAAGCACGTACATCGCAATTTCGGAGAAACCGGAGATCTGCTTAAAGGTCTCGATGATGATTCCAAAACCCTGAATACCGAATGTTGGTGCAGAGGCACTCCTTTTGGCAAAGAGCTGGATGGTGACGATAATAAGAGGCAGACAGATGATGGTGAATGCCGCTATTGCCAGTGCCATGGGTTTGAGATTTCTGATATCCTCCCGGATTTTCTGGATTTGCATGCCAAGGGCATACAGGACAAGGGCTGCGATAACAACCATTGCATAAAAATGGGACCAGAATGCCAGTGCAGAAAGAACGCCAAAAAGTGCCCAGTTTTTTACATCATTGGTCTTCAGGGCCTTAAAATAAAATACCATCGCGAAGGTGACAAAAAAGAGCATCATCGAGTATGCCCTCGCTTCCTGTGAATAGAAGATCAGGAACGGAGAGAATGCGAACGCTGCCGCGGCAATAATTCCCACATTCCGATCGATAAATTCCTTGCCCGCAAGATATACCAGCGGAATGGTCAGGACTCCGAGCAAAGCGGGAATAAATCTGAGTATTACTTCATTATTCCCGAACACCAGCATTATATGCTCTACCCAATAGAACAGCGGAGGATTGAACTCCCCCGCAGCTGTTGCCTCCCAGATCTGGGGGATTGAACCCACGGACAGGGTATATGTCGAGGCCTCGTCAAGCCAGAGCGAGTTGAAGCCAAGATTATAAAAGCGCAGGAATGCCCCGATGAGAGTGAGAGCAAGAAGGAGCTGCATATATCGGCTTTTTGCAAGAAGGGTTTTGATTGCGTCAATGGAGTGTGTGTTATTAATTTCGATACCCTGCAGTTCATCTCCATCAAGACTGCAATCGCCGATATTTTTTGTTTTTTTATCTTTTTGGCGCTCTTTCTTTCCCTTTCCCATCGCAATCACTAGCTATTGCGTAATAATTGGCATATAGTTAACTCATTTACAGAGAT
>JAPKXX010000083.1 GCA_026394595.1 Methanoregula sp. | reverse complement strand
AATTTTTGTCGGGCGGTACTCGGCGGTTGCCTGCGGGGATTATGCGGTGGGCACAAACCACGTGCTCCCGACAGCAGGATATGCAAGAACCTATTCCGGGCTTGACGTGCAGCACTTCTGCAAGACCGCTTCGGTTGAGATGATCAGCCGGGATGGTCTGGAGGCAATCGGGGACATTGTTGAGACCATCGCGGATGCGGAAGGGCTCCCTGCCCATGCAGAATCTGTGCGGATCCGCCGCACAACACGCTAATTTTTCCCCCGGTTTTTCAGGAAAAAAGAATATCCGGTTTATTTTGTTCGCCGGATCAGAAAAGTCCCCGCGCAGAATGCGATGAAAAGTGCGGCAATGGGTACGAGGGCATCAACCGGGACCTCGTTTGCCGGTATATCCGAATCAATAAACTCAACCTCAGCTTTTGCATATTCTCCCTTGGCAAACCGGAGACGGTCAACCGGGGTGCTCACAACATAGACCATATAGGTGCCGGGGTTGATGGTGCCCAGGATCACCGATGTGTCCCATACATATTCCCATGTCCCGTCATTCAGATTGACCGGTGCCGTGGTAAAGAGCCCCCGTCCTGCCGGAATATTCAGGTTCTCGAGGGTAACGCCACGATTGTCAAGGTCGGGACCGGTGACAAAAAGGTAGACGGCGATCGTCTTTAATCCCGAAACCGTACCCGTAAGGGTGACGGTATCACCAATGTGTGCCTGGATGGGTGAAGCGTTAATCTCCATTGAGATTGCGCTTACCCACGGTACCGTACAACAGAGGATGAGGGCTGCAATGACTACAACCGGCGCCCGTCTCATACCATCACCTTGGATGCTCCATACATTAAACGTGGCGGAACCAATGACGGATCAGAACTCCACCACCATCACCGCTTCTTCTTCTTTTTTAAGTTCCCCTTTGAGATGCTCTGCGTCAAACTCATACGTCTCCCACGGGTTATACGCCTCGTAGAGCTCGCACTTGTCCAGCACATCAACAAATTCCTTTAAAAAGATCCGCGGGATGACATCAACACGCCCGCCGAAACGGCTGGTTATTTTCTTAATCATAGCCCTGATGAAACGGTGGGATATGCGTTCCCGGTCCACTTCAGTAAACGCCTGTGCGTAGATGTCGACCATTTTCAGCGCGACCTGCTCAAGTTTCGCTGTGTCGAATTTTGAGAGGATAATCTGGGGCTGCCGCGGGTTTTTAAATGAGTCTGTCTGCACGACGCTGATCCGGTCATAGAGCGGAGGAACCGAACGGATGCCCCGGGAACCGTCAAACATTGCCGGGGTGCCGGTGAATAAAAAGAAGCACCGCGGCATATCGCCCCGGTCGAGGGCGTCGATAATATGCACCAGTGTCTGGTACCCCTTGTCGCGCTGGTTTTTTGGCAGCGCTTGGGTGGTCTCCATCTCATCAACAGCGATCGCAAGCCCGTTGTAGCCGGCACCCTGCATCACGGTGACAAGCCCCCTCAGGAATATAAGTGCAATAGTATCGTCGATATCGCCCTTTATGCCCGCTTTTGCCTTGAAATCCCTGCCAATGTTTGGTTCTGCCGCAATCCAGCCAAGCGCGGACTGGGCGAGCTGAAAATCGCCGGCATTGTTCGCGCGGTAATACGTACGCAGCGCTGCTGCAAGGGCGCTGTTCATTTCTGATATCCCGGCGAGCGCCGATTCAATCTCACGCTCGGTCGCCGTTTCGAGCGCCGCGTCCTCGATCCCGCTCCCGCTCACTGCCATGATCCGCTCCTCGATAGCAAAGAGCCAGTTATCGACGATTGTTTTTATAACGCGCTCTTCTTCTTGTGTGCGCAGGTTTGCGCAGACCTGCTGGTAGAGCGCTTTGAGTTTATAGAGAGGGGAGGTCGATGAGATAACAACATGAGATGTGACAAAACCCTTGTTGCGCGCCATCTCAAGGGCACGGGCAACCAGGAACGTCTTTCCGCTGCCATAATCCCCCCGGATAAACTTCAGGTCACCTCCTTCCTGTGCGACATAATCCAGCTGTTTTCCGATCACACCTTCCTCAACATCGAGACCCACCGCGATCCGTTCAAGCCCGCTGCCGGGTACTGTACCCCTGCGCAGCGCATTGATGATATTGATGCTCTCCAGTTTTGTCCTGTCCATCCGTTCAGGTTCCGACATATTCATAGACCTCCCCGTCATCGCCGAGCCCTTTCTTCTCGATCATCATCACATGCTTTGCAGCCGCTTTCTGGATAAGCCGGTTCATAATACCGGCCACCCTCCGGGTATTGAGCGCCTTTCGCAGTTCAATTTCCGATGCCTTCTTATGTGAACGGAGAAATTCAACAATTTTCTGCTCCTGGTCGTCAAGGTCAAGTTCGTCCCTGATCTGCTGTGCCACCGGCACCTGGATCTGCCGACGCTTCCTTTGTGGCAGATCCATGATCGGCCGGTCTGCAATCGATTGTTGCTTGCATGACCTTATAAGGTTCAGGAAGTCCTCCAGCTTTATTGCCTTTGTGTGAACGGGCAGTACATCGATACCCTGCAGGCAAAAGCGCTTGCAGCCTGCAAAATCCGATTCCCCGAGTGCATGACGTGCAGCGATGAAAAGGGCAATGGCGAGGAGTTCCAGCCCCAGGGAGTTCAGGCTCGACCTGCGGTCCTCAAGCCTGCGGATTACATGATCCATCAGTCGTTGCATCCGGTGCATCGTCTGTTTTTCGTCGACAACGACAGCCACGACCCGGTGGAGATCAGCTGAGCGTTTGACATTGTTGAGGACATACAACAGGACTTTCTCGCATTCGCGTTCTTCTGTATGGGCAGCAAGAAACTTTGCATATTCCAGTCCCCCTGTTAAAAAGTCCGCACGGTATGCACGGTAGAACCATGCCCTCGCCTCGCCTTTGTTGCCTATATCATCATAATACCTTGCCGTCTCCAGCAGGCTTGCGATGTTGACATCCTTTGATACAACCGACAGGAAGCGGGTGAGCGCCTCTGGTTCCGGGACTTTTGAACGGAGGAACTTCCGGTAATTGCCGATAATCTTTGCAAGGGATTCAAGGTCGTTTTTTGTCTTGGTCTCGTCGGCAATCAGGTGCTCGTATCCTGCAAGTGCTGTCCCGGTATCTCCCAGTGTCGCATGCAGATCGCATACCACGAGCCGGTGACTGGCACGGTTTGTTCGGGATAGTAATACTTCACACATTTCGAGGGCTTTTTTCTGATCCCCAGAAGCCGCGAGCAGCAGGATGTAATCGACAAGGATGTCACAGTCATCCGTATCACGTGCATGCAATGCATACGCATCAAGGGAAGAGTCACGGTCGTACTGTGCAAGGGCAGCAAGATATTTCCGGAGGATTGCGGGATCTTTTGACGTGCGGTACCCTTCAAGTGCAGTCTGTGCTGCTGTACGGTACTGCTGTGAGCATATGAGGGCGTCAAGGTATTCGTGGCTCTGCGTTCGTTCTCCGAGAAGGTGCCGGTGGGTATCCAGCGCTTTCTGCGGCTCTCCTATCTCGATAAGTGCACGGACAAGGTTTTTTGCGTCACTTTCCTTCCTGCCAAGCTGGAGGAGCCGTTCGAGGACCGGGACTGCCCCTCGGTAGTCTTTCCGTGAGACAAGGTATTCCGCATAACTCCGCAGGGCGTCCTGGTTGGTCGGATCGAGGTGGACTGCAATAGCATACTCGGCAATCGCCCCGTCATCACCGCGGGCTTCGAGCACCTTTCCCAGATAGCTGTGGACGTACGAGGATTCCGGCATCTTCTGGGCAAGGTCGCGGAAATACACTTCGGCATCTTCCAGTTTTCCCGTGTAGAACAGGTTCGTCGCAGCAAGGATCTCCACGGGCTGATCTTTTTTCGCGGCGAGCACCAGCATGCAGAGGTTCAGGGACTCCTGGTACCGGCCGTCTTCAAACAGCCGGAACGCCTCTTTCTTCTGCTCTTCAGGTGTGGCGGGAATCATGGTATCCCCCGGCCGAACCGCACTCTCCAGAGTCCTGCAAGCATTCTGATCATGTCACGCCGCTGGACATGTGAATTGCCGGTATTCTGCCATTCGATGGGAAATTCTCCCACCAGATAACCTTTCTGTTTCAACCTCCAGAGAAGCTCCACGTCGAACTCAAACCCTGTCGATATCATGTGGGGAAGGATAGAATAAACCGCCTGCTTCCTGAATACCTTTGCACCACACTGGGTATCGTGATAGCGCAGCCCTAAGAGGAGGCGGATGATCAGGTTGAATGCCCTGCTCTCCAGCTGCCGGAGTATGCCCTGTCTCACCCTCAGTACAGCACCCCTGACCCAGCGCGATCCGATTGCGCCATCATACGCAGCAAGCTGTAAAAACAGATTCATCATCTCTCCGATATCAGTTGATCCATCGGCATCCAGATATCCAACACATTTGCCCCGGGCCGTTTTCATTCCTTCGATTACCCCCCCGCCTTTGCCTAATCGTCGGGGGAACTGAAGGCACCGGATGTTCAGATCCGGTCGCGAAGCAGCGATCGTTCTGACAACATCCGGAGTGCGGTCGTCCCCGTCGCAAACGACAATAAATTCGCCTTCGAACGTTCCGATCCGGTCGAACATCGGTGCGATCCGCTCCTCCTCATTATAAGCAGGAATTATTATGCTGTACCTTATCTCAGGGGGGACGTTCATGGTGGATTCGTATAATCAGGGGTTCAGCCGAGCAACAACAGCCTCTCCGAATGCCGTTGCAGCAGCGGGACCGTTTGCAGTGATGACCATTCCATCTGTTACGACGGGATTTTCGACAATGGCTGCACCCCCGGCCTTCATTTCCGCAAACGATTCAGGTGTCCGGAAAAACGTTGCTTTTTTTCCTTTCAGGACTCCTGCCCGTGCAAGCACCACCGGTGATAAGCAGATGGCAGCGACGACCTTTCTTGCAGCAGAAAATATCTGTACCAGCTTTATGAGATCCCTGTTACCCCAGAGAAAAGCAGGGGAGCCCGCTCCCCCGATGATCACGATACCTGCGTATGCTTCAGGGTTAACACGGTCAAAGGTGAGTACTGCCTGTGCTTTCCCGCCCAGCATCCCGGAGCAGGTGCCGGTTTTTGTGGATGCTATGTCAAATCCGATCCCCGATTTCTGAAACACTGCGACCGGTTCGTCCAGTTCTTCGTCCCTGTACTGTTCCGGTGCAATGGCGACGAGGAGTTTCATACTGTACTTGTGGTATGCGTCCATGAATAACATTACTGGTGTCCTTTAAGGTGACGGGCAAGGGCGGCATCAGTACGGTATTTTTCCGCAATCGCAAGTGCGGTTTCCCGCAGCGCGTTATGATCTCGCAGGCAACTTTCAGGAGGGGAGGATTTGCGCAGGATGGCGGATGTATTCTCAGTCACCTGGATCAGTTCGGTTGCGATCAGGGCGTTGAGCCAGATCAGGTCGGCAAGCATCTGTTGGGTCTTATCGTTCTGCATGAATGTACATGAGGTATGGTGCATTATAAATTGCACAACATGCCCATGGCAACGTTCATCGTCCGGCGCTTCAGATCTCTGATAATGACGATCTCGTATCTTGAAAAGGTTAAAAAAGAGGGAAGGCTGGCAAACCCGTTCTTTTGCCTGATGGGGATCGATGTGGTGAGTGTGGAAGCAGGAAAGGCCGTGCTTCGCATGGATGTTCGACCCGATATGTGCAATGGCGTCGGCTGGCTTCAGGGTGGAATTTTCACGGCACTCGCCGACGAGGCGATGGCACTTGCCATCTCTCCCATGCTCTCCCCTTATGAAGGGATTGCAACAATCTCGGAATCGACCAGTTTCATCAGGGGTACCCGGGAGGGGGTACTTATCGCTGAGGGCCGGGTGATCAGGAAGGGCCGCCGCGTCGCGTTTATGGAGGGAGAAGTGAGGGCGGACAATGGAGAAAAGACTCTGCTTTCGAGGACATCGGCGGCGTTTTCAGTAATAACCAATAAATCATCATAATGATACCGGCAAAGGCAACCACGACGAGCTCAGTGACGGGTGGTTAAAAAAGATAGGGTACCTGTAAATAATGAACGATTATTTTTCCTTCCCTTTCTTTTTACCGGTAGAATCATCAGTTGGTTTCCGTTTCAGTACATAATAAGCGGCACCGCCACCGACAGCGACAATCGCAATCACGGCGATGATCATCGCCGGTGATAACGAAGGGGCTTTCTGCTGTGCACGGGCGAGTCCTTCAGTTGCCCGGGTGTATCCCGGGGCCTCAGTAAGCGCTTTTGTGTAGGTATCGATTGCTTCCTGGTAGCGTCCTGAATCATAAAGGGCATCGCCTTTGTTGGTCAAATACTTGGGAAGGGAATCAACAAGGGAATCAGTTTCACCAGCAGATTTGTTCAGGGATTCTTTGATGCTGGTTGCCTTTTGGATTGCCTTATCATAAGCATCAACAGCATCTTGAGATTTACCCAGCTTATAGAGTGCATACCCTTTGTTGTTCCATAAAACCGGATAGGTGTTATCTATCGCCAGACCCTGATCTGCGGTAGTAAGTGCTTCATCGTACCTTTCGAGTTGGAGCAGGGCGCCGGCTTTATCGCTATAAATATAGATGATAGTGCCAGATTTCTCCATCATCGTTGTGTTTTCAGTCAACGCCTTGTCAAACAAATTGACCGCCCTTTGAAATTCACCATTTTGGAGCAAGTATTCAGCAGCATTGTAATAACTCGTTGCATTATCAATGGCAGCCGCTACAGGTTGCATCACGATGCACAAGGCAGCGCATATGAAAATGAATGTAATCAGTTGTCGGAATTGCATGCTCATACATTGTAAGTTAAAATTTAAGATTTTTTCCTGATCTGATGAGCTGATACTGCCCGAATCATTCCTTATTGTCCTGACGGCGGGATGATAACAATAATACGGATTGCACACGCATGATAAAACAAACGGGGAGATCGCGTGAAATACATCATTATTACCGGCGGCGTGATGAGTGGTCTTGGCAAGGGCATCACAGCGGCATCAGTGGGGCGCATCCTGAAAAATCGCGGGTACCGTGTCACTGCGGTTAAGATCGACCCGTATCTGAATATCGATGCGGGAACAATGAACCCGGCCCAGCACGGGGAGGTGTTTGTTCTCAAGGACGGGAGTGAGGTGGACCTTGACCTCGGCAATTACGAGCGGTTTCTCGACATCGAGCTCACCTCACCTCACAATATCACAACGGGCAAGGTATACCGCACGGTGATAGATAAGGAGCGCCGCGGAGATTTCCTTGGAGAGACCGTACAGATCATTCCCCATATCACCGATCAGATCAAGGCATGTATCAGGCAGGCAGCTGAGGAAGAGTTCCCTGATGGCACACGGGCGGACATTTGCCTGGTTGAAGTGGGTGGAACGGTGGGGGATATCGAGAGTATGCCGTTCCTCGAGGCGATCCGCCAGATGCGGGGAGAGGTGCCGGAGCATGACTATGTCCTGATCCACGTCACCCTTATCCCAACGGACACAATGGGCGATCTCAAAACAAAACCTACCCAGCACTCGGTCAAGGCATTGCGGGAGCTCGGGCTCTATGCAGATATCATTGTTGGGAGAAGCGAACGCCCGATCGGTGCCCAGACCAAACGCAAAGTCTCCGCCTTCTGTGATCTCCCGCAGAGCGGAGTGATCAGTGCCGCAACGGTACCTGACATCTATGAGGTTCCCATGGAGATGGAGAAGGAGGGACTTGCCGATGTTCTCTCCCGTCACCTGAACCTCGAACAGCGGGAAGTGGATACCAGCTGGTACCGGCTTGTGACCCGGGAATATACCAATCGTGTGACGGTTGCAATCGTCAGCAAGTACGGGATTGAAGATGTCTATATCAGTATCAAGGAAGCCCTCAAGCATGCGGGGAGGGCGCTCTCTACAGAAGTAAAGATTGCATGGATGGACGCGGAACGCTACGAGAAGTGTCAGCTCAAGGACTATGATGGAGTCCTTATCCCGGGCGGGTTTGGCAAGCGCGGTATCGAAGGGAAGATTGAAGCGATCCGGTTTGCGCGCGAAAATAACGTCCCGTTCCTTGGCCTCTGCCTTGGTTTCCAGCTCTGTGTGGTTGAATATGCGAGAAACGTGGTCGGAATCACGGATGCGACCAGCGAGGAAATAGGTGAGGGAACCCACGTGATTGCCCTCCTGCCCGAACAGGAAGGGCTCGTGGAGCTTGGCGGGACGATGCGTCTGGGCGATTATAATGCAGAAATTAAACCGGGCACTATTGCGATGAAGCTGTACGGGCAGAAGGTGATCACGGAACGGCACCGGCACCGGTATGAGGTGAACCCGCGCTTTATTGGCAGGCTTGAAGATTCCGGCTTGGTCTTTTCAGCAACCAACAGGAACCGGATGGAGTGCGTCGAACTCCCCAATCATCCGTTTTTCTTTGCCACCCAGTTCCATCCTGAGTTTAAGTCACGCCCGACAAGTCCTTCGCCTCCCTATCTCGGGTTTGTCGAAGCATGCAGGGCGAACAAGCGGACGAAATAACGGGGCAGAGTACCATGGTTAATACGGAAAAATTCATCACTCAGGCAATCGCGGAGATCAAAACTGCTGCAGGCAATGACAAGGTTGTAATGGCCCTCTCCGGTGGTGTCGACAGTTCGGTCTGCGCTGCCCTCGCCGCCCGTGCAATTGGTGATCGGCTTATATCAATTTACATTGACACCGGCCTGATGCGCAAAGGCGAGACCGACCGGATAAAGACGATCTTTTCCGGTATCCGCCTTCAGATCGTGGATGCAGGCGATGAATTTCTGGCCGCGCTTAAGGGCATTACCGATCCTGAAGCCAAGCGCAAGGCAATCGGCGAACGGTTCATCAGGGTTTTCGAGCGTGAGGCAAAAAAGCAGGGGGCCCGATGCCTGCTGCAGGGCACGATCTACCCGGACCGGATCGAGAGTGAAGGGGGCATAAAGAGCCACCACAATGTTGGAGGGATGCCGCTCCACATGGAATTTTCACGGGTTATCGAACCGATCCGCGACCTCTACAAGGACGAAGTGCGGGAGGTGGCAGGAGCATTGGATCTCCCAAAGGAGATCCAGCACCGGATGCCGTTCCCGGGCCCGGGGCTTGCAGTACGGGTACTGGGGGAGGTGACCCGGGAGAAGGTTGCCGTTATCCGCGAGGCGAATTGGATTGTCGAGGATGAACTGGTAGAAGAGTACCGCCCATGGCAGTGCTTTGCCGCACTCCTCGGTCTCGGGACCGGGGTAAAAGGGGATAACCGGATCCATGGATGGATTGTAGCGATCCGTGCGGTGAACTCCCGGGATGGCATGACCGCTGATCCGCTCGAAATCCCGTTCGAAAGACTTACGCGGATCGGGTCACGGATCACCGCAGACATCCCGAGTGTTGCACGGGTGGTATATGACATTACGGCAAAACCCCCGGCGACTATTGAATATGAATAACATGTCAGAAGAAAAATTCTCCTGTAACGAACCATCGTGATTGAAATGGATACCACCACCATCTACAAAGACCTTGACGAACGCTACTTTATGCCGGCATTCTCGCGGGAGATGGCGATCGTGAGAGGCAAGGGTGCAAAGGTCTGGGATGCGGGGGGCAGGGAATACATCGATTGTGTTGCCGGGATTGCAGTCTGCAGCACCGGGCATTGCCACCCCGCTGTCGTGAAAGCGATCTGCGATCAGGCGCACGAGCTCATCCACTGCTCAAACCTCTATTACGTGCCTCACCAGGGGGATCTCGCGAAAAAACTCGTGGAGATTACAGGCATGCACAAGGCGTTCTTCTCGAACTCCGGGGCAGAGGCGATCGATGGCACCCTGAAACTCGCCCGGGTGAGAACCGGCAAAAAGAAGTTTGTCGCGTTCACCAATGGATTCCATGGGAGGACGGTTGGATCCCTTGCGGTGACGCATAAACCCGCGATCCGTGAACCATTCGAACCGCTGGGAGTTCAGTGTACCTTTGTGGAGTATGGCGATCCCAACGGACTGGAAAGAGCAGTGGACGATGATACTGCCGGTGTCCTGGTCGAACCAATACAAGGTGAGGCAGGCGTCATCATCCCTCCCATTGGATTTCTGGAAAGGATACGTGAGGTGTGCGATAATTCGGGTGCCCTTATGATCGCAGATGAGGTGCAGACAGGTATGGGACGTACGGGAAAATGGCTTGCCATCCAGCACACGGAGGTTGTCCCCGATATCATCACCCTTGCAAAGGGAATTGCAAGCGGGTTTCCGATGGGAGCGCTCCTTGCCCGTGACGGGCTCGAGTTCAAAAAAGGCGAGCACGGCAGCACATTTGCCGGAGGACCGCTTGCATGCGCAGCTTCATTAGCGACCATAGGTGTGATTGAAAAGATCCTGCCAGACATAAGCCGGAAAGGGGAGCGGTTCAAAACTGGGCTTGCGAAATACAACCCCCGCGTCCGTGGGCTGATGATCGGGATTTCGGTTGGAGAAAAATGTCCAGAAGTCCAGAAGAAATGCGCAGAACAGGGCGTCCTTGTCAACTGTGCGGCTGACGGAAACCTGCGGCTGGTCCCGCCGCTTGTCATTTCCGATAAAGAGATCGACCGCGTCGTCGGGGTGATCGATGGAGCACTTGGTCAGGTCGTGCTATAAGCAGGGCGGCTACGTCTTTGCAAAAAAGGCAGACGAAATCGTTCGGGATTATCGCATTGACCGAATTGCACGGCTTGCAAGCAACGAGAACCCGGAGCCCCCCTCATCGCTTGCAATCGCGGCGGCTGAAGAAGCCCTCCGCCATGCGAACCGGTATCCGGATGAGCGGGTTGATATCCTGACAGATGCCCTTCGGGGTCGCTTTGGCACCTATCACTTCGTCACCGGTGTTGGAATGGACGGTGTCATTGAAACACTGATCCGCACCCTTGTGGAACCCGGCGAATCGGTGGCAATTTCCACGCCGACTTTTTCCTTTTACGGGCTGAGCGCAGTCGCACAGGGTGCAAAGATCATTAATGTGCCCAGGAAAAAAGACTTCGCTGTAGACCCCAAAAAACTGATCAAGGTGGGCAAAACGGCGAAGATCACCGTTATCTGCTCGCCAAACAACCCTACCGGAAACGCCACACCGGTTGAGGTAGTAGAGGAAGTATTGCAGGGGATTTCGGGTGTCCTGTTCCTTGATAACGCGTATATCGAATTCTCTGATTACGACTACCTCCCGCTCCTCAAAACCTACGACAACCTGATTATCGGCAGGACGTTCTCCAAGGTGCACTCGCTTGCAGGACTACGCATCGGTTATGCGTTCGTACCGGAATGGATAGTCCCCTTTTACCAGCGTGCAAGCACCCCGTTCACCGTGAATATGGTTTCTGCTGCTGCAGCAGCAGGGGCAATACGTGACCAGGATCACATGACGCGCTATATTGTGCAGGTGAAACGGTGGAGAAAGCGTTTTGCAGATAAGGTGAAGTTTCCGGTCCTGCCCTCTGATGCAAATTTCATGATGATAGACATTTCCCCGCACACGAGTGATGAGGTGGTAGAGAAGCTTTCACAACAGGGTGTTATCGTCCGCTCGTGCAGGGGGTTTGCCGGGCTTCCCGATCATTATATCCGGGTAAGCATCGGTGAGGACTGGGAGAACGATCGCTTCGTGAATGCAATCAACCAGTTATGATGTGTGGTATCACCGGAACCCCGGGCACCGGAAAGTCGATGATTGCCGATGAGCTCGCCCGCCGCGGGTACCGCGTCGTCCATCTCATTGATACGGTGCGTCCTTATATTATCGGGGATGACGAGGAACGTGATACCCACGTGATCGATGATGAGCGGTGGGCTGAGGAGTTTGAACCAGTGGATGGTTTTGTCGAAGGGCACTTCGCCCACCTGCTCCCCTGTGACCGGATTGTCGTGCTCCGGTGCCGGCCGGATGAGCTGAAATCACGGTTAAAAAAACGGAAATACCGTCAGAAAAAGATACGGGAAAATGCGGAGGCTGAGGCAATGGGTGTCTGCCTCGTGGAAACCGTGGAGTCGTTCGATGCCTCGGCGATTTTTGAGCTTGATACGACCGGTCGTGATATATCTTACTGTAGTGACCAGATCGAACGATTCCTTAAAGGAGAGATTGCCGGGTCTTTTGGGTCAATAGACTGGCTTGAATTTATCGAGGTTGGGCAATGACACTTGATCAGTACCGTCACCATGTGAAGGTCTACTTCGATCCGCTGGTCTCTGTTGCATTGAGGTGCGGAGTCACCCCGAATTTCTTCACCCTTGCTGCACTCATTGCTTCGGCTGCCGCCGGGATTTTTTTCTTTTTCAGGATGGAATTCTGGGCAATTGTTGCCGTCGTCCTCAATGCGTTCTGCGATGCAATGGACGGGGCAGTCGCCCGGCAGATGAATATCCAGAGCCTGCGTGGTGATTTCCTTGACCATGCAGTCGACCGGTATGCTGACATCTTCATCATAACCGGGATCTTTGCAGGAGGGATGGTACCGTGGCAGATCGGTGTCTTCGCGCTCACCGGTGTACTGATGGCATCGTATCTTGGTACTCAGGCACAGGCAGTAGGAGTCGGGCGTTATTATGGCGGAATTCTCGGAAGGGCAGATCGCCTTGTATTGATCATGGCGGTTGGTAGTATTGACCTGCTCTTCCCTGCCGGGATTTACGATATTACATGGCTTGGCTGGCTGCTTGTCATGTTTGGTATTTTCGGGCATTTCACCGCGTTCCAGCGGTTTGCCTATGTCTGGAAAAAAGTGGAATAATTTCTGCTGATTGGGTACAACCTGCCCCAAGTAGAAAGGTAGGGACAGTACCTGCCTTTACAGATTTCCTGATGGAAATCTTCCCGCGCTCTGTTGTCGCATATCGAAGAATCCCTTCGGGCAGAAGGTGCACAATCCACTGATTCTCTACTTGATCGATACATCTGCAATATGCTGGAGATAGTGCAGGGCAGCGATCGCATCATCCCTTTTCTGGTCACACGCCCCCGTCTTGACCCACGACAGGAACTGTCCCCTCATCTCAGGATCGACGGCATCTCCCGCAACAGCTGCGATTCGTGTATAGGTACGCTGCGGGTAAAATACGGATTGAGCAGCAGTGAGAAGAGCGTCATGCGCCGCCGTATCAATGATACCAAGCTCTTTTGCCATTGTAAGGGTGCACCGGATATTAATCAGCGGTTCTGAGAGTGCAGCAAAGGTGACCGGGTCGAAGATCAGTGCCACTTCATCATCGGAGACGAGTTCACCGCTCTTATACATCCGGTAGATCTCCCCGACTCCTTCCATTCCGAGGGTGTCCATCTCCGCCGCACGCAACGCACCCATGCTCGATGCACCGATCACCCGTACGCCCTTTTTTAGCGCCTGTAGGATTTCGCGATGGGCAACCGCGGATTCCTGGTGGAACACCCCGTCAATCAGGCAGATGATGCTATACCCGTCGTCAACAGCAGCAAGGAGGTCACCGCGCTTTGCAGGAGGAAGATACGTGGCGGGGAGAATTCTCTCCGCTGCCTTTGGGTCAAGACTTGGTCCGAGAAAGACCGTGATCCTGTGCATACTTCACCCTCACTCCCCGGCGTTCCCCGTCCATCGCAAAAGATTCAAGCCCGGGCACCACCACCCGCACAACCGGGATGTCGATCTCATCCCGTGTCAGGTCAATGACGATGACCCGGTCAAGGCCCTGTTTTTTCAGGGCGTTAATCATACGGTGGATATCTTTGAGAAAATCGTCGCTGTCGCATGATCCTATGGTGCTGTAATCGACCGTCCCGTTATCCTTAAACCAGTATGCATTCATCCGCTTGGTGCGGTCGTACCCCAGCCTTTTGCGCACCTGTGCGACCGTTGTGTCCTCCCGGGCACCGTGGATCTGGGTGAGGCGGCTCTGTGCCACTTCGGTAAGTGCCCGCATCACAGCAACCCTCGCACTGGTATGGGTACCGATGCCCATGGTGAGCAGCATGGGATCCTTAAGGAGCACATCATCGGCGATTGCCGCCATGGTCGGGATGCCGATGTCTGACGTGATATTACGGATGATAACATCGACCTTTGCATCGGCAAACTTCTTCTGCATCTCGTTGATGAGGGGATCTTCGATGTTCACCACCGCCGGTCCAGTATTTCGGGACGCTTCTACAAGCGACCATGCGTCCCGCTCGATGACCTCAGCAAGGGCATGGAAGATTGCCTCCTCCATGGTATTTCCTGAAGCAAGACCGTTGGTGCCTGATCGGAAGAGCGGGCGGTAATTATGGGGCAAAGGGTGAAAGACCGCATGTGCAGGGACAAAGACAGGCTCATCGTTTGCAATATCAAAACCCTGTGCCCAAGGAAGAATCTGGTTTGGGTCAGCATCCGGCGAAAGGATGAGATCCTTAGGATCGACAATCCTCCCCCTTCCGAACATCTCGTGATAGTATCCAAGCTCAATCCTGCGATCATGCACTTCTGCACAATAGCGCTCGATCCCCTCCATGATCGCCGAGATCCGCGACTCCTCGACCGTTGCTCCCTTGCCGTTGTATACCGTGATCGCCCCGTCCTGTGCAGTCGGCCTGATGCAAGAGAAGACCGGGATGCCGACCCGGTCAAGGTTGGTGATATCGGCAACACGGGTGATCCCCGCGGCAGGGACTTTTGGTTCGATGCGGGATAGTGTCTCGTTCAGCGGGACAGCCCTCTGGGTCTCATTATCGTATTTCTTTTTACAGGATACAAGCTGCATCAGACCACCTAAATCAAGGGATATGTTGTATCAACCAGAACCTTAAAAGTTAATTGCATATATGAGGGATGAAAACACACTAAACAATTCATTCCCGGTACGTTTATACGCTTTCTTTTCCTCCTGCAGGGGTAAAAGGATCCAAAAATGACCTAAAACCATCCCTCAAGAGTACGCTGCCTCGCTTTCACGGTAAACCCTTCGAGTGCCTTTCTCACCCGGTCCTCGGAAAAATCGTAGGTTCCGCAGAGCAGCTGCACGATGCCCTCCACGTCAGGTCTTCCCCATGCAAGCTCATAGGAATCTGTTACCGGAGGATGAAGGAAGAGTTCGGTGATGGGTGCGGGGTCAAATTCCGGGAGTTTTTCCCTGATTTTTGTTACAAATTCACCCTTCTGCACAAGCTTCAGGGCGGTCTTCGCGCCGATCCCTGCCGCCCCCTCGTTGAAATCCGTGCCCACCAGTATGCCGATCTCTATGAGCTGCTCGCGGGTGAGATGTATTCCGTTCAGGAGGTCTGAGAGTATGATGCGCTCGGGGTTCACGGTCACGGTCCTCCCCCGGATTTTTCGCTTCCCGCTCACCGTAAGGTTCCGGACAAGAATGGGTGCGCCAAAGAGAAGCGTGTCATAGTCCTGCGATATCACATACCGCACATCCCCCTTTGCGGCCATATAGGCCGCCTGCGCCTCTCCCTCGCCCGGTGCCTGAAGAAAGGGGATCCTCATGAGCCTGAGGAGGTCCTGTGAAGCCCTGACAAGTTCCGCATCAACACGTGTGGATGCCCGCGCCTGTTTATATGCCTCCTTCTCATCCCCACGGACAATCGCTTCTTTCCAGCGCTCTCCGGCATCCATGCGGGTTTTGCGGCGCTGTTCGATGGTTGCCTGTTTGAGTTCGGCAGGAGCGCCATCGAAAACAAAGACCGGTTTGATCCCCTTCTCCATGAAGGTCGCCATGCGAAAGAGGATCCCTGAAAGGTGGGAGGTCACTCGTCCGTGCCGGTCCATGAGCGGTGTGCCGTCAGGCTGACGGATGATAGTCAGAAACTGGTACAGCGCGTTGTTGGCATCGATCGCCGCCACACCCTGGAGGGCGTCCCAGGTCACCGGTGATTTATAGTCAAGAACGATATCCCGAAGTGCGACGCCCATGAAAGACCCTGACCGCAGGAGCGGAATTACCGGTATACCCGTTTGGAATATTCACCGATCAGTTCATCGAGGTGGGTGATTGCCATGTCGTGCTTCTGTGCCATTCTCTTTGAGATCTCTTCGAGATTGGTGCGCAGCATGCGCTCACGCGAGATCACGCTGCGTTCAAGCCGCTTGACCTTGACCTGCATGGAAAGAAAGAGCCCTCCCAGAGAAAGCATCATCAGGGTCGCGGCAATTGCAATGGTGAGGTCCTGCCAGAAACGAAGGATGAGCACGAGGGTGGAGACGATCATGACCACCGTGAGGACGATATCGATAAAGATTTCACGTATCTCCATGCTTTTAGATGATGGAGATGTAGTAATTAAGCTAACTATAGCTGGAGACACCTCATGGACTTTAAACGACTCATCCCGTTCCTTGCCATGCCCCTGCTGCTGATCCTCGTCGAGATCGGGGCTCTTGCTCTCTCGCCTTTGGTGCAGGAAGCCGGCATCACTGCATTCGAGGACCCGACATCAGTGGCAAACATCGGCATCTTCTTAGTCATCCTGCTGGTCTTTACCGGTTTCTTACTCCTGTTCATCAGGTTCGGTTTAAAAAAGATTATCGCTCTGGTGATCGCGGTCTCCATCTTTTTCTCATTTGGCTACATATTTTCCGCGATTGTCTATTCCGCAATGGGCCAGACAGATGTCGCAGTCCTGCTGGTGCTCGCGCTCTCCATCTGTGCAACCGTTCTGCTCTATAAATACCCTGAATGGTACGTGATCGATACGCTCGGGGTACTCATCGCTGCCGGCGTTGCATCCATCTTCGGTGTTTCACTTGATATCGTCCCGGTGGTAATCCTACTGGTCCTTCTTGCGGTCTACGATGCGATCTCGGTGTACAAGACAAAACACATGATCACGCTTGCCGAAGGCGTTATCGATCTCAAAATACCGATCCTGTTTGTTATCCCCAAAAGACGCGACTACTCGTTCATACGCGAGGGTATCGGAAAGCTGGAAGAAGGAGGAAAGCGCGCGGCATTTGTCATGGGTATGGGAGACCTTATCATGCCCTCGATTCTCGTCGTATCCGCCAACGTCTTTATCAAAGGGTATCGGGTGCTTGGGTTTGTCAACCTGCCGGCTCTCGGGGCGATCGCAGGATCACTCGCAGGACTCGCGGTGCTCCTGTATTTTGTGAGTTCAGGACGGCCCCAGGCAGGGCTCCCACCGCTTAACGGTGGTACCCTTATTGGTTTTGCGCTTGGCTGGGCTCTTGTATCCTTCGGGTAGGTGGCGGACGATATGAAAGCAGAAGGTCAAGCACATCACCGACCCCGTCCCCGGTTTCCGTGGACATCGACTGGTACTCCTCTGATTTTCCGATATCGGATTTATTAGCCACTACCACGAGCGGGACAGCTACCATTGCTTTCACCTCGTCGAGCAGGTGGAGCTGCACCTCGAGAGGGAATCCGCAGTGCTCTGTCGGGTCAACAATGAAGAGGATCACATTAGCGACGTTCATCACTGCCGAAAGCGCCTGACGTTCGATCGCGTTGCGTTCATCGTTCGGGCGGTCAAGGATCCCCGGAGTGTCCACGAACTGGACACGGCCACGCCCGATGGTGCGGTGCCCGAGAATAATGCCCTTGGTCGTGAAGGGGTACTTCGCAATCTCAGGTGTTGCAGTTGAGACCCTGCGGATGAAGGATGACTTCCCCACATTCGGGTAACCGGCAATGACGATGGTGAACGAATCATCGATATGCGGGAGCTTCCGCAAAACATTCCGCACCTCGTTCAAGAACCGAAGATCTTTGTCAATCTGGTGGACAATAGATGCGATGCGGGCGACCGCCCGTTTGCGTACACCCAGAGAGTCCGTTGACTTCCTTGCCTGCCAGGCAAGCTCACCTCCTACCATACCGGCATGCTTTGCAGCCCAGCCGACTGCCCCAAGGGATTGTTTGATCCGGTCGATCCCAAAGAGGATGTCAGTCAGTTCGCGATAGAACTGCGGGAGTTTGTCAAACTCCGGAAATCCCCTGATAATGTACACAAGCCGGTCATGGACCGCTGCCCTGACTGCCCTGACAAATTCCTCATTTGCCCTCTCCTTGTTAAGCTTCTCTTTCATCTTCTTTGCCGCACGACGGAAACTCCTGTCAAGGATCTCATCCGCGGTTGGCACTGTCGGCAGTCGTTCAAACTCCACGTATCTCAAACCTATATATTAATGGAGAGTAATACGGTTTATCGTTATGGACTTATCCCTCATCCAGAAAGACATCCTTATTACCCTCATCACCCTCTATCACCAGCATTCCCGCTCTATCAAAGGGGAGGAGATCGCGGAGGTGATCCACCGCAATCCCGGTACCGTCCGTAACCAGATGCAGGCTTTGAAGACCATCGGGCTTGTCGATGGCGTGCCCGGTCCGAAAGGGGGGTATATTCCTACTGCCCTTGCCTACAAAGAGCTGAACATGAGTATTGGAGAGGGAGACTATGATGTCAGCATCAGCCGGAACGGGGAAGTCGTAAAAGGCGCCAAGGCGACAGAGATCGATTTTATCACGCTCTGCCATCCTGATCTCTGCCATGCGATCATCAAATTGTCCGGCAGTGCCAAGCTCTTTGAGATCGGCGACCAGATCACCATCGGCCCCACCCCGGTCAATAAGCTGGTCATCAAAGGCGAAGTATTCGGAAAGGACGAATCCGGGCAGTCCCTGCTCATTTCCACATCCGAGATAGTCTCGCTTCCCAAAAAGCCCATCAAACACTACATGAGCACGCCGTTAAAGACGCTGCAGAGCTCAGAAACCATCCGCGATGCCGTCGCATTTTTCAACGCTCACCATATCCATGGTGCACCTGTTATCGATCATGGCAAACTCAAGGGGATCGTTACGATGAGCGATATCTCAAAGGCAATCGAGAATGACCTGCCGCTGACCACCAGAGTATCTGCCGTGATGACAACGGATGTGGTCGAAGCCCCGTCCAGCACGAAGTTGTTTGAGGTGGTGCGCAGGTTCAAGGAGCGCGAGGTTGGGCGGCTGATCGTTATTGAAGACGGAAAACCGATTGGGATCCTCACCCAGTCTGATATCCTTCGGGTCTTCCCCTCACTCTGAACATATCATAGGATGTTTTTATACATTGAAAACTGATTACAGGAGAGGGACAGAAGATTATGACTGAATTATCCCGTTCTGCTGTTGAAAGGATCATGAAAAAATCCGGTGCTGGGCGCGTCAGCGCCGATGCGACAACAACCCTTGCTGATCTCATGGAGGAGTACGGTGCATTCCTTGCCAGAGAAGCGAAAAAGATGTCAGACCATGCGGGGAGAAAGACTGTCAGGGGTTCTGATATCAGCATGGCCGCTGAAATGTTCAAATAACGGATATGTTTTCCCCATCCTTGAAAATTCCCCCGAATTATTCCCCTTTTTTTAGAACACTTTAAATATTAATACGTCGTCAATTTTTTTATGACTCGTGTATTTGCCCGCAGCCTTTCACGTAAAAAGATCATGAGCAATGATGGTAAGCTTATTGGAACTCTCAAAAACATCAGGATAGATTTCGATTCCGGCCAGGTTATCGAGTTGATCATCCACCCGGACCAGACATTTGTCACTGACGGCTATACGATGGAGGATGACAAGCTTCTGGTGATCCCATTCGAGGCAGTAAAAGACATCAAGGACTATATTGTTGTCGATCGTTTTATTGCCAGAAAATAAGGCAGATATTTTTTAACCGCCTCAACAAACCCCTCTCCATATTCTTTTTCTGTTGCATACTGAGCTACAGCCTTTACATCAGGGTGGGCATTGGCTACGGCAACCCCGACACCTGCAGTCCTGATCATCTGGATGTCGTTGAGTGAGTCACCGATGGCAAGGAAATCCGATGTCATAATGCCCATCTCTTTTGCAAGTGATTCAAGGGCCGTCCCTTTGTTCACCCCCTTTGATTGCAGATGAATTGCGTAACCGGTGTCGAGCACTTGGACAGGGTAATCTTTCAGGAGGGATTTCACATCATTGACAGGTATTGTCCGGGCAAACGCGAGATCGGCAAACCGGTAAGAAGGGCTGTAGAGTTCTATCTCAATACCCCGATCCCGGTAATGGGACTGAACACGTTCCAATGCGTTCCTACAGACAGCCTGGTCCCCCTTAATATGGAGGGTGCCGGTATAGCCAACCCGGAACACACCGCCGTTCTCCGCGATAAAGGTTCCATGGGTGCCTACCATCTTACAGAGAGCATCCATGAAGCATGAGGTGTTTCCGCTCGCAAAAACCACCTCCGCTCCGTTATCCTGGAGCGAGCGGATTGCATCAATAGCTCTGGTATTGATCTGGCGGGACCCATCACTGATAGTCCCGTCCACATCGGTCAGGAGTGCTCTTAACAAGGCTTGAGACCTGCCTCTTCCACGATGAACGGCGCCTCTCCCTCCGGGAGGTTCGGGCTGTCCACGAGGCGCGCAATACGTTTGCCACCTTTGCTCTTGCGCAGGTATATGCGGAAGGTTGCAGTATGCCCCACAATATTGCCACCAATCGGCTTTGTCGGGTCCCCGAAGAAGACTGCAGGGTTGGACATTACCTGGTTGGTGACCAGTGCAATGGCATTGTACTCATCGATGAGTCTGAAAAGATCATGCATGTGACGGTTCAGCTTCTGCTGGCGTGGTGCGAGCGTCCCGCGCCCGGCATATTCTGCCCTGAAGTGGGCGGTCAGGGAATCGATGATAAAGAGCTTGAACGGCTTTTCGCTTTCTTTTAACTCAGCTGCCAGCTCGCGGGAGTGCTCCACCAAGAGCATCTGGTGATCGGATGTATGTGCCCGTGCGATGTGAATGTTGTTCAGAATTTCCTGCGGGTCAAGCCCGTCGATTCCAAGCCCATTCACCATCTGCTCGATACGCTCAGGACGGAATGTGTTCTCTGTATCGATATAGATCACGCTGCCGTTCAGTCCCCCTTCCTTCTCGGGGAGCTGGACGTTGACTGCCATCTGGTGAACGATCTGGCTTTTGCCTGAGCCGAACTCACCATACATCTCGGTGATTGCCTGTGTCTCTATTCCCCCGCCCATCAGGGTATCCAGGTCCGGGACGCGGAACGAGAGTTTTTTTACTTCCTTTCTCTGCTCAAAGATGTCTTTTCCGGTCTTGAATGCATCGATATCCGCCTTCTCACGTGCCGCCTTTATGATCTTCTTTGCAGTGGACTCGGAGATCTCCGTGATCTCGGCGAGTTCAGCCGGTGATGTGGTCGCCACGCTCTCAACAGTGAGATATCCGGCTTCACGGAGTTTTTCTGCCGTACTCGGGCCTACACCCGGTAAATCCTCAATCTCTAATGATCTTTCAGCCATTTTATGTAACATCTCCTATGGCACAAGAACATTTTAAACCCACGCATATATGCTCTCGGAGTGTGCAGCGTGAAAGTGAAACAAGATCAGGGTAGCAAAGTATTGTGCAGCTTTTTTGCCTTTTTTTGAATTTCTTCCAAGGACTGGTGTAATGGTTCCCAGGTTTTGACATTGATCCTGTCACCGGACACCGTTCCTGTCACCCGTATCTCGCGCCACCGGGGGAGATCGGTTTTGTCCAGAAGGTATCTTTCATTCCCGTTGTCAATGAAGGTACCAGCTTTACTCATGATCACCGTCCCCTCAAAAACAATTTCTATGGGGCTGGCTTCCGGGATCATGATTGCCGTTTCTCTCCCAGCACTCAGCTCAATCTCACCATAGCGCCCGGGCTTTGCGGTAGCGTGATACACCGTGATCCGGTCACCAGCGAGCACCCGGATGAGAGCCTTTTCACCCCAGAGCACGACTTTCAGGTCATCGACACCATCACTCATCGTGATGTTTCTCACCCATGATGCACGGCCGTTCCGGGTCGTGAACGCACGCGGCTCCTGTACCTTTTTCACCTGCCCTGTTACGGAATAAGTGCCCTGATCAGTCACGGAACCAAGAGGGGTGAAGGAGATAGCGATCTGCGAATCCGTGATCGCAACTGCGCTCTTCTCATCAAGGCTGTATGCCCGCCCCTCACCCCTTCCGTTTGGTTTTGCGCTGGTAATATGGACCGGGGTCCCTAAGGGGATATCGGCAAGGATTTCCGGCGTCCAAGCAACAAGACGGGCGGTGCCTTGTACATCGCCAATCACTGCTTCCACCATCGTTCCTGTGGTCCCGTCCCTGCGGGTGAATGCCCGTGGCTCATCCAGAGCAAGCAGGATTGCATCAAGGTCAACGGGTTCGCTGGACAGGCTGCCTGTTCCTGTCCCTTTCGTGGGGAGGGTACACGAGATATCGCAGGTTGATTTCCGCAGCGCGAGCGCATAGATCTCTTGTGTACTTTTTCCTGAATGGCGCCCGATAATCTCCAGAACATCTCCAAGAGCAATCTCTGCAACTGCACCTGCTTTCTCGTCCCAGAGCACCACACGGACAGTCCCGGTATCATCTCCGAGCAGGAGGGTCGCGACAGCCCCCTTCTCACCATCGGCCCGATCAAACAATTTCAATTCAGTTTTGTCAATGACTTTCCCGAAAAAAGAAAAGAGGCTGGATTTTCCCGACAGCCCCCCGATCTTGACGTGCGCCCTGCCCAGTTCCCCAACCACGAGCATCGCAGCTGTCGGTTCGTCGATAAGGTCCCCGCACTCTTCTATTTTTGCTTCCACCCGCTGTTCGAACTCCTCTTTTTTTATGAGGTCATCGACCAGCGCGTAGTGGAAGAGCACAGGTCTCGCACCTCCGGCTACCGCTGCCAGGGAGGGCGTTCCATGGCTGCAGTGATATCGCCAATAGTCTCGCCCCGCCGCATCAGCGCTACCTGTTTCCCGTGGATCAGCACCTCGGGGCAGCGCGGGCGGCTGTTGTACTGCGAGGACATCGCAAAACCGTACGCCCCCGCATCGAGTACCGCAATGAGATCCCCTGCGGCAATCTGCGGGAGTTTCCGGTCCGGTGCGAGGATATCGCCACTCTCACAGATTGGCCCGGTCACCGTATATTCTGTGGACAGGGGGGCATCTGCCTTATTTGCCACAATCACCTCGTGGTAGGCGTCATACATTGCAGGACGGATAAGCAGGTTAAAGCCTGCGTCTACGTTTACAAACCTCTTGTGCGCAGATTTTGTCGAGTTGACCCGGGTAAGGAGCACAGTAGAATCAGCCACAAGCGAGCGCCCCGGCTCGACCCAGAGTTCAGGTGTGATACCGCACGCCTCGATGCCGGCTTTGAAGACAGGGACAACTTTTGCTGCGTAGTCCTCCGGGGTGGGGGCGGGATCGGTGTCGTGGTGATAAGGGATGCCGAGTCCTCCGCCAAGGTCGATGAACTCCAGTGCAACACCCATCTCAGTGAGTTCCTTTGCGATCCGCATCATCACTTCAGCAGCACGGGCGAAGGGTTCGGTATCAAGGATCTGCGAGCCGATGTGGCAGTGGAGCCCGACCGGTTTTACGTTTTCGCTGGTTAGCGCCTCGCTGTACGCTGCGGGGATCTCCTTATATGGGATTCCGAACTTGCTGGTAGCAAGACCGGTCGCGATTTTCGGATGGGTCGGAACTTCGAGTGCCGGGTTCACGCGGAAGGCGATCGTAACAACTTTTGCCGCTGCTTTTGCCGCTGCATCGAGATGGTGGAGCTCATCGAGCGAGTCAACCGAGACTTTGATGCCTTTTTCTACTGCCAGCCGTAGGTCAGCTGGCGACTTGGAGCTGCCGTTGAAGAGCAGCTTTTCAGGTGCCATGCCCGCATCGAGTGCACAGTGGAGTTCTCCGGATGAGAAAACATCCGCACCGGCACCCAGTTTTGCGAGCGCCCTGAGTATGGAAAGGTTACCGTTTGCTTTTGCTGCATAGAGCACCTGCACCTTCGGGTACCGGCTCGAGAGGGCTGTTTTGTACCTCCGGAACTGTTCGCATATGCGGTCTTCGCTTGTGACATAGAGGGGTGTCCCATATTTCTCTGCAAGCGCCACGCAGTCTTGACCGTTGATATGGAGATGGCTGTTTTTAATCGTGAGATGGTGGGGAAGTTTCACAGGTTAAGCCTCCTCATGCGTTCGATCGCCTCCCTGATCCGTGCAACCGGGCGTGTGAGTGCAAACCGAACGTATCCCTCGCCGCTCGAGCCAAAGCCGACTCCGGGTGTCGCAACAATACCGGCTTCACTGAGCAGTTTTGCCGAAAATGCCATGCAGTCATGAACCGGAAGCCAGACATAGAATGTCGCCTTTGGGGAGGGTACATCAAAGCCAAGGCTCCGGAGACCGGTGATGAGCACATCCCGGCGCTCCTGGTAGATAGCGCAGGCATCCTTAACACAGTCTTGCGACCCGCGGAGTGCGGTGATGGCTGCCTGCTGTACTGCGTTGAACACTCCCGAGTCCACGTTGGTCTTGATCCGCCCGAGCCCTGCCAGTATCTCCGCGTTACCGACAGCCATTCCGATACGCCAGCCGGTCATGTTGTAGGTCTTGGAAAGCGAGTGCATCTCGATACCGACCTCATGTGCCCCCTTCGTCTCCAAAAATGAGGGTGCGCGGTAACCGTCATATGCAATCTCGGAATACGCATTATCCGAGACGATGACAATCTCGTGCTCGCATGCGAAGTCAACGACCTCCCGGTAAAAGCCATCGGGTGCAATAGCCGCCGTCGGGTTGTTCGGGTAGTTGATGAACATGAGTTTTGCTGCTTTTACCACTTTTTTTGAGATTTTTTCAAGCAGGGGAATGAAGTTGTTCTGTGCGGTTAGCGGCATTTCGTGCACCCTTCCTTCGGCAAACAGGGTGCCGGTCCGGTACACCGGATAGCCCGGGCTCGGGGCAAGCACATAGTCGCCGGGGTTCACAAACGCTTCTGCGATGTGGGCGATGCCATCCTTGGAACCCATGAGGGCAATCACTTCCTTTCCTGCATCAAGCGAGACCCCAAAGCGTTTTTTGTACCATTCTGCAACAGCGCTGCGGTACTCCGGCATACCTGCATAAGAGGGATAGTGGTGGTTATCCGGGTTCTTTGCCGCTTCGCACAGAGAGGCAACAATATGGGCTGGCGTAGGGAGGTCAGGGTCCCCCACCCCAAGGTCGATAATATCTGTGCCTTTTTTTTGCTGTTCCGCTTTCATCTCGTCGATCCGTGCAAAAAGATACGGCGGGAGATTACTCATGCGTGCTGCGTACATAATCAGTACCCATGTGTCCTTTATTCTCTAGTAATTAACGATGCCCGGTGGGTTTGCCTGCACGGGACTGTGGCATGTCATAACCTTATAAGTCTTGAATCATAACATCAGCTTTATGGGCGTGAAGCAGGGTATTATCGAGGCCGAGGGGCTCGTCAAGCAGTTCGGCGACGTGATCGCGGTGGACAACATATCGCTCTCCGTCGGTGAAGGGGAACTTTATGGCCTGCTCGGGCCGAACGGATCGGGGAAGACGACCATGATCAAGGTGCTGACCGGGCAGATCCGCCCGACCGCAGGATCGGCGACGGTTCTGGGGATCAATGTCAAAAAAGATCCCGTCGGTGTCCGGGAGCGGGTGGGGATCATCCCCGAACAGGAAACGCCACCCAGTTTTCTCACCGCAACCGAGTACCTGGATTTTGTCGGTGAGGTGCGGTACATCCCTGATGTCCTGAAAAAAGCCGACTGGTGGTTCGATTTCCTCGATTTTAATGACAAGAGGGACGTGCTCTGCAAGGACCTGTCCCGGGGCACGCGCCAGAAACTGATGTTCACCCAGGCGTTCATCCACCGACCTGCGCTTGCCCTTATCGACGAACCGCTCATCAACTTCGACCCGATCATGCAGCGGAAGGTGAAAGATTACCTGACCGGATACGTCAAACACGGCAACACCATCTTCATCTCAACCCATATCCTGGAGATCGCAGAAGAGATCTGTTCGGGGTTTGCGATCCTGCACAAGGGAAAACTTCTCCATACCGGCACGGTTGCGGAATTGAAGGGGAGGAACGAGCACCTCGACGAGTTCTTCCTCTCGCTCGTGGAGAAAGGTCCCCATGGTTAATCTCTTTGTCGCCATGATGAAGGAGGAGTGGCGGGTCCATTCCACGATGTTCGGGAGCCTCTCGTTTGCCCTCTTCCCGGTGATGATCTTTGGCATCGCGTTCATGGGCTCCTTTCTCCTGCCCCTCTTTAGGACAGTCGTCCCGCCCGGTTATCT
>JAPKXX010000107.1 GCA_026394595.1 Methanoregula sp. | reverse complement strand
CTGTCCATGCAGTCAAAGCCCTGCGCGAGGAAGGGGTTGAGGTCCATATTGTCAACAACAACCCTGAGACCGTATCCACCGACTTTGACACCTCGGACCGGCTCTTCTTTGAGCCGATGCAGCTTGAAGACGTGGCTAACATTCTCAAAAAGGACAACTATTACGGGGTGATGGTCCAGTTCGGTGGACAGAATGCGGTAAACCTCGCCGTCCCCATCGAAGAAGAGATCCGGCGTATCGGGTTGTCCACAAAAATCCTTGGCACCAGTCCGGATGCGATGGATATCGCCGAAGATCGTGACCGGTTCAGTATCCTTCTCGATCAGCTCAAAATTCCCAGCCCGCCCAACACATCCGCATATTCTGAATCTGAAGCAAAGCAGAAAGCAGAGAAGATCGGCTACCCGGTTCTTGTCCGTCCCTCATATGTGCTCGGGGGCAGGGCGATGGAGATTGTCCATGATGCGACTGATCTTGAGCGGTATATGAAGGAAGCAGTACGCGTGAGCCGGAACCATCCGGTATTGATCGATTCCTACCTCCAGAACGCCATCGAACTGGATGTGGATGCGGTCTGCGACGGCGAGGACGTGCTGATTGGCGGTATCATGGAGCATATCGAGCAGGCAGGCATCCATTCCGGAGATTCCGCATGTGTGATACCCACCCAGTCTCTCTCTCCTGCAGTTCTTGAACAGGTACGGGACCATACAAGGAAGATCGCGCTGGGACTGGGGGTTATCGGTCTGGTTAACATCCAGCTTGCAGTAAAAGACAATATTGTCTATGTGCTCGAGGCAAACCCGCGGGCGAGCCGGACGGTGCCGTTTGTTTCCAAGGCAACCGGCATTCCCATTGCCAAGATCGCCGCAAAAGTGATGATCGGAAAAAAGCTGCGCGATCTCGGATACCACGAACGGGAGATACACCATGTCGCAGTCAAGGAAGTACTGCTCCCATTCAACAAATTACTGGGCGTGGATACGATGCTCGGTCCCGAGATGAAGAGCACTGGTGAAGTAATGGGGATTGACTACGACTTCGGGCTTGCCTTTTACAAGGCATGCCTCTCGGCAGACAATGAACTTCCCTTGAAAGGTAACATCTTTGTCTCCGTAAATATGGAACAGAAGGACGAGGTAATCCCAATCGCACGGAAACTGCGCGATCTCGGGCTGGTCCTGTACGGCACGGAAGGTACTGTGGATTATCTCCATGATGCAGGGGTGGAGGCTCATCTTGTGCGCAAGGTACAGGAAGGCTCACCGAATGTCATCGACATGATGCGGCACGGGGAGATCCGGCTCATCATCAACACACCCACTGACAAACAATCAAGGCAGGACCATTACCAGATTATGCGGGCAGCAGTTGATTTCAGCATCCCGTATATCACGACCATACAGGCTGCTCGTGCGGCAGCGCTTGCCATCGACGCGATCAAGCGGGAAAAGATGACGCTGGAGCCGATCGGGCATTATCTTGCGAATCTGTAACCTGATTGCACATAAAGTAAAATCTTTTTTTGGTTCAGAGAATCAAAAATTTTCTGAGATATCCGGCAGACACATTAGGACGCAAATGATATTTATTTAGATGATTTTCAGGCTCTATAGAAATCCCTGTCTAACCTCCATTATTAGCGTTCCATGTTGGATCGATTTTCCCCAGATATCACAAGGGGGGATGCCAAAGTGGCGGGGGCTTTAGCCCCCAAGAACGTAAAAAAGATGATTTCTACAGAGCCGATTTTCATTTGACGAAGGGAAATCTGCCTAATATGGAGTATGTGACCGGATGTGAAGTTTGAAATTAATATTCACGAAACAATGATGAACAGTTCAATAATTCCAGTTTTAATGTAATGTCCTGAATTAAAAAAAGATGGAATTAGGTATATGAATCAAGTATAACCTGCTGGGAACCATCGGTGAATACACCGGCTACTACAACATGATCCCTACCGCTAAAATCACTACCAGCAGGAAGAGCAGGACAAGTTGCTACAGTTACATTCCCAACTTGTTTGCCCAAGTAGCCTACTGTTGCAGCCCCCTGATAAATTGGGGCGTAAGTAATCACACCAGTACAGGTTGTCGAAGTTACTGAAACATTGGCAAAACTAAATGTTGCAGTATCCTGCCCGCCCTGGAACGTGACAATGATTTGGTTTGCAGTTGGTTGCGATACCGTCGCGGCAACGACCTTGGTCTTCTGGATATTGCCTGCCATACCGAATACGAATGCAGCAATGACTGCTGCAAGGATAACCGTAATGGCTACCATCAGGATCACACCGATGACGGGTGATACTGCATCTTCATTCTTCATGAATTTCATTGTTTACACCTCAAAATTATGCCTGGAATCCGGGCATGACAATGTATAACACGTTATTACTTATTTTGGTATATAAATGTTGGGTAATTTTTTAAGGGAAGAGGGCAGGTAAATATTGAAATCCACGTGATTTCTGAAAAATTGATGTCAAGGAACTATTTGAGATTTTTAAACTTATAGTGTTGAACCCAGCACTCTTTACCACTCATAACCTTGAAAGAGGTGCAGATTGGTTGAATTAAAAATAGTTGCGTTACTACGATGTAAGAAGACCCAATATGTATAAAGAATTGGATTTTCGATTTTATCCAATGAAAATCCCTTTAATCTCCACAAATATCAATTTAAGGTCTCGGAAAAAGGAGCGATGTTATTGCAGGATAACCTTAAAAAAATAAAAAAAAGGGTGAAATTATTGCTCATCTCCCGGATTTCCAAACCTGAAAAATTTTAATGGGACACGGATTTCAAACCGAGCTCCCAGACCGGGCTCTCCAGTTTCTTTTATCGACAGACCCGTGATGCTCAGTACCTCAGTCACCAGAAATAACCCATACCCGGTATTGCGGTAATACTCCCGTTTGAAGATCTTCTGTTTCGCGTGCTGAGGAATGCCAACCCCATCATCCTCGCAGATGATAACCACACCCGTTTCATCCTGGACAGAGGAAAACCGGATCCGTGTTAATTTCTCTCCGTGGCGTAGCGAGTTATCCACAAGGTTGTAAAAGATTTTTTCGAGCAGTAAGTCAGCATAGATCTCAAGATCGTCAAGGTCTACATCCAGTGCAACATTGCCAAGATGAAGGTCAGTGATCGCATTGTCGATGGTGTGCCCCACGTTCTGCCAGTGCGGTGCCTTGGTACCGATATTCTGGTAGTCACGGGTGAACCGGATCTGTTTCTGGATCAGGTGGGTGATCTGCTCAATCTTGTCGAGGTGATCGCGCACCACAGGATCGGTTGTGATCTCCTGTGCAAGTGAGAGGTACATCACCAGTGCCGTGATCTGGTTCAGGATATCATGGCGGGTAATATTAGAGAGCGTGTTGAGCTTCCGGTTTGCCAGTTGAATCGCTTCCTCAAAGCGTTTCCGTTCCTGGATCTCTTCCCTTAACACATCATTCGCTTTCGTAAGCTCACTCGTGCGCTCCAGCACACGGATCTCCAGTTCCTCTTTTGCTGTCTGGATTACCTTCTCGGCGAGTTTTCGTTCTGTGATATCGATAGCAGAACAGATTGCGGTATAATTCGGGACAATTGTCGCGGTCACAAGAAACTGACGTACGGTTCCATCCCTTGTATGAAAAATGAGCTCCACTTCACCGGTCGATGATACCTGTCTGATGGCAGAGATGAATTGGTCCCGGTTGACAGACTCCGGCAGGATTACGGAGAGATCGCGATTGACCAAATCATTTCGCTTGTATTTCAGCATTTGAGCGCATTTATCATTGATCTCCTTGATAAGCAGGTTGCGGCAGTCAAAGGTAAAAATACCCGCCTGCGAGTTCTCAAAGATCCGCTTATATTTTCTCTCTTCGTCACGGAGCCCAGCGGCGAATGAGGAGGTCACGACGCCGATAGTAACGAAGATTACAAACCATGCCGTGGATACCGCGATCAGTTTCGGATCAGAAAACCCATAATAATAAATGAGCAGGATGTATACGGCGCTGATAAAAAGAGAGAACATGACACCCCTGTGGGGATAGAAATAGACAAAGAGAATAATAGGCAGGAAATACAGGAACGGGAAAACATCAACGATACCGCGGGTAAGCGAGAAGAAGGTAAAGTACACAGCACACAAGACCGTGAGTGCAATTACACAGTTCCAGAAGATCTGGCGATCCAGAATACGCCACTTCATTTCTGCCCCTCCGCAGAATGATTGACGTCATAATGGCTTGACAGAATTGTAGCCTCAAACTTCTGGTGTTCGAGAAGATCCGCTTTGAGATCTTCGTTAATCTTCTCAAGATGAGCAGTCCGCTCTTTTACCTGTCGTTCAAGATCTTCGAGAGTCTGGCGGATCTCATCATCCGGGATTTTCTGCGTGGTGATATCAATGGCAGAACAATAAACCACATAGTTTGTGGTGAGGATGGCGGAAATAAGACAGCGGTGAGGCGCACCATCTTTTGCTCTTAGTACGACCTCTTTCTGGCAAGGCTTCTCCCCCCCTTCGACACAGGAGAGGAACTGGTCTCGTTCGGTCTCGTTTATCCAGATTGTTGAAAGTTCTTTGCCGACCAGATCCTCGCGCCTGTACCGCAACATACGGGCACACATGGGGTTGATCTCATGAATATGCATTGAGCGCAGTTCAAAGCAGAATATACCGTCCTGTGCATTCTCAAAGACCTTCCGTATCTTCTTCTCCTCGTCCCGTAACCGGTTTGCATAGGTGGATGCAACAATACCCATCACCACAAAAATCACAAACCATATTGTGGAGATGGCGATTTGGACTAGATTGGGGGAACCAAAGAAATAAACCAGACCGATATACACAAGACTGATGCCAAGGGAGTAAGGGACGCCATACCTTGGGTAGAAATATACGACAAGGATGATGGAAAGGATATATAAAAACGGGAAGACCTCAAAGATGCCATGGGTCAGGGAATAAATCGAGGGGAGAATCGCTCCAATAGTTACTGCGGTGATAATAAAAAGCTGTACAAGCTCGTCATTCACATGACTGCTGATATCCATGCCGTCTCCTTCTGGTGAATTCCGGGCACTTATTTATTAGCAGGTTGTACCAGGTTTTGCTGGAATCCTGTGGTTCCACGGCTCAATAGTCTCTCGTCCAACAATACGTTACGATCTCAATATATATATACACCAAAGGAACCTAATCCGTCAGCACCTACCGGTAGGCGCCGGATCCACATCCGAAAATTAATCTTTGCAGCTGTCGAATTTTTTCTGTTCATCAAGCCGGTTGATATTGGTGAAGGTTTCAAGGGACCTGTCGTATTTCCGCAAATCCTCAACAGAAACATATTTGGTTTTCATGTTCCCGACCATCGCACGCAGTGACCGGGCTTTGTGATTATTAAAAAACGAGATGAGGGCGGGGCGGCGGTAGACAGCATGAAGCGGCTCATACATTTCCCTGTTCCAGCAGGGTATCACCGCGTCATAATCACCTATTACATCAAAAAGGTAGGACACGACATCCTGGTTCACACACGGCATATCGCATGCGGCAACAAACACAAGTTCCCCTCGCGCTGCTTTTGCACCGGCGTGCAGACCTCCAATTGGTCCGATCCCCTTCCTGATATCAGTAATGCATTGGACCCCGTCAATATGGGAAAACCGTGTGCATTGGGCAGGGTCCCGTGCGACAATAATGATCTCATCGGTGACACTGTTGAGGGAGCTGATAAGGCGTTCAATAAATGTCCTTCCGCCGTATGTAAAAAAGTATTTCTCCTCTCCATTTGCACGACGCGCTTCCCCGCCGACCAATATTACTGCAGATCTCATCCAACTACCCCACTTGCCTGAAACCGATCCTCCGGACCTGACACGGTGACCAAAACCATTGATGCAGTGTGCAGGGTTTCTATGACCTCTGATGGCTGTAACCAGAGATTTTTTTTAAAAAAATCGATCCTGGTTTTTCTCATCCGGTCGGGATCCTGTTGGGTTGAGTATTGGTAACGCATTGCGGCGCTTTTCTTCCTGCAGACTGCATAGGGATTGCAGACCGTAGAGAAGTCTGCTGTGACAGGTAATCCAAAAACAACAGCACCGGGATTCAATACCCTCATTTGAAGACCTTTAAAAGGTTTTGTCATGCATCTGGTTAATATTACCTAATCTTTTCCGTACGCTTAACCGCCTTTTTTTCCATCAACAGCAGCGCCTCCTTGATATCAACAGATGGTGAAAAACCGCCTATACCATGGGCACTGACAACCCTGTGGCAGGGCACGATAAGGGGTGTGGGATTGCGTGCCATTGCCTGACCTACTACACGTGGGTTTGTCCCGGTCTTTTGACCAATCTCCCCATATGTTGCAGTTGCTCCATAGGGAATATCCTGCACCGTGCGGTAGATCCGGCTATAGAGTGAACCAGACATGGTGGCGATGCTTGAAAGGGATGAAAAATCCTCGGGTTTTCCTGTGCAGAACTTGCGGATAGGTTGTGGCACCTGACCCGGAATGCCTGTGGTGGCAAACCTGATATGATATATGGTATTTTCGCTCCACCACACATGGACAAACCACAGTCCAAACCGGCAGGAACCACCTACGACTGCCATTTCGCCACCAATTCCCCTATTGAAACAACATCACAATCAATTATCTCTTCTTTGAGCCATTGCGGAAGGGCTGAACGGATTTTTGGTTCGAGAAACCGCCGCTCTCCCAGCACCAGAACGCCGTGGTCTGAAGGTGAGCGCAATACCCGTCCGAGTGCCTGAAGGACCCTGTTGATTGCAGGGAGGGTGTAACTTAAGAATTCCCCCTCTTTTCCGAATTTGCGGCAGAAGTAATCGATCACCATTCTTCTTACACGGTTATAGGGAGCCAGAGGGAGTCCGATTACCATTGCCCCTGATAGCATTTCCCCGCGATAATCGAGCCCCTCGCTCCACTTCCCCCCGCAGACTGCAAACATTATACCCGATTTTCCCTTTTTGGGGAGCGCAAGGAATTCGGAAAGTGCGGTATTTGCATCTGATGCCTCCCGCGGTTCGATAAATATATTTTTTTTGTGGATACATGGAGCACAGCGCGATGAAAAAAGTTCGAGGATTTGGTAGCTGGGGAAATAGATCGCAAGGTTGCCCGGAAGTTGCGCAAACGTGTGGATATACTGTTCGATACGGGTATTATTCTCCCGGTTCTGTCGCATGGAGAATGCAGTCGTGATGTCACCGGCGCACAGGATAAGCCGGTTCTCTCGTGGGAAGGCATTAGGAAGCGAAAGAGTTGAGACTTTTAGATCTCCGAAAAGATAGCGGCTGAAGCTTTCTACAGGAGAGAGTGTGCCGGAAATAAGGATGCAGCATGCATGCGTACTGCAGATATCCTGCAGTGGTGCGGAAGGATCGATATTACGCACCTCAAGTACTATCCCAATGTCCTGTTTCCGGTATACAGTGAGGTATGCGGGGTTCCGGACGGAATCATTGAGCCGGAAGAGGAATGTAGTCAGCCGTTCGATTGCGCTCTCGCGGTACTCCCCTGTTTTCTGGTTCTTCTCACGTATTGCATCCGCGATGCTCATGAGGTCCCCAAGGATTTCGTCCATGTCCTTATAAAGCGATCCGCGAATGACCTTGCGATCAAAAATCTCGGGATCGAACCAGTCCTCCGGTTCCGTGGAATTTTTCAGTCCGGAAATGAACTCGGTGAGGCGTGGCAGCATATGCTGAATTGCGTCTGCCCCCTTATGGTGCCGTCGCAGGGCAAGGAGCTCCCGGGATGACTGTTCAAGATCGCGCTCTTCAAGCTCTACTCTCTCGATCGACTGGATTGCGTCACCACAATTGTGTGCTTCATCGATGAGGAGGAGGGTATCCTGAGGTTCAATGCCAATAGAGATGTAAAGTTGTTCGCGAATGGTTCGATCGAAGAGGTGATGGTAATTAAGAAGAATGACATCCGCACTCTTTGCGGCATGCATCATCAGTTCATACGGGCAGATCTCACGGGAGAATTCCCCGAGTATAGATGGCTTGACCATTTCTTCGATGACGCGTTCTGCTCTGGTACGCAGTGTGGTGGACGGTACCATCCTGACCTGCCCGGTCTCCGCCTTGATAAAACTCCTGCTGTGGATGAAGTACGGGCAGATAAGGGGGTGATCCCGGTCCATGCGACGGATCTGCTGGAGAATAAAGGAGTCTTTTGATGGAATGAGTGCCCCTTTTTCTGCCCGGTCCCGCATCAGTGATGTGGAGAATGTTTTAGTCCCCTCACACCTGCGATAGATATCACCTTCACCGCTGAGCGGGCACATCCCCGCCTTGCCCATAAGGTATGCGACTCGCAGCTTCGGCTGCTTTTTCCGGATCAGGGCAAGTTCGCGGATAAACGTCACAAGCTGGCTTTTTGTGCGCACCGCAACGAGCACCTTCCGGTTCCTGCGCTCAGCAAGCAGTGCCGCGATAATGCTTGACTTCCCGCTGCCCGTAGGTGCATCTATCATCGCAATACCCCCATCCCGGGCGTACTGCGCGGCGAACTCGAGCATCCGTCTCTGGTGCGGGCGGTATTCGTTGTAGGGGAAGAAGGCGTCGAATGCGTCCATTATATAGGTCTAGGTCTTTTCACCCTTTATTCCATTGGGAAGTCACCGTTTTTTACAATAATGGGATCGATGTTATATTGTCCCGGAAAAGACACAGATCTCTTTACATGCCAGTCCACCCCATCGAGGAACGGTACGGCACACCCGAGATGCGTGCCGTGTGGAACGAACAGAACCGGTTTTCCTGCATTGTTGCTGCCGAAGTTGCGCTGGCACAGGCAGAAGCCATCCATGGAATGATACCCCGGGCTGCTGCGGATGCGATCCGGCAGCATGCACAGCGGGCATCACTTGAGCGGGCTAAGGAGATCGAAGCGGAGATCAACCATGACATGATGGCAATCGTCAGAGCAACAAGCGAGGTATGCGGTGACGCGGGCAGGTGGATCCACTATGGTGCGACGTCAAACGACATTCTCGATACCGCCACTGGATTACAGCTCAAGCAGGCACTCAACCTGATCGATGAAAAGCTGCGTTCGTTGTTGTCAACTCTCCTTGATCGCGCGGAAGAAACGAAGACACTTGTCTGTGTAGGGAGGACACATGGTCAGCACGGCGTGCCGACTACGTACGGGCTGCGCTTTGCAATCTGGGCAAGCGAAATTGGCAGGCATATAGAACGGCTCGAACAGATGCGACCTCGCGTTGTGGTGGGGCAGATGACCGGTGCGGTAGGCACACAGGCGGCACTGGGATCGAAGGGTATGGAAGTGCAGGCGACCATGATGGAGATCCTTGGGTTGGCTCCCGTTGACGTATCCAACCAGTTGATCGCACGCGACCGGTATGCGGAATATTTCATGTTCTGCGCAAACGTTGCAACAACCCTTGATAAGATCGGGATTGAATTACGCTCGCTCCAGCGGACCGAGATCGGCGAGGTGGAGGAAGCATTTGGTGCAAACCAGGTGGGCTCCTCCACCATGCCGCACAAGCGCAACCCGATCAAAAGCGAACAGGTCTGCGGACTGGCGCGGATCGTGCGTTCCGCGGTCGGCCCTGCGCTCGCTAATAATACGCTCTGGGACGAACGAGACCTGACAAATTCTTCTTGCGAGCGGGTGCTCTTTCCTGAATCTTCGCTCCTCACGGATCATTGCATCAGGGTTATGATTGCGGTGGTGCGCGGGCTTGTTATCAACCGTGCAGCCATCCGACGCAACCTTGGGTTCCTTCAGGGTAGTAATATGTCGGAAGCGGTGATGATCGAGCTGACAAGAAAAGGCATGAACCGACAGGATGCTCATGAACATGTACGGGTAGCGAGCATGCAGGCGCTTGCTGAACAGCGCCCCCTCGCAGAACTCCTGTCAGCCGATAATGAGGTGAACCGGTTCTGTTCAAAAAAGGATATCGAGCGGTTACTTTCGCCGGACAACTATATTGGGACCTCCATCCCTCAGGTTGAAAGGGTGATCCAGAAACTCTCCCCGTTGTCCCATATTAAATAATCAAATCTATCTTTTTTATTCTGTGTGATTGAGCAAACTATAATAATTGTGACTTTAAGGCTTTTCAATGGCCCAGATGACGTTGAATATTTGATGAGAATTGAATATGCTTATATACAGAAATAACAAAAAAGACATGCATGAAGAAATTACTCGTTGTCTTGATGATCCTGTTTGTCGGGATTCTGCTCTGTGGATGTACTACGCAACCTGCCACACCCCCAACGACAACAGCTGCACCAACTGTCGCACCCACTCCTGTAGTGACTGCGGAGCCGACCACGGTAGCCGTCAACGCAACCCCGGCACCTGTTAACACAACAGCAAAACCAACAGCGACACCGACACCTCAGATAGTAGTCACCATTAAAATGACCAATTATAATACTGTAGATCCTGCAGGCACCATTATAGTGAAGGCTGGAACAAAAGTTGTATGGGTAAATCAGATGATGGCCCGCGAAAATATGATCAAGTCGACCGGTTTGTATGAAGGCCTCTTTAAATCCGGCGCTCTTTACACCGGGGACTCGTTCAGTTATACATTTGACAAGGCAGGATCCTACGACTGGATGTCAACCACGAATGGTGCTTTTAAAGGAACAATAACTGTTCAATAATCTCAGTCCATCAATTTTTTTAAATTTTTTTAAACTCTGGTATTCTCCCGTCCAAAGAAAGTGGGATTATTAACCATTAAACATCATGTATTGTTGGGTATTATTTCATGTCGAAAGGCACCATCGTTCTTGCATATTCCGGCGGGCTTGATACATCCATCTGCATCCCTCTTTTAAAAGAGCGGTATGAGTATACCCGTGTTGTCACCGTTGCGGTTAATGTCGGGCAGCGGGACGAGGAGATCGAAACAGCGACTGCAAAAGGAAAAAAGTTTGCAGACAGGCATTATACCATCGATGCACGGGAGAAATTTGTACGGGATCATATATTCCCTGCAATCAAGGCGAATGGTTCCTATGAGGGTTACCCGATGGGAACGTCCCTTGCACGCCCTCTGATTGCAGAGGAAGTTGTCAAAATTGCCAAAAAGGAGGGGGCATCAGCTGTCGCTCACGGGTGCACAGGGAAAGGAAATGATCAGCTCAGGTTTGATGTGATTATCCGCAGCGCCGGTCTTGATGTGGTCGCGCCTGTCCGTGAACTGAACCTTACTCGTGACTGGGAGATCAGGTATGCAAAAGAGCACAGGATACCGATACCGGTGAAGAAGGGCAAACCATGGAGCATGGATGAGAACTGCTGGAGCAGGAGTATTGAAGGGGGCAGGCTTGAGGACCCAGCATACCACCCCCCTGAAGAGATCTATCTGTGGACGGTATCACCACAAAAGGCCCCGGATAAACCGGAAATGCTCACCATCGGTTTTGAAAAGGGTGTCCCTGTTGCATTGAATGGAAAAAAATTGAAAGGATATGACCTCATCCAAAAACTGAACGTACTTGCCGGAGCACATGGAATAGGTCGCAACGACCTTATTGAGGATCGGATTCTTGGACTGAAAGCCCGTGAAAACTATGAACATCCGGCAGCGACCGTCCTTCTCACCGCTCACCGCGATCTTGAAGGTCTGGTGCTGAGCAGGCAGGAAATTGCCTTCAAACATATCGTGGACGACAAGTGGTCAGAGCTGGCGTATATGGGACTTGTAGCTGAACCATTGTATTCTGCACTGAATGCGTTCATCGATACCACACAGGAGCGGGTGAACGGGCTCGTAGATCTTGAACTCTTCAAGGGAAGTGTCCGCGTGCTTGGCAGGAGTTCTCCCGATTCACTCTATTCCAATGACCTTGTTTCCTTTGATAGTGAAAGTCTCGATCAGTGCCATGCAATCGGCGTTTCTCATTACTACGGTATTCAGGCCCGGATCCTGAAACAGCGGTCAAAAAAGAAACGTTAAAAAAGAAACACTACGGTTATCCTATTTTTTTCCCGGCAGTTGGTCCCGGAGTACAATCAAATACTTCCGTGATCTTCAGAATGATTAACCCCTTTGCCGGATAATGCGCCCCTTTCGCCTTGATCTGCGCTTTTATCTTTTCATAATCCGGGCCGCTTGTCTTTACTGTTACATCACCCTTGATCTGGTAACAGCGCTTTTTTTCCGGGTCCCAGACATAGAGAGCCATGTGGGGATTCTCTCTCACATTGGCAAGGGTCTTTACCATATAGTTGTCCCCGATCCAGATGGTATCATCAGCGACAAGCTGCACGGTTGCAATTGGTGCGACGTTCGGTACACCATTTTTCGATGCAGTCGCAATGGCAAAGAATTGAATGCCGTTACCCTTTTATGGTGTGTTCAAGGGTTTATGTTTTACGCCCGAGTCGTTCATAGTTGAATGATGATTCTCCAGATATTATCCTTGCAGGATATACGGCAAAGGAACTGGGTGTGCACCGGGTCAGGAGCAGTGTTCCTAGTCTCCAGTCTGCACCGTCGAACATAATAGATAATTATAAGGAGATACAATCAAAATCGGATATTATGTGCGCCAATTTTTTTAGTCGCTTCATAAAACCGAAACCCCATATTGTCGAAAGTCCTCCGCCCCCTCAAATTGTTCATGGCCCGGGTATGAGGATCCCGGAATACAAAAATAAACCCTATTTTATCGTAGCGTCGGTGGAAATGGGAAACACTACCACCAAATGCATCCTTACCGGTGTGAACCTTGAAACCGGAATGTCCTACGTAATCAACAAGTATGTCAGCATGTCCCGTGACATCCGGAAACCCAAATCCGGCGAAGCAATATTCGGGGAGACACTCGACGGCACCAAGCTCACCCGTGAATCGGTGACAGA
>JAPKXX010000054.1 GCA_026394595.1 Methanoregula sp. | reverse complement strand
GAACTTCCACGCGGCGGTCGAGGTTTCGTGGCATGAGGTCGGCACTTCCCATCAGCACCTCGCCATCCCCCCCGTTATGGAAATAATAGAACCGGGCATGCTCAAGAAACCTGCCAATGATGGTCGTCACCCGTATGTTTTCTGAGATCCCCAGGATCCCGGGGCGCAGGCAGCAGATGCCGCGCACCTGCAGCTCAATGTGCACACCCGCCTGCGATGCACGGTACAGTGCGATGATGCACTCGCGGTCGACAAGTGCGTTCATCTTGAATGCAATATACCCGTCGCCGTGCGCCCGGTGCCGTGCAACCTCCCTCCCGATACGGTCAAGAATTGCCGTGCGCAGGGTCACCGGTGCAACAAAGATCCTGCGGTATGCATCGATGCGGGCATACCCTGTCAGGAAATTAAAAAGGTCAGCAACATCTGCACCAGTGTCCATATCGCAGGTGAAGAGCCCGAAATCGGTGTATATCCTGCTCGATGTTGCGTTGTAATTGCCGGTCCCGAGGTGGAGGTACCGCTTGACTCCCTCTTTTTCCCGGCGGATGACCATGCAGACCTTGGCATGCACTTTCAGCCCGATAATGCCGTATACGACATGGACCCCGACCCGTTCGAGCTGCCGTGCCCACCCGATGTTATTCTCCTCGTCAAACCGTGCCTTGAGCTCAATGAGCGCGGCAACCGCCTTTCCGTTCTCGCGGGCTTCCATGAGTGCCGCGACAATGGGGGAATTCGCGCCGACACGGTACAGCATGATCTTGATAGCAAGCACGTCCGGGTCATGCGCTGCCTGTCGGATGAAATTCACGACAGGAGAGAAACTGTCATACGGGTGGTAGAACAGGATGTCTTTTTTCCTGACAGCGGCGAAGATGTCTTTTCCCTCGGAGATCTCCGGGGGGACTGACGGCATGTACGGCGTATCCTTGAGGTCCTGCCGGTTGAGGGAGAGGAGCGACATCATGTCCGCCATCCCGACAGGCTGGTCCAGCTTATACAGCATGGGCGGGGAAATGCCCAGTTTGGCTTCAAGCATATGGCAGATCGGGTCCGGCATTGACCGGTCCACCTCAATCCTCACCGGTCTACCGGTCCGGCGCTGCTCCATAATCTCTTCTACTGCCGTGAGCAGGTCAGAAGCCTCATCCTCTTCAATCTCAAGGTCGGCATCCCGGGTGATCCGGAACGAGTATGCTGCAACGACGTCAAGGCCGGGAAAGAGCAGGTCGAGGTTTGCCGCAATAACCTCCTCGAGAAAGACAAAATGCGCCTCCGTATCATCCTTGTGCCCGGTCCCGTCGGGTTTTGTGAGCCGCAGGAGCCGGGGGAAGAGCCGGGTGGGCACTTTTACGCGGGCAAAATACTCCTTTTCGGTATCCCTGATGATGATCGCGAGGTTGAGGGAGAGGTTGGAGATGAAGGGGAACGGGTGCGAGCTGTCAAAGGCAAGGGGAGTGAGAATAGGAAAGATCTCCTCGATGAAGAGTTTTCGCACCATTGCCTGCTGAGACGCATCAAGCATGCCAAACGCATGGATATGGATGCCGGCTGCCGCAAGCTGCGGGAGGAGTGTCTCTTTCCAGCACGAAGCCTGCTCGGCAAGCACAGGGATCAGGGCAGCCCGGATTGCATCAAGCTGGCGTGCGGGCGTCATGCCATCGGGCGGCGCCTCGAGCACACCTTTTGACAACTGCCGCTGGAGCCCCGCTATCCGGATCATGAAGAACTCATCAAGGTTATTGGCAAAGATTGCATGGAATTTCACCCGTTCCAAGAGGGGATGGCGTTCATCCTGTGCCTCATCAAGGACATGCCGGTTGAACGCCAGCCAACCCAGCTCACGGTTGATAAAGAGCGCGGGATCCCCGAAATCAGGAGGTGAAGGTGTGGCTGTCATACGAACGCTCTGTTCGGCTGGATTGACTATTTTACGAGAATGCGATAAACGGACGGGATATTCTTTCTATTTTTTGGCTCTTCCCTCTCATATATCCATTCATGGCATCCGGCTGGAACTTCTTACCGTGAAGATTGTTATGAGGGGATCCGTCTCATGGGACAGACATCGGATTCCCGGAGTTCCCGGGGGGTTGTGATATGGAGCAGCACCACCTCACGGATGCCCGGTATCTCCAGGCGGCGTTCGACCGATGCAGCTGCCCACGGTGAAAAATCCGTCGGCATCAGGACACGATCATAATCCGCCATTCAACTACCAACCTGCCTTCCAGTACCTGCCCTTCACCACACATATATATATTTTCTTTTCCAACATTGATACATGGTGCCAGCCATGAGTGAGTGTTTTATTCGTCGATAGAATCCGATTTTTAGACACAACCCTGCGGGACGGGGAACAGACTCCCGGCGTCTCGCTCAATCCTGAACAGAAACTTGAGATCGCCACAAAACTTGCAGACGTCGGCATCGATGTAATTGAGGTCGGTTCTGCAGCAGCATCCGAAGGTGAGCGTGCTGCAATCCGGATCATTTCTGATGCCGGGCTCTCATCGGAGATCTGCACCTATGTCAGGGCGCTTTCACAGGATATCGATCTTGCCGCTGACTACGGGGCGGACTCTGTTCACCTCGTTGTCCCGGTCAGTGACCTCCATATCGTGAAAAAGATGCGGAAGACCCGTGAACAGGTCTCTGCCATGGCATATGCGGCAGTGGAGCATGCAAAGGAGCGCGGGCTCATCGTCGAATTATCAGGTGAAGACGCGTCCCGGGCCGACCAGCTGTTCCTCCGGGATCTCTTTGCAAAGGGCATCGAGCGTGGCGCTGACCGGCTCTGTTTCTGCGATACTGTCGGGGTTTTGACCCCGGAAAAGGTTGCAGAGTTCATCCCACCCCTCGCACGGATCGCACCGCTCTCCATCCACTGCCATGATGACCTCGGTTTTGCGCTGACAAACACCATGGCAGCGCTCAAATCCGGGGCTTCCTGCGCCCATGTCACAGTCAACGGCCTTGGCGAGCGGGCGGGCAACACTCCGTTAGAAGAGGTTGTCATGTCGCTTGAACTGCTCTACGGCTATCAGACAAGAATCAAGAAAGAAGAGATCTACCACCTCGCCTCCCTTGTCTCACGCCTGACGGGTGTCCCGCTCCCCATCAACAAGGCAGTCGTGGGCGAGATGGCGTTTACCCATGAGAGCGGCATCCATGCCCATGGCGTGATGCGTGAACCGTCCACCTATGAATCGATAAAACCCGAGATGATCGGGAGGAAGCGCCGGATCGTGCTTGGAAAGCATTCCGGGTCTG
>JAPKXX010000075.1 GCA_026394595.1 Methanoregula sp. | reverse complement strand
ATGACCCCATCATCACCTGGTGTGAACGGAACAACCCCGTCGCTCGTCAAAATTTTTTCCCGATTCCTCCGGCTGGGGCTGACAGCGTTCGGTGGACCGGCAATGGTAGCATACATCCGTTCGGTGGCGGTGGAGCGGGAGCAGTGGCTCGATGATACAACATTTAACAACGGGGTGTCGCTGTGCCAGGCAGTACCGGGCGCCACGGCAATGCAGGTGGCTGCATACGTAGGGCTGAAAATTCGCGGGCTTGCCGGGTCGATCGCCGCTTTTATCGGATTCGGGTTACCGGCGTTTGTGCTCATGATGGTACTGTCTGCACTCTACTTTCAGACGTCCTCCCTGCCGCCGGTCATCTCGATATTCCGGGGGCTTGCAGTCATCATTGTCGCCATCATTGCGACTGCAGCGATCAAATTCGCACGGGTATCGCTGAAAAAATGGGGGCATGCCTTCATTGCCGGTATCGCTGCCGTGCTGTTTCTATTTGGGGTGCACCCGATCCTCGTGATCCTGAGTGCAGCGCTGATGGGGTTACTAATTCCTGGTGGTGATGCGTCTGCACCCAAAACGCCTCAGACAGATACAGTCGGGGGACGTGCTGTTTTTCTTCGATATAAATCTCTTTGAACTTGCGGCAGTGATGTTCCGTGTCGACCTGTTCGCGTTTGGTGGCGGGCTGGCTTCGCTCCCCCTGATGTACCATGAGGTCGTGGATGCACATGCGTGGCTGGATAGCACAACGTTCCTTTCGGGTATCGCGCTGGGTCAGGTGACCCCGGGGCCTATCGTAGTCACGGCGACGTTCGTGGGTTATCTCGTAGACGGGTTCTGGGGCGGCGTAATCGCGACGGTCGCCATCTTCACACCTTCGTTTCTTATTGTCGTGGGTGCAGAGCCCTATTTTGACCGGTTGCAGGGTTCCCCCCTGTTCCGGCGGGCAGTCGATGGCATTCTCCTGTCATTTGTCGGGCTGCTCCTGAGTGTAACCATCCGGTTTGCCATGGGAATATCATGGGACTGGCCGCTTGCCCTTCTTTGTGCCGGTTCATTTATCGCCCTCTTCGTTGGCGGTGAGATCCTCTGGGTCGTCATTGCCGGCGTGATACTATCCTATCTCTTTTTTTAACGGATGGCAGATGGATGAGGTGTATTACTCTGCCCGGATGATTGTACCGGGGTTCTTCCCGTTGATCGCCTTTTCGATATTACCCTGTTTGTGGCAGTTGATGATCCTAACTTCCCGTATGTGGACGGCATTTTCCAGCAGGTTGGCAACCATGGGTTCGATGACCATATCCTCTAGATCGAGCTGTTTGAGTTCCTGTGCGGTGATCTCCCTGATAAGGTCAGCATCGGGGTTGACCCGGGGGTCTTCGGTATAGAGCCCGTCTACGTTTTTGCCGATAATGCAGCTTTTTGCCCCGATCACTTCGGCGATCAAAAACGCGCCGGTATCAGTGCGGTGGGGCGGGATCATCTCGTTCCGGGCCGGGTGTTCGTACAGGCCATAGGGAGGCGTGCCGTGGACGACAGGCAACATGCCGAGCTTTAAGAGCGCGGGCAGATCGAGCAGGTCACCGGTATGGATGCGTGTCCCGTTATACTTCGAGAGCAGGATGGAGACCATGATCGCGTTCTGCTCGGAGATCTTTGCCGAGAGCTCCGCGAGCACTCCGGTAGGCATCCCCAGATCCATGCCGATGTCCATGATGTGGCGAACCCTGCCGCCACCACCCGTCACCACGAGGATCTGGTGCTTTTTTGACAAATCCCCGATCTCTTCGCAGAGCGGGTACATGACCTCACGACCATAATCGATCGCGCCATGGCCGCCGATCTTGACGACGTTCAGCTCCGGTGCGATCCGGATCTGGTCTTCTACAGGCCGCTTCCTTTTCATGTGCTTTCGTACCAGCGTTTCGCCCATAAGGCCGCTCTGTAACTCAAGCCGTTTCTTCATATTCCCTCACGTACCTATGGGTATCACGATGGGAAGTTATAAGCCAATGTAAACCAGTTGGTATATCAGACGATAATTCCATTCCCGCACAAGGCTGATAAATAAAAACGCGGATTGTCTATGGAGATGATGAAAATGAAGATCTATGTGCGAGAACGCCAGAAAGTCGGCGAAGGCGTGGACGAGCCGCGGTTCCGGATCATGGCAGTGACCGGTGGGCAGATCCAGATTGAAGCCCCCCATTTCCGGAAGTTCGAGATCGAGCAGGTTGCAAAGGACATCGGGGCAGAGGTTGTGTTCCTCAACCCCGTGCCCGAGGACAAGAAGAAGAAACGGTGATCTCGAAATTGGGTTTATAGACAGAAATTATGATGTAATTAATTGAACCTTCCCTTGAAAAAAAATAATTGTCCATTTTTTAATAACCCTCTTTATGTAAGTGCATCCAATAATCTCGTACAGATTATCCATGGTCACGCTCTCTGTTGATGTCCTTTTTGATGCAGCTGTCCGGATCCAGCTGCTTGAACGATCGATCACCATCTCGTTTACCCAGAACACCATTCGGATAAAATTCCCGACTACCCGCAGGCTTGCAGAATTTCTCGAAGTTCCCCACTATTACGTGCTCCCCTATTTTGCGATGATGGAGCAGGAGGAACTGGTTACCCGTGCTGAGCGGGTTGGTATCCTGACGACCGCAAAGGGGAGCCGGATGATGATCGGGATCATGAAGGTGCGGTACCTGCAGGAGATAGAGGGTATCCTCGGTCACACAATTTTTGAAGAGATCGCAAAAAAGTGCGAAATCCAATAACGATTCAGCTCATGCCCAATTTATCCTACATTCCGTTTCTCAATAGTGTACGCTGGTATATCACCTGTTTACCAATTGGTTAATAAAATTCATTTTACAAATTCAAAAAAGAAATAATATCTAGTAATAAATCCCAGTTAGATCGCAAAAGGATTGATGACTATGAAGCGTTCTTTCAAACATTCAATTGTGATACTGCTCTTCCTCCTCCTTATCGGAGGAGTAATTATAGCAGGCTGTACAACACCGAGCCAGACTGCGCAGAACCAGGCTGGCACAACACCGGTTGCAACGGAAAAGCCGGTGACTACTGAAAAACCAAAGCTCCTGCTTGCCACGACCACAAGCCTGTATGATACCGGGTTGCTCAACTATCTCGAGCCGAAGTTCGAGGCAAAGTATAACGTCGACCTCCTGATCACATCGCAGGGTACAGGCAAGGCGATCGAACTGGCAAAGCAGGGCGACGCTGATGTCCTGCTCGTCCACTCTCCCTCATCTGAGATGACATTCCTCGAAGACGGGTATGGGCTGAACCGGCGCACGTTTGCCTACAACTACTTCATGATTGTCGGCCCGGCCAACGATCCCGCAGGTATAAAGGGCAAGACTCCCGAAGAGGCATTCACGGCTATCCTGACACAGGGTAAGGCAGGAAAAGCAGGTGTCATGTTTGTTTCCCGCGGTGACGCTTCAGGCACGCACACTTCTGAACAGAGTGTGTGGAAGGCAGCGAAATACACCTATGCAACGGACGTCCAGAAATCCGGGAACTGGTACATAGAAGCAGGGAAAGGCATGGGGGAGACCCTCCAGATGGCGAGTGAAAAGGGTGCCTATACCTACACTGATGAGGGCACGTTCCTTGCATACCAGGGAAAACTGAACCTTGTGCCGCTCGTTACCCAGGGATCAAGCCTGATGAACCTGTACAGTGTGATGACGGTCTACCCTGCAAATCCGCAACCGGATAAGATCGCAATGTCAAATAACTTCATCAACTGGCTTATCTCATCGGAAACCTTGACCGACATCGGCAATTACGGGAAGGACAAGTACGGGAAAGGACTGTTCACGCCGATGACGGCGGGAGTTCCGAAAGGTGTGACTGCGGACTTCACCACACCAGCGACCGCGACGCGCCCGTTGAAGGTGTACCATGCAGGAAGCCTGCAGAGTTCGTTTGGCAAGCTCGAGAAGATGTTTGAGAAGGCGCATCCCGACGTGGATGTCCAGCTCTTCTCCGGGGGCAGCGGCGCACTTGTCGACAAGGTAAACAAGCAGAACCAGAAAGCGGATGTGCTGGCGAGTGCGGACTATTCACTCATTTCCAAGTACCTGTATCCGCTGAATGCAACGTCCTATGTAAACTTTGCAAAGAACACTATCGTCCTCTGCTATACGGATCAGAGTAAATATGCACAGGAGATCAACAAGGACAACTGGTACATGATCCTTGGACGCGACGGTGTGAGTTACGCGATCAGTGACCCGAAAACGGATCCGGCAGGGTACCGGTCCCTGATGACCATCGGACTTGCAGAAGGAAAATACAATTTCCCGTTCATCTTCGACACCCTTGTCACAAAATACAGTAAGATCAAGAAGACATCATCCAAGGATATCTGGACAATTGATGTGACCACTACAGAACCTGATGGAAAGAAACTGACGATAACTCCTACAGGACCGGATATCACCCCGCTGCTCAAGGACGGAAAGGTCGATTATGCTTTTGAATACAGCAGCGTCGCAGTCCAGAGCGGGCTGAAGTATATCAAACTGCCGTCAGAGATTGACCTTTCCGATCCGAATAAGATGTCAGTCTACCAGACCATGCAGGTGAAACGCCCTTCGGGATCTACGACAGTTACCGAAGTCGGAATGCCGATCATATACGCAGTCACCGTTCCGGTAAGTGCAAGAACCCCGGATATGGGATATGAGTTCACAAAACTGCTCATAAGCAGCGATGGCCAGGCGCTGCTCAATGCGGATGGTCAGACCCCGATTGTACCGGCTGAGGCATACGGTAGTGTGCCGGATGCCCTCAAACAGGTGGTCACCGTTAAGGTGTAATCGCCTTATAAAAGCAGGTTCACATGGGAACAACCCCTGAGATCAGGAGGATTAGCAGAAATGGAGGCATGCGTCATCGCATAACCTTCTCTTTTTAATTTATTCCAACCAAAACGTACCTTACAAGAGGGGGAGTTGCAGTGCAGGAGATCATTGATGGCATAACTCAGGCATTCCAGTTGATCATTTCACTCAACCCGGAACTTCTGGAGGTTACGGCACTCTCGCTGTTTATTTCCCTCTCTGCGACAGCAATCTCCACGCTTATTGCCATACCATTGGGGGGTCTCATCCACTTCCGGGAATTTGCGGGGAAACGTGGGGTGATCACCATCATACAGACACTGTACTCGGTACCGACAGTCATCATCGGGTTGTTCGTGTACCTGCTCATCTCGCGATCCGGACCTTTCGGATTTTTCAGGTTGCTGTTTACTCCTGCCGGCATGATCATCGGGCAGTCGATCCTGATCCTGCCGATTATGATCGGTCTGACCATTACTGCACTCTCCGGGGTTGACCGGAACATTCGTGACACCCTTATCTCGCTTGGGGCAACCGAGTTCCAGAGCATCGCCCGGATTATTCAGGAGGCGCGGTTTGCGATTCTCGGCGCGGTGATCCTCGGGTTCGGGCGGGCGATCTCAGAAGTCGGTGTGGCGATGATGATCGGAGGGAATATCCGTGGTGAGACCCGGGTGCTCACTACTTCGATCGCACTCGAGACGGGGATGGGTAACTTCGGGCTCTCGATTGCGCTGGGCATTGTCCTCCTCGCCATCGCGCTGGTCGTGATCCTGATCATGAACCTGATCACCTCAGGTGCACTTTCGGATTCCGACAAGATCCTCGGGGGTCCGCAGGCATGATCAGGATCTCAGGTCTGTCGCGCCGGTTTGGGAACCGCGACGTCATTAAGGAAGTCGATCTGGAGATACGGCGCGATGAGATCTTTGCCCTGATCGGTCCCTCCGGCAGCGGCAAGACCACAATGCTCCGGCTCATCGATCTTCTTGATCGCCCCTCCGGTGGATCTATTATCTTTGACAGCCTGCGGACAGATGGTAAAGAGTTCGAACGGCGATCCATACGAAGACGGATGGCGATGGTCTTCCAGAAACCCGGTGTGCTGAATACGACCGTTGAGCGAAATGTTGCATTCGGCCTTGAATTCCGTGGAATGTCACCGGATATGATTCGTCAACGTGTCGGAGATGCTCTGCAGAAGGTGGGGCTTTCCGGTTTCTCGAAGCGCCGGGCAATCTCACTCTCGGGGGGTGAGATGCAACGCGTCGCGATCGCCCGCGCTATTGTCACCGAGCCGGAAGTGCTTCTTCTCGACGAACCCACCGCAAACCTCGACCCTATCTCTACTCAGATAATCGAAAATCTCATCGTATGGATCAACAAGGAGAGAAAGACCACCGTCGTCGTCGCCACCCACGATATGGGGCAGGGGCAGCGATTGGCCAGCCGGATTGGTGTCATGATGGAGGGGCAGCTTGTCCAGTCCGGGGAAATGTACGACATATTCTACCATCCCGTAAACCGTGCGATTGCAACCTTTGTCGGAATCGATCCCGTTCGCGATGGCATTGTGGAATCCAATGACAACAACCTTGTGACAGTCGCCATCCACGGGATCAGGATCCAGGCCGTGACAGCACTTCCAATCGGGCAGAGGGTGGCGGTCTGCATCCGCCCGGAGGAGGTCACGCTCTCGCTGCCGAATGCCTGCCCTTCCGCAAGCAGCGCGAGGAATTGCCTCGCAGGAACGATCACACACCTTCTGCCATATGGACCGTTCACACGCGTGCACGTTGACTGCGGGATCCCGATCACCGCACTGCTCACGCGGCGTTCGTGCGAGGAACTCGGTCTTGCCCACGGTATGCGGGTGAACGCGACGATAAAAGCCACCGCAGTTCATGTGATTCCTGATCCTGGACCTGAAGACAACCAGCTTCATGTAAAACAGGGAGAGGCGGGATAAGCTGTCCGGTATCCCAAGGACGAGTGCAGCGTTGCGAGCCATGTCCGGTATATTTAAAAAACCCATCTTCTTGCACCAGTGCCATCACGTAAATATCATCGGATCATACCATTCCATGAAATGCAGTGCACTATCCTTGCGAGCGGGAGCAAAGGCAACTGTATGCTGGTTGAAGGAGCAGGCGGCGCCCTGCTTATCGACGCAGGGTTATCTGCAAAAGAGATAATGCACCGCCTCGCATCTGCAGGAAAACGACCTGACGAGATCCATGCAATCCTTGTTACGCATGAACATGGGGACCATATTGCCGGAGTCGATGTCCTGTCCCGCCAGCTCCACATCCCCATCTGTGCAACCGAGGGGACGCTCCGCGACTTTCTGGTTAACCGCCGGACATCAAACCAGCCGGTCAATACCCGCACCTGCCAGTTTAATGTGAAGTTTTCTATTCAGGATTTTGTCATCGAACCGTTTGCCACCTCTCATGATGCAAATGAGCCATGCGGGTTCTGCATCAGAGAAGATGGCTTCAGGCTCGGGTACTGCACCGATACCGGTATCGTTAATTCGAACATGGTGTCTCTTTTGCAGCGGTGCGACGGGCTCGTGCTTGAGAGCAACCACTGTCCGGTGATGCTGAAAAACGGGCCCTACCCGGAATACCTGAAACGGCGCATCCGATCGGTACGGGGGCACCTGTCCAATGAGGCAGCCGCACGGTGCCTCCGGACAGTGGGGAGCAGTGTGCAGACCTTGATCCTCGCCCACGTGAGTGTGGTGAACAATACTCCCGAGAAAGTGAGACTGAGTGCCCGGGATGGCCTCGGGCTCCTCTACGATGAGAAGGCGCTTGTTGTCGCGACGCAGGAAGGGACCTCGCACACCTGCCCACAGGTCCTGCGCCTCTGACAGTGCATGGGAAAACCTGCATTAATCCTTTTGCCGGTTTCTTTAAAGAGTTAAGGTCTGGCAATTGCCCGACACCCTGTAAACCATGAAACCATCTGCGGAAATCACCGTACCGGAAAAATTCGTTCTGAATATGCCGCTGCAGCATACGCAGGAACAACCAGAGTGAAACAGGCAATGCCGTCGTGAAATTCGTGGGATACAAGAGACACAATTACCGATTCAGGTTCCTCGCATCACTTCCAGGGTGCATCAAAAGCTCTTGATCTTCAGGAGATTCATGCAGAAATGATCGAGGGAATCGATCAAAATCTTTTTTGCTTTTTTTACCTTTTTTTCATCATCCGACAGGAAATCCTGCATCACATACTCGAGCAATACCACGTAATAGTGGCGCGGCCCGAACTTTTGTTTGATCTCGTCAAGACAGGCCAGTGCTTCATGCTGCTTGCCGCTCATCAGCTCAAACGCAAAATCCAGTAAAAGGAAGACATTGGGGGGCATATTTTTTGAAAGAGCCATCTTGCGGAACTTAAAATATGTCTCATTACGTGCGGTTATGATGGAGAGTTTGAGACCATAATAAATTGGTTCGAGATCATCGGGGAACTGCTGTGTCATCTGCTTGACAATCCCCGCCAGGCCCCCGGCGTTCCGCTGTTCGAGCCTGAGGTGATACATCTCCCGTAAAAAATACATATCGTTAAAGAACCGCTCGACCGCAATATTCAACAAATCCTCTTTTACCTTGAGGTTTCCGTCCCTCGTTGCTTTGTCAATCCCGATTCGGAAAAATTCCCGATCGCTCGGGAACCACTCGATAGCCTGGTTGATCATAAACCAGAATATTGTCGTGGTGCGGGGGTCCTCCGTCATCTCCTGGTCCCTGAGCCTGTTGACCGGGGGATTTAAGCGGGTGAGCTCGATCATCTGCTCCCTTGAAGCGAGCATCAAATCGTTGGGGCGGGACGAGGGGTCATCCTGCCCGCTTGGCATCTGCTGAGTGGAGAGAGTATAGTAACAATAGGCAATTGCCGGACAAATGGTTGCGTCAAGGCTGCGGTATTTCTTCAGCTGCTCAATCGCCTCGGAATATCTGCCCTTATGGACCATACGCAGCCCGAGTATGATATCGTAAAAAGCCTTCCCCTTTTTCCCGCGCTTGTTACGCATGGCATAGTCAAACAGTTTCTCGGTGAACACAATATCGTCGGTCTTTTTACTGGTCTCCAGCACCTTCATGGTGATGGCGTCAATGAACTGGTCGTAGGTTTCGTCCTGGATTTGGGGTAGTGAGTTGTCAAGCGTAGTAACCACATGACCGAAAAAGACCGGGACGTTTGCTTCAATCTTTTCAATGTTTTTATCAGTATATTCGAAAAATTCCCGCTTGAGCTGGTTTGTCTTCATCTTGAGAATTGCTTCGGGCTGCCACTCCTCACTCATACTGTTACCTTCTCCGTATTCCATAATAAGTTTTTAGAGAAACATTGGAAAAATTACAGGGGGTTTATGATTGCGCACATCATTTCAGGGAGACAAAATACGTTTGGAGAGGTATCGGTAACTTAATTTCTTTAGACGTGGATGAGAGAAGAGACGCAATGCTCTTCATGGAATTTTCGCACTGCTGTGAACGGCTTGAAAATCTCTCGGGCAGGCTCGAGATGATTGACCTGATCAGTAAGGAACTTCCCGGTCTTTCAGAAGAAGAACTTCCCATATTTGTCAGGTTTGTGATGGGCAGGATCTTCCCCGACTGGAGCCAGACAAAACTTGGCATTGGTCCAAACCTCCTCTACGAAGCAATTGCCTACGTCGCCGGTGAAAAAAAGGAGGCAGTAGTGGAAAAAATCAATAGCACGGGTGATGTCGGAAAGGCAGTGGAGGAACTGCTTGCTATTAAATCCCAGACAACGTTTTTCCATGAAGATCTTGACCTTGTGCGGGTATATCACGAACTCATGAGCATCGCATCACAGGAGGGGAAAAAATCCCAGAGAGAGAAACTTCTTTCGGTGCGCAGGTTGCTCGGTAACGCCCGCCCGCTGGAGGGGCGGTACCTCGCACGCATCATGCTTGAGGAGCTCCGGATCGGAGTAGGTGAGGGGAGCGTGCGGGAGGCTATTGCAAAAGCATTCGGGGTGGATTCAGCGCTGGTCGAGCATGCCATGCAGGCCTTAAATGATCTCGGTGAAGTGGCACGGCTCACAAGGGTTGGGCCTGAAGCGCTTAACAACGTTCATATCACGGTCTTTCACCCGGTGCGGATGATGCTTGCACAAGCAGGGACAATCCCCGATATGATCAAAGAGCATGGGCCGATTGCTGCTGAATTCAAATATGACGGTTCCCGGTTCCAGTTCCACAAAAAAGGAAACTGGTGCCGGATGTACTCCCGCAGGCTTGAGGATGTAACCGGGGCACTTCCGGATGTAATCGAGCAGCTGCTCGGTGCAATTGACCATGATGTCATCATCGATGGGGAGGTGATTGCCATCAAAGACGGTCGCCCGATGCCGTTCCAGTCGGTGCTCCGAAGGTTCCGCCGGCGGCATGATGTTGCCGAGGTGAGTGCTGAGATCAAACTTGTTCCAAACGTCTTTGACATCCTGTATCTTGATGGCGAGACCCTGATCGGACTTCCCCTGTCAGAACGCAGGAAAATACTCGAGATTACTGTAAACTTTTTCATCGCCCCGCAGGTTGTGAGCGACGACCCGGCCATAATCGGACAGACCTACCAGGCAGCACTTGACGCCGGGCACGAGGGGATTATGCTCAAGGTGCTTTCTTCACCCTATTCACCAGGGCAAAGGGGCAAGAACTGGATCAAGATCAAACCTGAGGTTGACACGCTCGACCTTGCGGTGATAGGGGCTGAATGGGGTGAAGGGAAACGGGCGCATGTCTTCGGCTCCTTCCTTGTCGCATGTCAGGACCAGGGAACACTCATCCCATTAAGCCGCGTGGCGACGGGGTTCTCTGATGAGCAGCTTGCCGAGGTCTATGACCTTTTAAAAGACCGGGTGATCGCAAAGTCGGGAAAAGAGGTGACGTTCGAACCCAATCTTGTGTTTGAAGTGGGGTATTCGGAACTTCAGGTCAGCCCCACATACCAGGGTGGATTTGCGCTCCGGTTCCCGCGGTTCGTGCGTATCCGGGACGATAAAGATACTTCTGAGATCGAAACGCTCGATAGCATACGGGAACGGTACCAGCGACAGGCAAACTCCCCACAGGTTCAATAGAAGGAGAAGAGCGTCCTCTGTGTGCGCAACTCGGGGATGAGGGTACTGTGGCGCACCCACCGGTCAAAGCCCAGCCGGGCAGACGCTTCCTGCACAGCAGCATCCAGAGATGGCAGGGTCCGCGGTCGGTTTGCCATTGCCTGCCGTGTCGCCTCGCGGATTACCCATGTGCCCAGCGGTGCCCAGTAATCAGAGGAAATGCTCCTGACCAGAATCACCCGGGCCTGTCGGCGCACCTGTGTCAGGTACTCGCAGACAGCGAGACGTGCCGAATAGTACGCGCCGGATATCGGTGAATAGCCATGTTTGGTCATACCTTCACGGTCCTGCACAATAATTTCCTGATCACCGCCCCAGAGCGTATGGCGCCCCCATATCTCGATCATCTCGTATTTCCAGTCGCCAGGCACAAGGATGCAGACGATCCGGTTGCCGAAAATTTCACCGGAAAAAATCTCGATCTCCTCAAGCGGGACGAATGCGGAGATCTTCTTTTTCATGCGGGTGGACAGTGTGTCGTCCACTGCAGTGATTGCCCACCGGGTGGGGACAAAGTGCCGCCGTATCCCGAGCAGCCCTGCAGTCATCAGCTTTGTGATCTGGTATACATCAATATCCGATTCCATCAGGGTTACACAGGCATCGGTTGCACCCAGATCCAAGTCCGAGGTGACACGGTCAACAGTACGATCCACCTTGGCACTTCCGGTTACAGCCATCTGTCTGATGGAACCGGATAGCCCAACCGGTGCGACTGTCCCGTCAAAGGTCAGGCTGAACGCAATCGGTTTTTCAAACACTACGTCCACATCGATGGGACTGCTGGAGAGTGCGATCTCCTGAAGGTTGTCACGGAAATGATGAATGCCTGAACTGCCGCGGATCGTACGGGCACGGATTCCCACGATGTCATCAATGGTGAGCCCCTGAGCCAGCCATTCCGGAGGATGATCCCCGTCATTGATGAGCAGAGGTCCGCCCCGCACTTCGGGATACCCGTAACTCCCGATAAAGACCGAGGGCGAACTTCCCTGGTAACTGGTTGTAGGTTTCACCGCGAGCTGGGCGTAAAACCGGCTCGTGATGGGGCAGCGGGGCAGACCGCATTTCCCCTTCCCCTTGCACTCAGCGCACTGCATCACGCTTCACCCGGGTGTCTACCACCACCTTTACCCGATCGCCCAACATATGCAAAACCGAATCCACCCATTCCCCCCAGATGGCTGGCTGGCTTCCAACCATCGGCATAACCTCAGCCCCGATATCATCATCCCGTTCGGTTACCGCATGAACCACAACGGAACCGTGAGCAAAGGACTCGGTTACAATCGTGTCGCGGTCACCGTCCACGATCCCCAGTACCGGGATTCCACGGTGGACGCAGATGTGTCCGCATACTGCCGTTGTATCATCACCGATGGCAAGCACCCCGCAACAGTCCTCTCCGATTCTCCGATAAAACTCATGCCCGCAGTGATCGATCACCACCACCTTCCCGGCTTGGCACGTCGGCCTGCCCGGTTTTGGAGAGGCTGAACGGATCGAACCGCTCTTGCACCAGGCCATGGAAATGTCGATGTGCCCCTGGCCTGCAAGCTTTTCAAGCCCGGCCACCTTCGGTAAAAGCCCGCTTAATGGTTTGATCCCCCTGTCCGAACTGCGGAGGACAACCGTGTCAGCAGTTGCATTGCCGATGATGATCCCGTTGACATAGACCGGTTCACCCGGCATGCAGCCGCGGATCGATCGACCCTGCGGATCTCCACCATGCGTTCTTTGGCCGTGTTTTAAGGTAAATCCCGTGAGGTGTGAAAGTGCTGATCCGAGTGCATAGTCACATCTGCCCCACAATAATACCGTCCGGCTCGACGCCTCGACCTGAACGAGCCCGCGGTCTGAAAGCCGGGATGCGACGATATCCCCGAAGATTTGACCGGATTCCGCTGTCTTACCATGGTTGGCAAGGAATACGGGATTCGGGATCTTATTGATAATGTAACTCGGGGGGTCCCCCCAGAACTCCACGGGAAGGGATGACTCCTCAGCAGCGGTCCTCGCCATCACACCTGCGACAATGGTGCGTGAGGGTCTGACCCTCTCAATAAGCCACCCGACCTCCCCGCGATCAAAAATTTCCGGGCCATGGACCACCATAACGGGTCGATCCCGGAGGAGAATGATCCCCCCCTTAGTTTCCTGGTCTTCTCCTCTGCACCGAGGGCGTGATATGCCGTCAAGATGGGCACGTGGTTTCATTCGTTGATGGCTGTCTTCCAGCCCGCATCGTAACGCGCCCCGCATTCTGGGCAGATCAGGATCACCCGGTAGACTTCCCGCGTTGATCTGATGGGGACGGGAGTATTTCCTGAATGGACATTGAGAAAAGACATATGGAAACCCAGTTTATAGCCGCAGGCAGGGCAAGCATGCAGCTCGGTTCCCAGTTTTAAAGGTCTGATTTCCCCGGGGTCTGGCAATAGAATCACCGATCACTGATTCTGGTACTTGTTCCAGAGGTATTAAGGTTGTCTCCTCTGCACCAGTCCGGTAATAACCTCGTAGGCATTTTTCCTCCCGTTGACCGCAGCATGTTCCTCCCTGAAGGGTTTTGGGACAAACGACATGGTCTCGGCTAGCTTGCGCTCCAGCAATTCTTTTGTCACCGTTCTTCCATCAAGTGATGTGCCCGCACCCATATCCACGATCTTTTTCGCATTGTTCTGCTGTTCCGGATGGTTCGGGTCCATGATAATCAGTACGGGCTTTTCAAAAAGCAACGCCTCGTGCAGGGTTGTAAGCCCGCCATGCACAATTGCAATCCTCGCTCTTGCCAGATGTTCGTAGAGGTTGCGCACGTAGCCATGAGAGATAAAATTATCCGACGATTCCGGAAGAACCGGCCCCGTATAAAAAACATCAAAGATCAAATTCTTTTCTTTATCAGCGATCGTCTTTAACATCTTATACATTTCCAGCTTGTAGGGTTCACCACCAAAACTGGCGAATATGCATTCCTGGCAATAGGTGTACACCTTGGGATTTATATCAAGGAATGGCCCGGTGAAGCTGTACCGCCATTCTTCACCTCTTGGGACAACGATATTGTATTCGCTCACCGTATCAGGAGCAGGATAATCAGGAATGATGACGTGGGTGGCGAGCCTGAGATACCGCTGGATGAGGAAGTTGAGGATCTTCCACACGGGGTTGGTTGTGCCGCCGGGACCGTTGAAATGGTTCTGGTTAGTTATAAAGGCAACCGGCACTCCTCTTGACCGGGCAGCGATGATCCCCCCATACATAGTGTCGCATATGACACAATCGATCGCGTGATCGCGGATCAGCTGCCGGATACGCAGTGCCGAATGCATCATGTTAAAAAAGATCCATTTCGAGCACCAAAGCGTCTTTTTTAAGGAAAAAAAACCGTCCTCTCCTTCGAGGCACACTTCACGGTGGGTCCGGTGAAGGTTGGAGCAGCCGTGCTGGTTGATAAAATCATAGGCCTTGCCATACGCGGCGAAATGGGCGGTGTGCCCCTGTTGTTGGAAATAATGCCCGAGATGGAAGCAGCGGGATGCGTGCCCGAGCCCTTCACCGCATATAACAAAGAGGAAATTCGTGGGACAACCTCCGACACTACCGAAAGAGGATGGTCTTGGATCCTGGACAGACGGTTCCAGGTTCTTGGTACGACATACTAAGTGCTTTGGGGTTTAGTGTTTTGCGATTTATACAGTGGGTGATGCTGCTGGATTGATAGTAAGCCCGGGAATCCTGAGAACGTATCTGTCGAAGACGTAAATTAAAATCCATGGGCTCGAGGAGATTCGAACTCCTGACCTCCGCCATGTCAAGGCGACGTCATAGCCAGCTAGACCACGAGCCCGCACATAAGAGAAGAATGCGCTTTAAAGGTGGGTGAACACAGTATAAAAGAATTTTTGTTCTTTTTCAGAATTGGAGCAGGAATGCCATTCTACCGACAACACCAGCAGATTCAAGCATGGAGGACATCTACAGTACAAAAAGGACTGAAAATTGTATGTGTAACGATGCAAAAAAACAGTTGTTCGTCTTCGAGCACGATGCCGGCAGGCTCGAACTGCTCGTGCGGATCCTGTACTGGATCCTGATTGGAATTGTCAAGGGGGTGTACGGGATTATTGCCTTCATCTGCCTTGTCATCCAGTGGTTGCACATCCTGATAGTAGGGAGCAGGAACGAAGCACTGTCCAATGTGGCCAAAGGCTATCTCGAATACATGGTCCACGTGATGGGGTACGTATATATCATGACCGACAAACGGCCGGATATCCTTCCTGTGCCAGTCGGGATATTCGAAGAAGAATTACCAAAAAATAGCTGATTTTGACCCCGGCAGGTCATTTCTTTTTAGTATTAATCAGATGAGTTTACCGGAAATCTTTGCGAACGTCGCCGTAAAGATGCCGGGCATCGAGCGGATCTCATCCATCACTTCCGGCGGCACCTCGCTGTCCACGTTCAGCACCATGATCGCTTCTTCACCGGGATTGATGCGCCCCACCTGCATGCCCGCGATATTGATACCGCACCTCCCGAGGATCGTGGACGCCCTGCCGATTACTCCCGGCTTGTCGAGGTGGCGCGAGACAATGACATAGCCTTCAGGTATCATATCCATGGTATAACCGCCAACGGCTACGATCCGGCTCCTGCCCTTGAAAAAGACCGTGCCGCTTACCACCTCTTCCGACGTGTCGGTCCTGATCCGCAGGGTAATGAGGTTCTTGAAGCCGGAAGATTCCTGTGTGACCGTCTCGCTGATGGAAATCCCCCGCTCCTTTGCAATGAACTCAGCATTCACGATGTTGACCGGTTGCTGGAGGATCGGGTCAAGTAGCCCTTTGAGGGCGAGCCGGGTGACAAATTTCAGGCTCCCGGAGAGTGCACTGAGTTCTCCACCATATACCAGTTCAACCGAAGAGAGCCGCCCGCTGGCGATCTGGATCGCAAACCTGCCCATCTTTTCTGCCAGGTTTGCATAGGGTTCGAGCATCTCCGCCTGTTCAGGTGGGATCATCGGTGCGTTCACCACGTATTTCGCTGCACCGCCCTTCAGGACTTCAATGCACTGCCTGGCAACCGAGACCGCAACGTTGAGCTGGGCTTCCACGGTGCTTGCACCTAGGTGCGGGGTCACAATCACCTGGTCAAGCGTAAGCAGCGGGGATTCAAGCGGGGGTTCATCCTCGAACACATCGAGCGCTGCACCCGCCACCTTGCCGCTTTTGATTGCATCGTAGAGCGCTTTTTCGTCAATGATGCCCCCCCGGGCACAGTTGATGATCCGCACGCCGTCCTTCATGGTGGCGATGCTCTTTGCGTTGATGACATGTTTAGTCTCCTTGATAAGCGGGGTGTGGACCGTGATCACATCCGCAACCTTGAAAAGATCCTCCAGTGACATCATCTCAACGCCAAGCTGCGCTGCACGCTCTTTGGTGATGAACGGGTCGTATGCGACGCAGTGCATATCAAGAGCGAGCGCCCTTTTCGCCACCTCCCTGCCGATCCGCCCGAACCCGACAATCCCCAGCGTCTTCTCGTTCAGCTCAAATCCCATGAACTTCGAACGTTTCCACTCCTTCTTTCTCAGGCTCGCGGTCGCCTGCGGGATGTTCCTGGCAAGCGATAACATCATCGCCATCGTATGTTCGGTGGCAGCAAGCGTGTTCCCCTCCGGTGCATTCGCAACGATGATGCCGAGCCGGGTTGCCGCGTCTGTATCGATATTGTCCACACCGGCGCCCGCACGCCCGATGAACCGGAGCCTTTTCGCTGCCTCAATCACCTTTGCGGTCACCTCGGTGCCGCTCCGTACAAGGAGGGCATCGTACTCCCCGATGATCCTACACAGCTCGTCCTCTGCAAGGCCTGTTTTGACATCAACATCGCACGCCTTCCTGAGGATCTCAAGCCCTTCCTCTGCGAGCGGATCGCTGACAAGCACTTTGAAATTTTCCATAAAACCCATAGAATATTCGCGGCATACCTAATCAGATTTGTTCTTTTTGGCTTTGGGAGAGCGACTGTGTAATTGTCATTGTTTTTTGATCGTTTGGGATTGGTCGCGGATAGGCCTGCACTTCATCTTCCGGCCCTTGCCCGGGAAGGAAAAATTGTTATGATAATCATTAAACAGGGCTGAGGTGAGATCATAAGTGGTGCGAGCATGAACACTGTCCCCAATATCCTGTGGCTGGAAGAGATTAGAAAGGAAGATATCACCTCTGTTGGAGGAAAAGGGGCATCGCTGGGTGAGATGGCATCCATCGGTCTTCCCGTGCCAAGGGCGTTCGTTGTAACCGCTCAGGCGTTCCGGTGGTTTCTTGTCGAAACGGGTCTTGAACAAAAAATATACAAAGCACTGGACCGGCTGGATGTGGAGAATAACGATGCGCTGGAGAAAGCAGCAGAGACTGCAAAAGGGCTGGTGCTGAAGGCAAAAATGCCAGCCGCTATCCGTGACGACGTGAAAAAGGTGTACCGGAAGATATCGTCCGATGACCTTGTCGTTGCGGTACGGTCGAGCGCGACTGCTGAAGACCTGCCTGATGCCAGCTTTGCGGGGCAGCAGGAAACATTCCTGAACGTCAAAGGGGAAGCGGCAGTCCTCACCGCGGTACAGAAATGCTGGGCTTCGCTGTACGGGGCACGGGCAATTTATTACCGCGCAAAACAGGGTTTCGATGACCACACGGTCAATATTGCCGTCGTCGTCCAGCAGCTTGTCAACTCAGAAAAAGCAGGGGTGATGTTTACCTCACATCCCATAACAGGAGAGCCCTCAACCATCATTGAAGGGTCATGGGGTCTGGGCGAGGCAGTCGTCTCCGGTTCTGTCTCACCGGATAAATACGTATTTGACCAGCGGACCGAGAAAGTCACCGACCGGCTCATATCAAACAAGAAAATAGAGATCATTACCGATGGCGAACACGGGACAAAAACCGTGGAAGTGAGCAGCGATCGCCAAGATACGCAGGTACTCTCGGACGCAGAGGTCGCCAAGCTCGCAATGTACGGGAAGATCGCGGAGGACCACTACGGTGTGCCGCAGGATGTCGAGTGGGGCATTGTCGGGGATACCATTTACATCCTCCAGTCCCGCCCAATCACCACAATCGGCCACAAGAAAAACGGGCAGGGCACATCTGCACCTCAATCAGGTGCACAGGAGAGTCACAAGATCCTCGTACAGGGCCAGGGGGCATCACCCGGCATCACGAGCGGCAAGGTCGCCATCATCAGGGACGTCAAGGATACCGGCAGCGTAAAAGAGGGGGATATCCTTGTCACCCGTATGACGAACCCGGACATGGTGCCTGCCATGAAGAAGGTTGGAGCCATCGTGACCGATGAAGGCGGGATGACCTGCCATGCTGCGATCGTGAGCAGGGAGCTGGGCACCCCTGCGGTGGTAGGGACGAAAAATGCGACATCGCTCCTGAAGCAGGGGCAGGTAGTCACCGTCGATGGTGAAAGGGGGCTCGTCTACGAAGGAGTTGTCGAGCAGCCTTCACACAAACAACAGGCTGCGGCACAACAGCTGGCAGGTACGGGATCAGCACCGATCATTACTGCAACAAGTGTAAAGGTGAACGTTTCTATTCCCGAAGCGGCGGCGCGTGCAGCGGCAACAGGAGCGGATGGAGTCGGGCTGCTGCGGATCGAACACCTGATCCTCGGGCTCAACAAGACACCGGGCTGGTTCATCACCAACCACCGCGAGGAAGAGTTTGTCCGCGAGCTCCATGACGGCATCAAGATCGTGCTCGATGCATTTCCGGGCAAACCCGTCTGGGTTAGAACCCTCGATGCGCCAACTGACGAGTTCCGGAACATGATGGGGGGTGAGAATGAACCTCATGAACACAACCCGATGCTCGGGTGGCGGGGGATCCGCCGAGACCTCCAGAGCCCTGACCAGTTCCGGCTGCAGGTGGAAGCGTTCAAGCAGCTCTGGAAGGAAGGGTATGATAACCTTGGCGTGATGTTCCCCATGGTCTCGCATCCCGACCAGTTCGTACAGGCAAAAGAGATGATGCGAGGGTGGGACGTGGATGTCGAAAACGTGACGCTCGGGATCATGATCGAGATCCCGTCAAGTGCGATCCTTATCGAGGACTTTCTTGCCTGCGGGATCAAGTTTGCCTCGTTTGGCACCAACGACCTGATCCAGTACACGCTCGCCATCGACCGGAATAATGAGAACGTTGCTGAAATGTACCAGCCTAAACACCCTGCGGTGCTCCACCTTATTCATAACGCAATCCAGGCATGCCGCGAGTACGGGGTGGAGTGCTCGATCTGCGGGCAGGCAGGCTCAGACCCGAAGATGGTGGAATGGCTTGTCGAGCATGGCATTGCGAGCGTCTCGGCAAATATCGATGCAATTGCAAAGATCCGCATGACGGTAGCCCGCACGGAACAAAGCATCATCCTTGAGGCTGCGAGAACCCGTAATGCTGAATAAAGGAATGACGGAAAAAGACCTCTTCTCATTTTTCACACACACAAAAGAGGAGGATCTTGACCACAACTATATCCTAAGCTCCATGTGTACACCTCCTCACCCGATTGCGGTGAAGGCGCACAGCATGTTCATAGAGACCAATCTGGGTGATCCGGGGCTTTTTCCCGGCACGGCATCGCTGGAGCGGTTGCTCATCGGGCGTCTGGCAACATTATTTCATCACCCCACAGCAGGAGGTTATGCGACATCAGGTGGCACGGAATCAAACATTCAGGCGCTCCGGCTTGCAAAGGAACTGAGAAAAGAGATCACGACCCCGAATGTGGTGGTTCCCGAATCCGCCCACTTTTCCTTTAAAAAAGCCTGCGACATCCTCTGTCTCGAAATGCGCACTGTACCGCTGAATAATGATCTGAGAATGGATGCTTCCAAAGCAGCAGAGATCATTGATAAAAATACAGTCTGCCTTGTCGGAATCGCAGGTACCACCGAGTACGGTCTGATCGACCCGATCTCCGAACTTGCCGCGATCGCATCAGAACAGGATATCTTCTTCCATGTCGATGCTGCATTCGGCGGTATGGTGATCCCGTTCTTAGACCGCGAGATCCGGTTTGATTTTTTACTGCCCGGTGTCACCAGCATTGCAGTCGACCCTCATAAGATGGGTCTCTCCACAATCCCGTGCGGTTGCCTGATCATACGTGAGCCGGATATGCTCAATACCCTCAATATCGAAACCCCGTACCTCTCCGTCAAACAGGAGTTCACGCTCTCAGGAACCCGCCCGGGTGCTCCGGTGGCGGGGGCGCTTGCCGTGCTGGACTATTTTGGCGTCGAGGGAATGCGTGCGGTGGTTTCCGGCTGCATGCAAAACACCCTGCGGTTGATTGACGGTATGGAAACATTCGGGATTCAGCGGGCGGTGACACCCGACGTTAATGTAGCGACATTCATATGCCGGGATATACCTGACCGCTGGAAGGTCTCATGGACCCGACGGGGGCACCTGCGAATCGTCTGCATGCCCCACGTCCGCCGCGACCGAATCGAGGCATTCCTCGCTGATATTGGTGAAATGTATGCTTGACAGACTGGTACATACCCTTGAAACCTGTCCCATCGTAAAAAGAGGGGAATATAACTACTTCATCCACCCGATCACCGACGGGATTCCGGTTGTGGATCCGGCGCTCTTGCGTGAGGTCTGCGGTGCGATGCTGAAGGTGCTCGACCTTTCAGGTGTTGACAAGATTGTCGTCGTAGAAGCGATGGGCATTCATATCGGGTCGGTGCTTTCGACCATGACCGATATCCCGATGACGATCATGCGCAAGAAAGCATACAGACTGCCGGGTGAGATCGCGGTCCACCAGACTACCGGCTACTCAAAGGGAGAACTCTACCTTAATGGCATTATGAAAGGCGACCGTGTCGTAATCATTGATGATGTCGTAAGCACGGGCGGCACAATGCGGGCTCTCCTGGAGGCGCTTGAAATAGCAGGTGCTGATGTGGTGGATGTCTGTATTGCGATCCAGCGGGGAGATCCGGATATCGGTCGCCCGTACAAATCGCTTGTCAAAATCAATGTCACCGAAAAGGTGCATGTGGTTGAACGGCACCTCTGATCTTATCGCAGTACTGAGAAAACGAGGGGCAAGAAAGGTCGCCCTCCAGTTCCCCGAAGGGTTGAAGCGGCGTGCTTTTGAGGTGGCGACTACGCTCAGGGACGCCGGTTTTGACGTGATCGTGAGCGGTGATCCCTGCTATGGAGCATGCGATCTTGCGCTTGAAACCCTTGCATATGCCGATGTGCTCGTCCATATCGGACATGCGCCGGTTGATGACCGGCATAACGTGATCTTCGAACCCTATCCAATCGATTTTGACATTGCGGTTTTAAAGAACGCAATTCCCCTCCTGAAAGTAAAAATGGTAGGGCTTGTCACCACCGTCCAGCACACCCACCTCATTCCCGCAATGGAACGCTATCTGCAGGAAACGGGAATCGATGTCCGTGTTGCCGATGGTGGCGGACGCACACCCCAACGGGGGCAGGTGCTCGGGTGCAGTTTTGCAGCAGCGAGAAAAACCGGGGCTGATGAGATCCTGTTTGTAGGCACAGGGCACTTCCACCCGATCGGGATCTCCCTTGCCACAAATGCACGGGTGATCGCCCTCGACCCTCTTACCGGCATAGCGCAGGAAGTCTCCGGGGACTCCCTGAAACGCCGGAGGTTTGCTGTTATGGAGCGGGCGAGGGGGGCAAAAAGCGTCGGCATCATCGTCTCCACCAAGAGCGGGCAGCACCGTCTTGCCCTAGCACAGAAGCTTGCCATGCTTTCGCCAGACGCCGTCATCGTCACGATGCGGGAGGTGAACCCGGATGAACTGCTGAACCTTGGGTTTGCCTGTTACGTTAATACTGCCTGCCCACGGCTTGCCTATGACGACCAGGTGCGCTTCCCGGTCCCTGTTCTCTCTCCGCCGGAGTTTGAGATCCTCTGCGGCGTACGGAGCTGGGACAATTATTCGATTGATGAGATCCTATGAAGTTGAAGCAGCTTGAAATGAAGCTCCAGCGGCTGGGCGGATTTTTGCGGCCGCGTGCTTCACTTGAACAGTACATGACGCCGGCTCCTCTCGCCGCCCGGCTCTTGTACCATGCGCTCTTGAGAGGTGATATCGAAGGCAAAAAAATCTGTGATCTCGGCAGCGGTACCGGGATGCTTGCAATCGGGGCTGCCCTGCTCGGTGCTGAGTCAGTGAGAGGGGTCGAGATCGATCAACAAGCGGTTGCCATCGCTGAGGCAAACGCGGCATTACTCGGTGCTGATGTGGAATTCATTGTTTCGGATGTGAAGGACACAACACTTCCTGAACGAATCGGCAGCTGTGATACAGTGACCATGAATCCGCCATTCGGAGCACAGCAGGTGCATGCTGACCGCCCGTTCATCGACCTCGCACTGAGTACCGCCCAGGTCACATACGGCATCTTTAATGCGGGATCAACACAATTTATAGAAGCCTACACGAGGCAAAGAGCGGAGATTTCCGAAAAGATTGGCGGCACATTTTCCCTACAACGCACCTTTACCTTCCACACAAAAGATATGCAGGAGATCGAGGTCGAGATCCTACGATTGGTACGCAAGTGACCCACAAAGAACCGCAGGATGTAAAAAAACCGATCACGGGACTTGCAGCTGCACTCGGCACCATCCCGGTCCCAATCGCGGCGGCGATGCTGCTCATGGTCGTGCTTCCCTATCTGTGGAAATCGTTACAGCGCCATCGCCCCACCAATGCAGACCGATGAACCTTTCAATACACTTATCTGATCGCGCCCATAATTGAGGAATAATCAGAGGGGTAATTATGGATAAAACAGGTATTGGTGCTTTGATTATCGGTCTCATAGTATGTGCTCTCGGCGGTTATGCAATATGGGTGTTTCTTCCTGAAGTTATTGCATCGGCCAAAGGGCTTATTGGAATTATCGTGCTGCTTGCCGGACTGATGCTGGTCATCTTCGGGGTTCTTGTCATAAAAGAGTAACGGCTCTGTAGAAATGCTCAGTAAGAGTTTTCATAACGCTCTTGTGGGGATCCAATCGTTGCTGTAAGCGGCGACTGATTGGAGAGACCCTTGAATACTGGTTTCGACCTGTTTGCCGTTCACAATGTGAAGGGCAGGCTTGAGAAGATATTCACCGGAATACCGTCGCCTTTTTCACCTCTGCCCCAGCCGCTGCGGCACCTTCGAAAATGCTCTGATGACTATTTTCTCGTGTTCCCTTGTCACATCTCGGAACTATTCTGCCGGATATTTCCTGTGAGCCTTTCCTGACTTTCGGTTAAGACAGTCACCCCCACATTGCGATATTCGTGGGACATGTTGAGAGAAAAGACGAATGAAATGTTGTTTTCTACAGAACAAGAACAGCCCTAACTAAAAAAAAGAACATTTTACACTTTGACAACAAGGCACTGGGATCCAGCGGTTTCAATCACGGGTTCCAGCTTGTCAGAAAAGAATTCATCGAACGCCTTCTGGACACCCGGCGCGGTGATATAATCATGGGAGATGATAATGCCCCCCGGGCTCATCCGGGTATAAAAAAATTCAAGGCATTTTTTTGTGCTCTCATACGTATCGACATCAAGATTCACGAGGGAAAATGATCGGTCCTTTACCGGTTCAGATGTGCCGGGAAAGATCCCTTTGTAGAAAAAGACATTGCTTTCAGTAGCCAGGTAATCCATTACATCCTCGCAGGAGGTTGCGAATTTTCCTTCGTAGAATGGCCACACCAGGTCTACCTCGTCCACCTTCGGCAGTCCCTCGAACGTATCGAACAGGTGCAGCGCCCGGTCACCTTTCGCCGAACAAATGATCTTTGCTGAACCCCCCTTGAAAACTCCGACTTCCGCAATATCGCCCGGTACCTTGTGCGTCCTTTTTACTGCCATATAGATGTGGTAAGCTTCAATGTCCTCAAGCAGGAGTTCGGTTTCCGAACGGATTTTTTTTAGTGCACGCGAGAAATCTTTCCGGTCGGTACATCCGTAGTGCGAGATCCTTCCCCGTGTTGCAATATCATTGCCGATAAATGGCTCGAGAAAAAGTAACTTCCTGAATTTCAGCAGGTATTTGCTGGGAGCTATGGTGTCAAATACCCAAATGAGGTTTTTTTTAGGGAAGAGACTCATGTTCTACAAAGTTTGGATGTTTATGAATTTATAAGCTGCAGGTTAGAGTTTCACTTTCTTGAGCAACCGCCGGTTGGTCGCGAGAAAACCCAGCGCAACCGCAAGCAACAGGAGCATGATAGAAAGCACAGCTGATATAAAAATGAGCACCCCGGAGCAGTATGCCACTACGACCGATACAAGTCCCAGTACTTTTCCCTTCATAAATGCAGCGATAAGGGAGATAAGCAAAAGGATAATTGGCAGGATAAAAAACATGTACGAGACCTGTGGATCGGGATACACGGAGCCGACTGCGTTGCCAATTATTCTGAGGAGAATCACCTGAGGATCGATCCCGATTGCTGTAAAGATCCCTGAAAGGAAACCAAGGCCGATTACAAACTGCCGGATGAACAAGCCGCTCTTTTTTGCCATGCGCCTCTATCTTTTCCTAAAACCCGGTTCAGACATTATCAATGAGGTTGCTATCCAGCTGTTGCTGCTCAAATATACTTCACGTTTATGGGGCTCGCAGGGCTCGAAGAGCCCAAAAGGACATAGTATGGATGTAAAAATTGTTACATATAGAGGAACAGCACCGTCTGTTCAGTCTCGTCACTGAATATGCCGACAACATTCACCGTATTTACGTCCGGTCTTCCGCTATACGGAAAGACATATGTCTGGCCGATCTGTGGTGCATAGAAGACCCGTTTGATGATCTGGCCATTCCTGTTGTCGATCTGCACCCTGAGACCAGTCAGGTATGCTGCATCCCGCCCGCCATTATACTGGACGATCAAATCCTGGTCGGTCACCCATGCCGCGACATTAATCTGTTTTTGTGCCGGAACCGTGGCCGGGAAGGGGGTTGGCAGGGATGGTGTTGCCATGGAGGTTGGTGAGGGAGCCGGAGAGGACTGCAGGCACCCGCACACCACGGCCAGGAGTGCAAGAATAAGGATAGAAAAACCGCAATACCGCATACAGTGAGAGGTTGGAGGCAATACAGATAAATATTCCCAGATGGCAGCAGGGTATCAGATCCTATACTTTCCAAACCGGACGATCGGTCGGGCAGATCATGCTATTTATAGCGGCGAACCGCTCCATGCAGATCAACTCGGAACGTTTATCGCATGCAGAGCAAGAATAATCCATTGCACCGCTCTGACCCGATCACCAGCATCGGCTGGAGCAGAGCTATAACAAGGAAACAGGAGGAATTCGTTTGAAGATTTCACAGTTCAGCATTGGAATAATTCTCGTAATTGTCATCGCTGTTGCCTTCGCAGGATGTAGCAGTACCGGCCAGTCAGCACCCGCAACCGGAGCACCGGCGCAAGGGACATCTGCTCCGGCTGGCGGTTCTGCCCCGGCAGCAGGCTCAGTCGTCAGCGGGGCAAGCATCTTCGGGGCTGCCACGCCGTATAACTGGATTGAGTACAAGACGACCACATCCGGGATGACGGCTTATATGAAAATGGAAAAGTCAGGTAAATGCACAATGCGGATGGAAGGAAAAGATTTACCCGGCGGCAGTATGACGATAGACTGCTCATCGAAAGGCGGACAGCCTCAGGCAGGACAGGCTCCGAGTAACCCCAACGATATCAAACCTGATGTCAAGTATACCTTTGTCGGTATTGAACCAGTCACTGTACCAGCAGGCACCTACGCGACAGCATCGAAATATTCCATTACCTCCCAGGGACAGACTATGTATTACTGGACTGCCCCGGGAGTTCCGGGCTTTGTCAAGATGCAGACAAATACCGCGGAAGGCGGTATTATGGAACTAAATGGCTGGGGATAAAACCGGCCCAATTTTCTTTTTTTTAAATAAATCACTGTTAACTGTGATATATGCTTAATACCGTCATAGAATGTAAAGTTTCAGTCCATTTTCCGGAGCTTATTCAGAAACCTCTGTAGCTTTCTTACTCCCCTTATTCGTTATGTCGGGCAATATTTTTTGTGATCTGGCCGGTCCGGTCCGGGGGTCCGGTCCGGCCGGCTCCGGGATCTGATCTCGTTTGTCTGGGAAGTTCTAGGAAATAATTTCATAAAAATATTCCAGTCCTATAGGATTTTCCTATAGGATTACTTTTAATTGTAATTAAAGGAACGACGTAAAATCCAAAATTTTAGAGAGTCTCCTGGCCCTAAAACCGCCGGAAAATCCGGTCCGGAAACCGGATCCGGACGATGATAGTTATGGGGAATTACTGGGTCTTCGAGTATTCCAGCGAGTTCTGATGCGTTGGCGGTTGACTAGAGAATTTTAACGAGGTGAAATATTGGTCATCAACCGCAGACGCATCAGAACCCTCTGCCCTCACCACCTCCTCATTCCGCTCAGCACGTCCCGAGCGTAGGACCGTATAGTCGGGTCCTCGTTTTCATCGGCGATGCACTCTTTCAGCCCTTGGATTGCAGTGTTACTCCGGATAGCGGCAAGGGCTGCCGCGGCCTGCTGCCGGGTGGCGGGCTGCTCACTCTTATCCCTCAAACGCCCGATCAGGTCATGGACCGCCCGGCCGCTCTTCAGGGTGCCAAGTGCAGATGTCGCATAGATCCGGATCTCCGGATCGCCATCACGTAAGAGCTCCATCAAGGGACGAACAGCCCGCGGGTCGTCGCTCTCCCCCAGCGCGATGACTGCCTGCAGACGTTCTCTTTTGCTCATCCCGAATGTTGCCGTATTGATGAGATCGTAGATAGGTCCTGTCTTAGGAAGGGCATTATACCATTCAACATCGGGTTTTTTCATACTCAAATCCATAATATTTCCGTAAACGATCTTCCGAAAACGGACCCCTCATTCCTCCAGCGTTGATATGTCCCCGGGATCGATGCCGAGCTCTTTTACCTTCAGGACACGGCGCATGATCTTGCCGTTGCGGGTCTTTGGCAGTTTGTCGACAAACTCGATCTCCAAGGGTACTGCGATGGGCCCCAGGGTCGGCCAGAAAGTCATCGTATACTTTTTGGTAGTCTCCCATCCATGCGTCTCGCCGGTAACTAGGGTCAAGTGTTTAATAATTCACCTCGTTGACGAGTCTGACATCGAAGTCTTCTGTCATTCATCACCTATTTTACATTATTAATCATGTTGAATCTCCTATTTATAATTTGTCGAAAGGTGTTTCGACAGTCTCCGGATCGGAAGGGGTTCTGGTGCGTCTGCGGTTGATGACCGATTTTTCATGTCGTAAAAAATTCGCTATCAACCGACAACTTATCAGAACCGGAAAAGAATACATCCTTCATCATCAGTGAACCAGAAGCAGCAGGAGCTGCTTGAAAAGTGGGGAGGACGCCCCCTTTGGGATATAATCGCTAGGAAAAGTCAATGAGTCCAACGCCAAGACGACTCTGTTGGATCAACGCGACTTAGTGTTTTAGATGTAGGTATTCAAGAGAAGTCATTTTATTAAGGTCCCGTTAATGCAAAAGCACCTGCGAAAGTTATGTTTATATATCCTGAAAAGGTATTGGTCTATTTGAGGATAAAATATGCCTAAAGTTTTGGTTGTTTATTTTTCCCGAACTGGCAACACTGAAAAGATGGCAAATTCCGTTGCAGAAGGAATAAAAGAAGTAGGTGTTGGAGTAGTGGTGAAGAAGGCAGAGGTTGTTAAGATAGACGATATTGTTGCGGCAGATGCTATAGCCTTCGGTTCAGCAACCAGCTGGGGATATATGGGCGGTAAACTTAAGGATGTATTCGAAAACATGCTAATTCAAGCCCGAGATAAATTCAAAGGAAAACCTTTCGCCGTGTTTACATCGGCAGGTGTCATCGAAAGCGGGAAGAAAGCAGCAGAATCCATCGAATACATTGCAAAATACTTTAACATGCAATCAGCTGCGAAAGGAGTTGTTTCGCAAGGTAATCCAACAGATAAGGATAAAGAAGCATGTAAGGAATTAGGCAAAAAACTCGCTCAAACCATAAAATGATTATTTGAACGTTTATTTTTGATTTTTTTCACAGTCAATTGTGTGTTATTTAAAAAAACCCGGCGAATGCAAAAACCCAAATCGTTCAAAACGAATCAACATGGTAATTGTCTATGAAGATCATATACACCGTCAGACTCGCCGGAATCATCCTGATCGGGTGCCTTCTTTTGGCAGGTGGCGCCGCTGCATCGGGAAGTATTCGGGCATACATCGGTGAGACCATTCCCCTTCAGGGCTACTCGTACGGGAGCTCTACGGTCTATCTCTTTTTAACAGGGCCCAACCTTCCGGTAAATGGCGTTGCGTTGAACAATATCTATGCCCGTGCGGATGAGGGGCATTTCACCAAGGTGAATGTCGACAGCAACGATCACTGGGTGTACAAATGGAGCACGAACTCGATCGGTGGCCGGCTCGATGCCGGGACATACACGGTCTGGGTCGTTAACGGGCCAAATGACCTTTCCCGCCTGAACAGTGTCGATTACAGCACGATCGCGGTCAGTCTCGGCACACCCGGGATCGCCCTCACCACGCCCATGATACCGGGAACCCTGGTCCTTTCTTCATTCCCGAATGAAACTTCGGTAGTTGTCAACAATGAATACAAGGGGAAAACGCCGCTGATGCTCGAAGGACTTGAACCCGGCACGTATAACGTGACATTCTCGCGGTTCGGGTACCATAAATTTTTTACTCTGGTGAAGGTGGAACCCGGATCGGTTTCAGAAGTTACGGCGAGCCTTGAGCAGGAGACCGGCGGGCTTGCGATCTCCACAAGCCCGGCCGGTGCCCGCGTCATGGTTGACGGTGCAGATGCCGTCATCTCGCCGATCACCATCCCCAACCTCCCCGCGGGCAACCACACGCTCAACATCTCATTAGCAGGCTATACCCCACAGGAGCAACCGGTGAACGTGATCGCGAACCAGACCCGGGCGGTCAATCTCGTGCTCACCCCGGTATCTCCCTTTTCCGAAAAGCAGGCGGCGGGACTGGTACCGGCAACCCTGCTTGCAGGTGTGATTGCGGTTCTGCTTGCAGCGGTATACCGGTTACGTCGTTATTAACCGGGAGTGCAGGGTCGCAGGTAAAGGTTATCCCGTGTGCCTGGTGCTCTTTTACGATGTGACAGCGCAAGGACCGGTTACTTCCTGCCTTTGCACCCACCGGCTTGTTTATACTATGTCGAACATTGAGAAGCGCGAGTACTGGGTGAAGATTCAGGAAAGATAGGTCCGTGCGTTCCCATCTAAAAAAATGTCATGATAATGAAGCGGCGTACATATAGGGAAAAAAGCCGGACTATGTACAAATGAAGCAGAACCATCTTGAATTACGTATGAAAACCATCCGGATTTGCATCATTGGTATCATCATTCTCACGGTTGTCCTTTCCATTGGGGTCTTCCCGCATATGCCAGATCCTGTTCCGTCCCACTGGAACGCAGCCGGTACCGTGGACGGCTACCTGCCAAAATTCTGGGGCTTGGTTCTTGTACCATCCCTGATGATCGGCTTTTGTGCACTGTTCGCGGTTCTTCCCCGCATCGATCCACTCCGGGAAAATTACCAGAAATTCAGGGATTATTACGAGATGTTTATCCTCATCTTTGCAGCGTTCCTCTTCTTCATCCAGCTACAGATCATCCTCTGGGGACTGGGGATTCACGTAAGTCCCAACCTCACCATGCCCATCATGATCGGGATCCTGTTCATCTACATCGGTTTTCTGATGGAGCATGCGGAGCCGAACTGGTTTGTTGGCATCCGTACTCCGTGGACCCTGAGCAGTGATTCAGTGTGGAAGAAGACGCACCAGAAGTGTGCGACGCTCTTCAAACTGGCGGGCGTTGTGAGCATGATCGGTATTCTGGCAGGAATGTATGCGTGGCTGTTCATCCTTGTCCCAGCCCTTGCAGTCGCAGCCTATACGGTTGTGTATTCGTACGTGGAATTTAGGAGAGAGCAGGACAACGGGATATCGAAGTGAGGGATATCCAAAGTGACCACAATTGACCCAGATGCCATCACTGCGGTTGCAAACCGATAGGATAAGATAATTTTTTTCTAAAAGCCGCTTCGCTCTTAACAGAAAATTTTGGTAAGATAGTAACCGTATAATGAAGGAAGGTGATAGCAGCTCACCATGCTTCCCGAGGACTCGCGTACCTCAGTACAACATGATACGTTTGCCGGCTTAACTGCTGGGTTCGGAATGAGACCAGGTGTTTCCCGACAGCTATGGCCGCTATCACCACAATGTTGCTCTATGTTCTGACCGGAGGGCGGACACTTCTCCGAACTCGAAGAACTGCAAGCAGTTCTTCTCGTCGTCGAAGCGCTGACGCACTTCTCCGAAAGCCAAGGTCCGGATTTGAACCGGAGTTGAGTTGATCTGCAGTCAACCGCGTGGCCACTCCGCCACCTTGGCAGCCGTGTAGTATGATACCCTATTTTTTGTACACAGGATACACTATAAGGTTTGCACTCTGGATTTCGTCTGGGTTTAACGTGGTGAGCACTAGCGATTGGACGTTAGTACCCGCGGACTGAACACGTCGTTGCCTTCGTGCGTACATCCCGGGCCTATCAAGCGGGTCTTTTACCCATGTCCTATGACGGAGTCTCTTTTTAGGCCGGGTTTCAAGCTTAGATGCTTTCAGCTTTTATCCCTTAGCGCGTAGCTGCTCGGCATTGCCCTGTCGGACAACCGATCGACCAGTGGCGCCGAATGAAAGTTCCTCTCGTACTATTTCATTCTTACCCTCAGACTCCAAACACTCCTGATAGATAGTAACCGTATAATGAAGGAAGGTGATAGCAGCTCACCATGCTTCCCGAGGACTCGCGTACCTCAGTACAACATGATACGTTTGCCGGCTTAACTGCTGGGTTCGGAATGAGACCAGGTGTTTCCCGACAGCTATG
>JAPKXX010000103.1 GCA_026394595.1 Methanoregula sp. | reverse complement strand
AAGGGGGTTCGTTGATGCGGGTTGTGCCACCGGGAGGGAAAAACTCACGATTTTAAAAAAAACATTGCGCCATTACCAAGGTATTCATTGGAAGGCTCTGCAGAAATGAGAAAAAAGTGATTCATAACGCTCTTGTGGGGGTCAATCTTTGTTGTCCATTTTTTGGCTCTGGAGAAACGCTCCTTTTTATTAGAAATCGTTGAGGAATTTAAAGTAAGATATCTGCGAACATTTTGGCAGAAACGTCGTGACCGATTATCGCAATTGCGGGGATGCCCACGCGGCAGGGGCGCAGGCAACGCCGGAGCCTCCAGGAGCGTCAAAAATTTTTAAGTTTTCCGCAAAGCCCTTTTTTAACGGTTTCAAAACCCGGCGAGAGTTCGAATTTAATTGCCCATGATACCATTTTATCGGGGCATATATTCAGTGCAGAATACATTTAAGAATGAACTATGGATATTCTAGTACGTGGAGTCATATGAAAGGAATGCCGCATAATTCATCAGCCATATCAGAAATTATTGCTGAATTCCTGATTATTTTTATGATCATTCTCCTTGCAGCAGTCGGTTATGTCGTTTTTAGCGGTTCAATCCCTTTCCTCCAGAAGACTTCTCTTGTCGCCGCGTCAGCAGGTGTTTCCTATATACCGGTCGATGCGACGACCACCATGCCGGTTTTTAACGTACTTCCTTCCGCTGGGGACAGGTTCTACCTGACCGGGCAGCAGAATATTCCCGGTGGAGCCCCCTCTGTTTCATTCCTGCTTATTGGCCCCGATGGGACGTTTGCGAAGACATCGCTTGCCGATTACTCGGGGGCAGATGCGGCGTATGGAAAAACAATGTACCTCTACAGGGATATGAGGGGGGGCGGGTTCTGGGTCACAGACACCATGGAAACCAATAATAAGCAGAAATACATGCTACCCCTCAAAGGAGGTGCCTGGACCATCAAAATGATCGATGACACCGCCAATGTGCCACTCGTGGAGATGATCGCATCCATCACCGGCAACGGTTCTACCCCAAACCCGCTTGCACCAACAACCATCTGGACCAACGAGACCAACATGACGCTCACCAATTCATCAGGTTATCCAATCCCTTTCACAAATTATGGAGTGACTCCATTTGTAGGCCCGAATGGATTGCAGATGTTTAAGTACAACGGAACCGGTGCTTACATCCTGGGGGCAGATAACCCCGACCTGACATTTACAGGAGATATGAGCATTTCACTCTGGATGCAGCCGACATCAGCTGCTGCCAGCAATTCTGCTACGGCAATAGTTGGGAAAGGTACTACTGGCGATGCTAACGACAATTACGATATGTTCATAACGAGCGGCAAACTCTACATGGAATGGTCCGACAAAAATACGGGACAGATGTACCATATAGAGACCCAGGCTCCAATAAGCTGGGGAAGTCCCCCCTCCCTCAATTACGTGACATTTACTGTCGCTTCCGGTGTCCCGAGCATATATTTTGCAGGGGTTCAGAAGTCGATCAATTATTACCTTGGGGATAATCCCGGTGCAGGCCAGATCGCCGGACCCCCATGGCCTGTGGTCAACTTAAAACCGGATAATAACCCCATCACGATAGGAAAGCAGAACTATCCCGGCGCCGAGTTTTACTATGCCGGTAACATGAGTGAAGTATCATTCTATAACAGGGCTCTCACGCAGCCAGAGATCACTGCAAACACAAATAATTACCAGACATAACAGGATACTTCCTTTTTTTAGAATGAGAATTGCTCTAAATTTCATTTTTTGGCTCTGCAGAGATCCCTGGTTACACATCTTCAAAGGGACCAATGTGACCCCGGTTTTTCACAGATATCACAAGGGGGTGTTACCCGTAACCAACGATTAGAGGTGAGTAGAGAGAAATGTCAAATGACAATTGTCGGGTTGCCACAGTAACGGGGATGGAGGCAGATACCATATCCCCGCGATGCGATATCTGTGGGACACGCTAAGAGAAAGGACGACTGAAATGAAGTTCTCTACAAAACATTAAAAATTTACGTGTTGTTGAAGTTTGCGGGGTGTTTACGATGAATCGCGCTTGAAGGATTCCTCAAACAATACGGATTTCAGCCCCTTTTTCTCTGCTATTGATATGTCAGCGGGCATCCCCGCCGGTACAAGGGAGACAAGCGTGTAGGTATCAGGTACATTGAGCAGCATCCGTACCGGTTCCGCATACGGTTTTTTCTCCCCGGCAACCCAGCAGGAGCCAATACCATATGCCTGGAAGGCGAGGATCAGGTTTTCCGTCGCCGCACAGCAGTCCTCAAGGAAATATGCTGCCTTCTTTTCACCAAAGACTGCAATGCAGAGCGGTGCATCCGCAATGAATTTTCCATGGTCGGTGAGCTGGGCAATCTTTTGCAATATCGCCTTGTCCTTTATTACCCCAAAAAGCCACGGCTGGAGATTCATGGCAGTGGGTGCGTGCCTGGCGCATTCGATCGCGTCCCTGATGATAACAGGATCAACAGGATCGGGTTTGAATTTCCGGATACTGTGCCGGGACTTTATGACGGTAGTTACAACATTCATAGTGCAGGGTTTGCACGCTGGTGATAATAAATTTCGGTTCTTTACTACGGAAAAAAAGGGCTATTGGCGCCGTGCACCGTACATGGCACAGCCGATGACGACGGCAAGGATGGCACACCACCCGCAAAGACTAGCTGATCTGGTAGGTGTCGGCGAAGGAGTCCGGGGTATGGGGGATTGGACTGTTTCAACAGGAGTGGCCACAGTCGTAAGGACCGTGGTGGCAGGTCTTGTAGTCACAACAGTCGCCGGTTTTGTTGTGGTTGTTACCTCAACTGTCGCGCTGGTTGTCGGCACGCTGGCACTGATCAGGGGGTTCTGTTCCTGGATGCCGAGCGGCCTTTGAACACTGACAGTCTTTCCTTCAACATTGTAGTTGTCTTTCATCCTGTTTGCATTGCATTCCGCCCAGACGGTGTAGGTCCCCGGGACATATGCGCTGTTGCTTGTATCCCAGACAGTAACTGTATAGAACGGTGATGTCGGGACCCGGACCTCCAGCGGCGTCGTTGTCCCTGCCTTGTTCACAAGCGCAGAATAGGTACCCCCGTCAGGCCCCTGGACTTTGATGGTGACCGTAGGTTCTACCGCGCCAGGACGGCTGGCAATATCACCCAGATTGCTGTCAATCCTGAACCTGACCTCGTCCCCCCGGTATACCCATTTATTGTCCGTGATATCACCATTGATGGTCACATCCTCGATCCTGATACCGATCTGCGGATCCTTTACATTGAATGCCAGGGTCTTTACCGGCATGGCATACCAGTTCCCGGTCCTTGAGCCGAACACTGATGGTGATATAGCAAAGTTGAACGGCTCGGTAACATTGATTGTATAATCAGGCGGCTGGGTAAGGAATGACGCACCCGGGCTCCACCACCCAACCTGCATGTTCGGGGGCGGTACAGGTGCCGACACATCCAACCCCTGTTCTCCGATGTAAACGGTCCCTCCTGCCGGAATCTGGTTGATCACAGCACCTGCCTGGGACACCATACATGCGCCCATAATGATGAGCACCAAAAGGATCTTTCCCATAGTCCTGTTCATATGAAATATCATCTCTTTTTTAATTATTTAAGAATGTCAGCCTCTGGCAATACTGGTGGTGAGACCAACAGATCAGGAAAAAAAACCCGTGATACACTGCCACATGTTGCCAAATCCCTGCGAGATCAGCACACCGGGATCAATGCCAAGGGAAGGGAAGATGACGATAAAATAGAGGACCGTCCCAAGAGTGCTCCCGACATTTGCAAGGGCTGCAACGAGGACGACCCGGAAGAGGGGGATGTGCCACATCTGCGTGAAGGTCTCTGCTTCAAAGATCTTTTTAAAATCGCCGGGTGTCGGCTTTCTCACCTTTGCTTCGACGATCGCGGAGAACCAGCCTGCGGCAACCAAGGGGTGTAATGCCGTTATCCAGGACACGCCAAAACCGGTGAGGGCTGACAGGGGATGGCCTCCCGCAAGTAGGGTGAAAACCGCAGTCAGCACCCCGTGGATAAGCACCCAGTAGATGAGTGCGGAGATAAGGACATTCATCCCGACACCCGAGAATGCAATGGCAACAAGCAGCAGGACAAAAACGAGTGTTACTGCAATGCCAAAGACCAAACCCCACCGTGGTGATTTTATTTCTGCTGTAAGTTCTGTGAGAGGGGGGAGGGTTGAGGGGTGCTGGAGATACTGCTGTACTCCCTTCACGTGGCCGGCTCCAATCACGACAAGGACCCGCCCGTTCTGGGCTTTAAGTGCCTGCAGCTGGTGGGCGATGTACGCGTCCCGCTCATCGATCAGTGCCCGGGCCCCGTTGGGTGAGAATTTCCGGAACTCCTCAAGCGCCATCGTGATCACGTCTTCCTGTTTTAAGGATTCAACATCGATCTCCTCACCCTCGACACCAACCACCGATGCAGAAAGGACATAGAACATTTTGAGTTTTTCCCACAGTGACATCGATCGCCAGAACCGCATCAGGGTAACCCGGATGTCCCGGTCGATGAGCCCGATCTGGAGATGCCGTTCTTCCGCTTCGGTAATCGCGGCTTTCATCTCGGCACCCGGTTCAACGCCGACATCCATGCCAATCCGGCGCTGGAGGTACGAGAGGACCCACTGGACGAGGAGCTGGTTGAAATTTCCTGCTTGGATCACTTCGGATACAGAAGGCTCCGCCATGCTCTTTTTTAACGCCTGGAACCTTGCAGGATCCAGTTCTACTGCGATGATATCGGGCTGGAACTCGTTGATCGCTGCCTTTACCTCTTCAACGCTCTTTTGGGAGACGTGGGCTGTACCGACAATCCTGATCTCAGCCATCGATCACCTTTGCGCCATCGCTGTCAATGACCCCAAATGCCCCCGCCGGAAGTGTTGATCGCTGGACAGCCAGCCGTACCTTGTGCTCTTCCTCCTTTTCAGCACACTGCCGCTGCAGGAGCCTGGTTGCGATACTTGTGGCCTCCTGCTCTGAGATGGGTTGTCCCAGTCCTTCGCAGGGGGATACAAGGAGCGTATCTTCATCAAGCATGAACGGGTACGTGCGGCAGATCCACGGGCGGGCGGCATAGATCGTGCATATCTTTTCGTCCAGGAACCGGCACCTGTCCTCCTCGCGGTGCAGGCACCACCCAAGGGTAATCCGGGCACCGCTGCGATCACTGATGGTCTCAGGATATGGTGCTACAATCCTGTCCCAGGCAAGGCCGGTCGAGGAGATGATAGCCCGCACCTCAGGGGGGGAGACCATGACAAGGTCCGAATTGGGTGAAACGACCCGGCAGCAGGTGCCGCAGCGTCTGCACCTGAAGCCAACCGATCGTATCTTGTTGGAAAGATCCTCAATTGAGATCATGGTACAAAGCGGAATTAGGCGCTATAGCCCGTGCTCCAGTGTTATGGCGTTGAAATTTTCAAAAATTCTTCTCCCGTTCACGGTGTGGCTGACTTCGGGATGCCACTGAAGCCCGTAGATATGCCTGCCCGGGTCTGCGATTGCCTCGGTACTGCATATATCTGAAGATGCAAGCAGGGAAAAATCCGGAGGGATCGTAGCCACCTCATCGGCATGTGACGCCCAGACAGAGATGGTATCCGGATACCCGGCCAGGATCTCATTGTGCTCGCAGATCCCGACGTCGATCGGGCCATACCCCCCGCTCTGCCCCTGCCTGACTTCACCGCCGAATTTTGATGCAATGATATGCAGGCCAAGGCAGATCCCGATGACCGGGAGCCCGAGGTCGAGATACGCCGGGCAGTTACCGGCACGATCAATAGACGGCCCGCCCCCAAGGATAATCCCGCGGCAGCCATCGGCAATTTCTGCAGGAGGCGTGGTATTGGATACCATGGAGACCGGGATATCCATGTCTCTGAGAGACCGGTGTATCAGGTGATTGAACTGCCCAAAATTATTCACCACATAGATGGGGCGCATTGCATACAGGTTGGCGATTATGCGTGATAAGCCCTTTTCAGCTGTACTTCCTCACCGTTTCAAAGATCTTTGCCCGGATCGCCTCCGGTGAATGGCCGAGCAGGTACGCAAGGAGCATTGCACCTCCTGCGCCCATTCCTTCCTTCACCTCACCTATACAGTACCGTGCGAGCCCGTCGTGCCCGAGATCCTGGAAACCGGGGTCGACAAAAACGGTGCGGACTCCAATGTGGCCAGCAAGCTCCTCCATATTGGCAGTCGGGTCGTCGCGGACATACGAGGTGGTGACGACCCATGGCACCGCACCTCCCATCGCACGAACCAGCGCAGCGACCGCAAGCATCTGTGTCCCGCCGGCAAGGAGAAGAACGCCGGAATAGGTATGGGCGATACCGGCAGCGACCGGCATCATCGGGTCCCCGGCAGCTCGGAGGATATCAAGGGGATGGGTGATATTCCCTGACCTGATCCGGTCTTGGACCGCTGCACAGATCTCATCTTTTTTTGTGACAGGGTTGCTCACAAAACTGCTGCTTACGGATGCGCTGTAGCCAAGTGCTTTCAGGACACAGAGGGCTGTCGTCGTCCCTCCGGGGACGCATTCGCCGAGCACCAGCAGATCGCTTGATCCGGAGAGGAATTCCCCGGTCCACCTACCCCGCTCGTAGAGGGCAGCGGCACAGGGAAGGGCATCGTGCTCCCGCGGATCATCCGCGATGCACCCGTACATATCAAGGCAGGGGACGGTCGGGGCAGAGGCGAGCCCGGCATTAATAAACAGGGGCTTTATACAGGTCAATTCCATCATTGCACGGGTGATCGATGCCGGTGTCGGACAACCGGTTGGCGTGTTTGGCTTTACCGGCATGCTCGTGATGGTGCCCTGCATGATCAGTTCCGCGTCAAGAATTGGGGTGAGCAGTGTTTTCTCCGGCGTCGGACCAGCCCCTGAAATGCCAGGTATGGTACTCAGCCGGGTATTGCCAAGGATGCTGCAGAATGCCGGTTTTGAAAACCGGAATGCAGGTATATCTGAAACAAATGCCATATTATCCGCAACAATGAAATTATCACCATCCAGATTGAAGGTATCGCTTTCGTCATATTCCACAACCTAATAATACCATCACCGATACAACCACTGATCACATGTTTGAGATCGAACAAAGGCTGCAGGACAGGGGTATCACCCTGGACGCCATTGTTGCAGCCGGTATGGCCTTGTATGTTTCGCACGGCATGAGTGAGGCTGACGCGACTGCTGAGCTTTATAAAAAAATACAAAAATATCTCGGTGATCCCAATGTCTCCTCTCTCCTCCTCGGTGCCATCCTGCTCGAAGACGAACTCTATAATAAAAGAGAGAATTCTGAGATTAAGGACGACCCGGTGTTTTTATTAAGTGACGAGATTATCGGGATGGCAATCGCAGAATGTATCGGCGGTACCTACGCACGGTTCGAGTTCACCCGGTACGACCAGAAGAAACCCGGCATCCTTGCAGAACTCGGGCCGTTCCTCGATGATGCAATCGCAGGGCTCATTGCGGGCTGCACCTCCCGGCTCTACAGCGAATGCATATGAAGCCCATACTAGCCCTTTTGCAGTTCACCACTATCCTGCCACTCGGAAAACCGCGTGATTTTGAATCTTTCGCACGGCATTCATACCTCTATCCCGTTGCCGGGTATGTCATCGGGGGCCTTGTTGCGTTCGTTGCCTGGTGGATTGCAGATCCGGTCATCGCTGCAGCTGTCGCTGTTGCTGGGCTCCTTTTTTTATCAGGGTGCAACCATTTTGATGGCCTTCTCGATTTCGGCGATGCGGTTATGGCGCAGGGCGACCGCGAAAAACGTATCCGGGCATTGACCGATAAGCAGATCGGGGCTGGCGGGGTGGCACTGGGCATTGCCATCACGCTTGTCCTCTTTGCCGGCCTGCAGGCTTCGGGATCAATCATGTGGGCAATCATCATCGGGGAGGTATGTGCAAAATTCTCAATGTCGCTGCTGACAACAGCGGGCACCCCGTTTCATGAAGGGATCCACAGCTATCTCCACAAGTTTTCACGACCGTATTTCCCCGTGATCTCATTCGTGCTCTGCCTGCCCCTGCTCCTTATTCCAGTCTCTTTGGAGAAACGTGCTGCAGCACTTATCCTGATGGTGCTCTGCCCGATCATCCTCCTTCTGATCTCCAGACGATTGTTCGGCGGGATAAACGGGGACGTTGCCGGCGCATCCAACGAGATCACCCGTGCGGTGGTCATCCTTGGAATGGCCCTTATTGCATAACCCTGCCACAACATCACCCTTTTTAACCACAATCCCCGAAGAATTAATAGATGACCATTGATATTGGCGTGCACATGAAAGGGGGGGTTATCACAGAGAGGAACGCGGACCTGTGCACGGTCCGCATTCGATTGCCTGCGGGAAGGATCTCCACCGAACAGCTCCGTGGTATCGCGAGGATTGCAAAAAAATACGGGGACGGAATCGTCCATTGTACCACCCGCCAGACAATCGAGATCCCTCACGTGTTGCCCTCACGGCTGGTCAGAATTGAAAAAGCACTTGAAAAAAACGGTACCCCGGTTGGATCTGAACGCGATGAAATTGTCAATATCATTGCCTGCCCGGGGACGGACCGGTGCAAGTTTGCCAACATTGACACGATCGGCCTTGCACAGAAGATCGATGCAAAACTGTTTGGAAAAGAGATGCCGGTCAAGATCCGCATCGCACTATCTGGTTGCCCCAATGCGTGCACCAGCCCGATGCTCAACGAGATCGGGATCATCGGACGGGTGCGCCCGGTCAGGACACCGGGCCAATGTACCGGGTGCGGGACATGTGTCCAGTACTGCAAGGAGCGTGCGATCCATATCAGGAACGGGGTTTGCGTCCTCGACCTCAAGAAATGTGTCCAGTGCGGGGTCTGTATCCACTCCTGCCCGTTCAATATCATCCAGCCGGAGCACCGGCATTACCGTATCCTTGTTGGAGGGAGGCGGGGCAGGCACCCCCACATCGGAAGGGAGATGATCACGCTCGAAGATGAAGGCCAGGTCATCTCCGTTGTCGAAAAGATCGTCCAGTGGGTCTATCGCAGGGCATGGAGCGGGCGGCTCCTCTCCGAACAGATGGATGACCTGCAGTTTGATTCATTCAAACAGGAAATTGCCAAGGATATCCCTCTAAATCCAAAAAAATTATAACAATAAATCCCGATCATCCTTTTACCATTCTCTCACAACATACGGGATGCCCCGGCTCCAAATGCCAGCCGGTATCGGTATGCAGCCATGGGTAGCGTTGGAATAAGAGATACTACCCATACGATGATCCTTCTGCAGGCAATTAATTCGTGGGCAAAAAACAGCATATTACCGTTAAAAATTACTACCGGAACCGGTATCCTTGGTCCGCATCATCATCACACTCGACAGCGGAACCATCCCTGACGAGCGTGTTGAACATCATTGCAGCATTCATAAGGTTCTCATCAGGAGCAATCCCCCGACGGAGATCTGAAAAGGCCTGAGTCTGCGGGGCCGGGGTCATCCGTTTTCCTGTCCATATCCCTTTACAGTGTCTGCAATAGGCGCAGTGGCTGTATACCGAGACTTCGCCATCCGCGCATGTAACGGTGACACGCTCCTTCTTTTCATTCCGGTGGAATTCAAGTGTCTTCATCGTACGACAATGGTTGCGTTGCATGTGATAAGGGAGTTTCGGTCAGGAAAATCGCCCCGTAAATTATGGTATAACGTACTCAAAATGCTTTATATAGATGGGTTTCCTATATGTAATACTCGCATAAACTGACTGTGAGAGGACAGTTTCAGAAATTATTGGAGGAACCATAATGGCATCTCAAAAGCCCCATATGAATCTTGCCGTCATCGGGCACATCGACCACGGGAAGTCAACGCTCGTGGGTCGGATGATGTTCGAGACCGGCGCAGTACCGGCACATATCATCGAAGGCTACCGAAAGGAGGCTGAGTCGAAGGGGAAGGCAACCTTCGAGTTCGCATGGGTCATGGACAACTTAAAAGAAGAGCGTGAGAGGGGTATCACGATCGATATCGCCCACAAGCGGTTCGATACACCGAAATACTACTTCACGATCGTCGATTGCCCGGGACACAGGGACTTTGTCAAGAACATGATCACCGGCGCATCGCAGGCCGATGCAGCAATCCTTGTTGTCGCAGCTGCCGATGGTGTCATGGAGCAGACCAAGGAGCATGTCTTCCTTGCACGGACACTTGGCATCACCCAGATCATCATCGCCATCAACAAGATGGATACGGTCAAGTTTGATGAGAAGCGGTACAATGAAGTGAAAAAAGACCTTTCTGACCTCATCAAGATTGTCGGCTATAAACCGGAAGAGACCCTCTTCATCCCGATTAGTGCATTAAACGGTGTCAACATCAAGACCGTAGGTTCCGAGACGCCGTGGTACAAAGGCCCGGCAATGATTCCGTCACTTGACACCTTCAAGGAGCCCGAGAAACCAACCGACAAACCGCTCCGCGTCCCGATCCAGGACGTGTACAGCATCAGCGGCATCGGCACGGTGCCGGTCGGTCGTGTCGAGACCGGCATCATGAAGAAGGGGATGAAAGTCGCATTCATGCCTGCAAACAAGGATGGCGAGATCAAGTCCATCGAGATGCACCATGAGGAGATCCCACAGGCGGTCCCAGGCGACAATATCGGCTTCAACGTCCGTGGGATCGGCAAGGGCGACATCAGGCGCGGGGATGTCTGCGGCCCGGTAGAGGCCCCGCCGACCGTTGCTGACGAGTTCACCGCACAGATCGTCGTTCTCCAGCACCCGAGCGCGATCACGGTCGGCTACACCCCGGTATTCCACTGCCACACCACGCAGACTGCCTGCACCTTTGTCGAGCTGAAAAAGAAGCTTGACCCGAGATCGGGGGAGACAAAAGAAGAGAACCCCACATTCCTCAAGACCGGTGATGCAGCGATTGTCCAGATCAAACCAAGCAAACCCATGGTCATCGAGAACGTCAAAGAACTGCCCCAGCTTGGCAGGTTCGCCATCCGGGATATGGGTTCGACGATCGCTGCCGGTATGTGCATTGCGATCAATAAAAAACAGATGAGATAATTTTGGTGATACGCGATGCAGAAAGCCAGAATCCGCCTGACAGGGACCGATTTCAACAAAGTGGAAATGGTCTGTATGAGAATCCGGGAGATAGCAGAACGCACAGGTGTGAATCTGGCTGGTCCGATACCGCTCCCCACAAAACGGTTGATTATCCCGATACGGAAGAGCCCCGATGGTGAGGGGACGGCAACATGGGACCGGTGGCAGATGCGCGTCCACAAGCGCCTTATCGACATTGATGCCGACGAGCGTGCATTGCGCCAGTTAATGCGCATTCAGGTGCCAAAGGATATTGGCATTGAGATTGTGCTGGAAAGCTGAAGGTGCGGCGTGCCGGCCGCTGGTTTTTCAGGTACAATCAAAAAAATATTTTCTTTTGAGCGGATATTTTTCCTCATCGTTATCCTCGCTTTTATCCTGCGGTTCGCCGTTCTCGACCTCAAGCTCCTGCACCATGATGAAGCGATCCATGCGTGGTTCTCCTATGACCTCCTGACAAAAGGGGCATGGATCTATGATCCGAGTTACCACGGCCCCTTCCTCTATTATGTAACGGCAGGAATGTTCTCGCTCTTCGGGGCCTCCGATCTTGTAGCAAGGCTGCTCCCCTCCCTTTTCGGGGCATTGCTCATCCCACTCGTGTATTGCGTGTACCGGCTGGGGTATCTTGACAAAAAACAGGCGCTCGTTGCCGCTCTGTTTCTTGCAGTATCACCCGATATGGTATATTTCTCGCGCTTTTTGCGCCACGACATCTTCATGCTCTTTTTTACATTCCTGCTCGTTGTTGCCCTCCTCTATTACTTTGACCGGGGCCAGACACGGTTCGCCATCCTTGCCGCCATCGCAACAGCAGGGAGCTTGTGCTGCAAGGAAGAGATGCCCGTCATCCTCCTGATCTTTGCAGCATTCTTCATCATTGCCGTCTGGAGAGGACGGTTCGTCCTCCCGGCACAGTGGAAGGCTGACCTGATCATGGGCGTGCTCATCGTGATCACCATCATGAGCGTGCTCTATTCCGCATTCGGTGGCCATGTGGGGACGCTTGTGGG
>JAPKXX010000035.1 GCA_026394595.1 Methanoregula sp. | reverse complement strand
AGTAAATATGGAGATATCAAAGCCGAATTTCAAAGTTAACGTCCAGGAAGAGTTTTTCAGGAAATACCTGCGGGTCCTGAAACTTGCGCGCACTCCTAACCGCGAGGAGTTTACGAAGATCGCGATCGTTGCTGCCGCAGGGGTACTCCTGATCGGGCTCATCGGATTCATGCTTTTTATCATGTTCGACCACCAGAAAATGCTGGGGTTCTGATCCTGATCGTCATGAAAGAACAGACTCAGGGCGCCCCGGCACCGGCACCGGCTCCCGCACCTGCACCCGTTGCCAAAGTTACCAATAACCGCATCTTTGCGATCAAGACCACGTCAAAGCAGGAGCGCACGGTCGCCGACAGCATCAAAAAGGCAATCGAGAGCAAGGCGACAGATATCAATGTAACCGCGGTGATCGTGCCCAATGAACTGCAGGGCTACGTGCTCATCGAGACACCGGAGAAACTGAACCGGATCGAGCAGCTCGTCGAGAAGATCCCCCACGCGCGCGCGGTCGTACGCAAGGGCAAGGACGAGGGCGAGAAGAGCTCGATGATGCTTGCAGAGGTCGCACACTTCCTCGTGCCCAAGCCCGTCGTGAGCGGGATCGAGGATGGCACCATAGTGGAACTGATCGCCGGGCCGTTCAAGGGCGAGAAGGCGGTTGTGAAACGCGTTGACACCGCAAAGGAGGAGATCACGGTCGAGCTCTACGAGAGCGTGGTGCCCATCCCCATCACCGTCCGCGGCGACCACGTCCGGGTGGTTGAGAAGTTTTCAGACCGGTAGGGATTGTTTTATTAAGGCATCTCTCTGCTCATTCCTTTTCTCACACTAGCTTTAAGTCCTGTAACGTAGACCTATCCAAACCCACGCCAGATGCCCGTTACACGGGACGGCATGGTGGATATATTATGGCAGAAGTGGTCGAGGTTTTAGTACCTGGCGGAAAGGCAACCGCAGGTCCCCCTTTGGGACCCGCGCTCGGACCACTCGGTATCAACGTGAAAGCGGTCGTTGACGAGATCAACAAGAAGACCAGCACATTCAACGGAATGCAGGTGCCGGTCAAGGTCGAAGTCGATGACAAGAAGCAGTTCACGGTCACGGTGGGCGTCCCGCCCACGACGGCGCTCATAAAGAAAGAGGCTGGTATCGAGAAGGGGTCTGCAGAGCCCAACGTTAAGGTGGTAGGCAACCTACCCTTTGAGGCCGCTGTCAGGATTGCCAGAATGAAACAGGACGGCATGCTCTCTTACGAGCTGAGGACCGCGATAAAAGAGGTCATCGGCACCTGCGTGAGCATGGGCGTCACCGTTGACGACAAGAAGCCAAAAGAGGTTATTGCCGCGATCAACGAAGGCAAGTACGACAGCGCTCTTGCGAATTAGATTGTGACAGAACCATAGAAGATCGAAAGGTCGCATAACTATGGAGGTAGCTAATGGTTGAAAGGGCCAAAATTCTGGAAGCCGTAAAAACGGCTCTTGAGAAGGCGCCTGAACGTAAATTCTCTGAGAGTATAGATATTACCATCAATCTCAAGAATATCGACATGGCGCAGCCGAAAAATCGTATTGACGAGACGATCATGCTTCCCCACGGAACCGGTGAAAACATCGGGATCTGTGTGCTGGGGAAGGGGGATATCGTCACCCAAGCAAAAGATGCCAAAGTTGATCTGATTCTCGGCCCTGAAGAGATTGAGCGACTCGGCGGTGCACCGCGTGAAGCACGCAAGATCGCCGAAAAGTACCGGTTTTTCCTTGCAGAGACGGGAGTCATGCCGCAGGTCGGCAGGTTTCTGGGTCCCCGGCTCGGTCCGCGGGGCAGGATGCCGATGCCGATTACCGGCGGGATGGATATCCGCCCGATCGTGGAGCGTCTGAGGAACTCGGTAAAGATCCGCACCAAGGACAGGACGGTGTTTTCCACCAAAGTCGGGTCGACAAAGATGAAGCCGGAGCAGGTCGCAGAGAATATCGAGACGATCGTAAAGCGTATCGAATCGGTTCTTGAACAGGGGCCGTTGAACGTCCGCTCGATCTACGTCAAGACCACGATGGGTCCCGCTGTGAGGCTGGTGTAAATGGCGCTGTACACGCGGCACCTCCCATCATGGAAGAAAA
>JAPKXX010000074.1 GCA_026394595.1 Methanoregula sp. | reverse complement strand
AATACGCTTATCATATCCGAAAACATCGGTGGGCAGGCGCTTGAGTCCTGGGCGATTGAAAATTATATGGGATACCGGATGGTCACAGGGGAAGACCTGATGAAGAAGTTTGAGGAGCAGATCCGCTCGCTCGAGATCCGCCTCGAGCTCGACCGTGCTGCGGCTGTGACCGCCCATGACGGACTGTTTGAGGTAAAAACGGCCTCTGAGGTGGTGTACCGGGCAAAGAGCATCATTCTTACCCAGGGCAAACGCCCAAGAAAGCTTGATGTTCTGGGGGAGGATCGGTTCATCGGGCGGGGGATCTCGATCTGTTCGACCTGCGATGGCCCGCTGTTCAGGCAAAAGAAGGTCGCCGTTGTCGGCGGGGGCAACTCCGCACTCCAGACTGCGATCGAGATGAGTGGCATTGCCACATCGGTGATCCTGATCGTCCGCAGCAGTATCCGTGCAGACGAGGCATACACCAGGGTGCTTGCAGAAAAACCAAACATTACCACCCATCTCAAAAGCAGGATCACCGCGCTTTACGGCGACAAGTTCCTGACAGGTGTTACGGTACAGGATGGTGAGGGCAACGCGCAGCGAATCGATCTTGACGGAGTCTTTGTCGACATCGGGTGGATCCCCAATACCGAGTTCCTTGGTGGCTTCGTGCAGCTCAACGATCGAAAGGAGATCATCGTCGACCAGAACTGCCACACGAGCGTACCTGGCGTCTTTGCTGCAGGGGACACCACTTCCGTGAAGAGCAAACAGATCATTATCGCTTCCGGTGAAGGTGCAAAAGCAGCACTGGAAGCCCACGAGTACCTTATGCTGAATACCTGATCAGAAAAAAATCAATTTTTTACGGATTTCTTATCTTTCTCTTTATACCCCTCGAGCAGCACGCTTGCCACGTTTTTGACCGGTTTATCGGTGTGACCGGCAATGTGGAACTCGCAGAATGGGCACGATGAGATTACGATATCCGCCCCGGTCTTTTGTATCTCCTCACCCCTTCGTTTGCCAAGCGCAGCCGCCTCGTCCGGCATTCCGGATTTCACACCCCCGCCGGAACCGCAGCATATCGCGGGCATCTCAACAAGATCCACTACCTGCCGGATCAGCTGCCGGGGTTGTTCGCGGATACCCTGCCCGCGAAGCAGATGGCAGGGATCATGATATGTGGCCCTGATTGGCAGGTGTGCCGGGGGCTCAATCCCGTATTTCGTAAGCACCTCGTTGATGTCCATGATCGTAAACGGGGGATTCTTGTAGTCGTTTTTCAGCGTGGAACCACACCCGGCGCACATGGTCATGACGGTATTGAGCCCCCGGGATCTGAACGTTTCAATGTTCTTCCGTTTCAGTGCATCCAAAATATCAAGCTGGCCGGTCCGGATAAGCGGTGAACCACAACAGACCTGCTCTTTGGGAATAATGATATGGATTCCATTGCGCCTGAGGACCTCCATGGCGTCGAGCGCCGTCTTTGGCAGGCGCATATTGTACATGCACCCAACAAAAAAACCCATGGTTGCTTTGGGGGCTCCTGTACCATAGGGTTCCAGCACCTCTCCTACCTGCTCTAGGAACGTCGGCTCAATGCGGGTCACGCTCCTTCCCGTTTCCTTGACAAGTGCTGCTACCTCCTGGTGGCGTGGGAGCGTGAGGCCTTTTTTGTTTGCGAAGGCACGAAGTTTTTCGATTGCCTTGCCCGGAATTTCGATGTCCTTGGGGCATACCTTCCAGCATGCCTGGCAGGAAGTGCAGGTAAACAGGCCATCCTTGACACTATCGGTGATGCGGTCCCTGCTGTCACGTGGATCAAGAGCGAGCCTCATCTCCTGCCGCATCGCGGCGGGGCCGAGGAAATTTGTCACGTCCATTGCGGGACATACCGAGACACAGCAGAGGCATTCAATACAGCTCCGGAGCGGTTTGATTGCATCGATCTCATCCTTTGCAGGAAACACCAGCTCAGCTCTCGGGGCAAGGAAAGCGATTGCATCAAGGTTTTGCATGAGATCGACAACAAGGTCTCTTTTTACCGCGAGTTTTAATGGCTCGATCACCATGCCATCCCGTGCCTCTTCCATGCAGGCAAGTACCGGTTCACCGTTTACCCGCACCGCACAGCTCCCGCATTGCCCGGAGCCGCAGCAGTACCGGTAGGAGAGCGTCTGGTCGATTGAATCATGGATCGCGTGGAGCACATGAAGGACCCGGGCGCCCCCGTTCACTTCAACAGTGTACGGGACGATCCTCCCGCTGGTATCAGTGGCGGGATCGAACCGGAACACATGTACAGAAAGCCGGATCATGTGTGTGACCTCCGCTCGATCCCCTGACGGGCATGCGAGATGTATGTGTGCGCAAACGGTGAGGTTTGTGCATCCCACGCATGGCAGATGTCAGTGCGCACATGCGCCCCCCTCGACTCGGGGCGAAGAAGGGCGCTCTTGCAGATGAGCGAGGCGGTCAGGCACATGTTCTGAATCGTGCAGCATTCGGAAAGGTTGCGTGCCGATACCGCTTTAAGGTCGGATGCAGGGAGGTGCATGACCATTGCGAGGGTCGAACGGAGGTCGTTTGCATTCCGGAAGATCCCCGCACCCTCCCACATCGCCAGCTGGAGTTCCCGTGCAACGGTTGCAGGGTTGACCGACCCGTTCAGGAACCGCGACAGGCGTTCCTGCTGCCCCTCGATCTGGCGGAGATCGACGTTCCTGACCCGCTTTTCAGACCTTCCCGCCGATTCTCCTGCCCGTTTTCCAAAGACCTGCGTTTCAGCGAGCGCGTTGCCACCGAGCCGGTTTGCGCCATGTACTCCCCCTGCAACCTCTCCGCAGGCAAAGAGCCCGGGAAGCGTCGTCTCGCCCCGCGGGGTGATCCGAAGTCCGCCCATGATATGGTGTGCGGTGGGCGCCACCTCCATCGGTTCGGTCCTGATATCCACACCGAACTTGAGGAACTGTTCGAGCATTACAGGGAGTTTTGCCTCGATCTGTTCCCGGGGCAGGTGGGTGACATCGAGGAACACCCCGCCATTCTTCGTCCCGCGACCTTTATTGATTTCGGTTGCGATGGCCCGTGCTACTACATCGCGGGTGGAGAGCTCCATCCGTTCCGGGTCATACTGTTTCATGAACCGTTCGCCAAGCGTATTCTTCAGGATGCCCCCTTCGCTCCGCACCGCCTCGGTAACAAGCCGCCCGCGTGCATCGTAAGGGAAAACCGCACCGGTTGGGTGAAACTGTACCATCTCCATATCGATCAGTTCGGCACCGGCACGGTACCCAATTGCATATCCGTCCCCTGTCCCGCTTGCAGAGTTTGTGGAGATGTCAAATACCCGCGTCCCACCGCCCGTTGCCAGGATCGTGCTGTCCGCTTTGATCACAATGGAGTCTCCCTTGTCATCCAGTGCAAATGCCCCGACGACACGGTCACCCTCTTTGAGCAGGTCTATTACCGTCGTCTCAGTGAGGATATCAACCGGAAGGCCGTCGAGCCGCTCCACGAGCGTGGTCATCATCTCGTGGCCGGTCCTGTCACCGGCATAACACGTACGGGGGAACCGCTGGCCTCCGAACGGGCGCTGGGCGACCTTGTTATCATCAGTAACGTCAAAGACCGCACCCCAGAGGATCAGGTCGTCCATCCGCTGCGGGGATTCGGAAACGAGGATTTTTACAAGCTCCGGGTCGTTGAGGAACGCACCGCCTTTCATCGTGTCCTCAAAATGGATCTCGCAGGAGTCCTCTTCGCGGAGCACGGCGTTGTACCCCCCTTCCGCCATCGGGGTGCATCCGCCCTTGCTAACGATCGTTTTGGAGACGAGTACAACATCGCCGTATGCTGACGCCTCGATCGCCGCACGCACCCCCGCGCCACCGCTGCCGATCACCAGCACATGGCACTCCATGCCATCACTATCTGCACGCATCTTATTACTCTGTGGGGTGTATACTATCATAAATAAATGGCACAGCACGAGTGAGAAAGCCATGAGACTCTTAATGAAATTTGGCGGGACGTCCGTTGCCGATGCATCATGTATTGCCCGCGTCATCGATATTTTGGAACAGCACCATAAGAAGGGTGACGAACTCGCGGTCGTTGTTTCCGCACAACGTGGAGTCACCGACCAGCTCATTGAGATCTCTACCCGGCTTCCGGTAAGCAAGGACGCTTCTGCAATCGATCTCCTCATCCCGTCGCTACGCACACGTCACATGACGACGCTTGAAGGTGCAGCACCGGGCTTTGTGCACGAGATCGGGCCAATCATCGAAGAGCGGCTGCAGGAGCTCAGCAATATCCTCCATGCGGTGTACAGCCTGCGCGAGCTTACCCCCCGGTCGAAGGATTATATTATTTCGTATGGTGAACGGCTGCTTGCCCCGATTGTGGGTGCCGCGCTCGAGCAGAGAGGAATCTCCTCGGTAGTGATGGATGGGTGTGAGGCAGGCATCGTTACAACATCCCAACATGGCGAATCCACCGCCATTCCTGAGTGTGATGAACGGATCCAGCGCCGCATCCGGCCGGTGTTAAAGAAATCAGTGCCGGTCATCATGGGGTTTATGGGGTGCACCCCGGAGGGAAACTTCACCACGCTTGGCAGGAGCGGTTCGGACTACTCCGCTTCAATCATCGGTGCCGGCATCGATGCAAACGAGATCTGGTTCTGGACTGATGTCGATGGCATCATGACCTCGGATCCGCGGGTGATCAATGATGCACGGGTAATGCCCGAGCTTTCGTACCTTGAGGTGATGGAACTCTCATACTTCGGTGCAAAGGTCATGCATCCACGTTCGATCGAACCGGCGATGCGCAAGAACATCCTCGTCCGCGTCAAGAACACCTTCAACCCCTCGCATCCCGGCACTACAATCGTGCGAAACCAGCGTCCCGATCCCCGGATTGTCAAAGCGCTTACGTATATAGAGAAGGTCGCTGCGGTCAACATCAACGGTGCCCAGATGATCGGGCGCCCCGGTGTTGCCAGGGCAATCTTCTCCGCGCTTGCAGACCGCGATGTAAATGTGATGATGATCTCGCAGGGGTCATCGGAAGCAAACATCTCCCTGATCATCGATGAGGCACACCTCGACATTGCAGCAGAGGCGCTCGCCCCTCTCCTCTCGCAGGGCATCGTGAGGGAGGTTATCCAGAACCGGAATGTTGCTGCCGTTGCGGTTGTTGGATCCGGTATGGTCGGTGCACCGGGGACTGGGGGACGGATTTTTACCGCACTGGGCAAGGCCGGTGTCAATGTGATGATGATCTCGCAGGGATCGTGCGAGGCAAATATCTCGTTTGTGGTCCGGCAGGAGGACGGCCCCCGTGCTGTCCGTGTCCTACACGACGAGTTCCGGCTCTCGGAGGCAATGGATGAGTAGCCGGTCCTACCATGACGCCGGGGTGGACATTGACCTTGAAGCAACGGCAATAAAATCCTTAATTAGCAACCTGACTTACCGCCGCACGGGATCGCCGGCGATGCTCGGGGAGGTCGGGCACTTCGCGGGACTGATTGGATTTGGCGATCATGTGCTTGCCCTTGCCACCGATGGCGTGGGCACGAAGATGCTTGTCGCCGACCAGATGCAGGACTGGACGACCGTAGGCATTGACTGTATCGCGATGAATGTGAACGACCTCTACGTCATGAACCTCGAACCGGTGGCCTTTGTGGACTATATCGCCACTGACAGGCTCTCCGTAGAGAAGATGGCTCAGATCGGAGTGGGGCTCAACGAAGGCGCACGGCAGGCAAACATCGACATCGTGGGCGGGGAGACGGCGACGCTCCGGGGGCTTGTGAACGGGCTCGATCTTGCCGGAACCTGCCTTGGTATGCAGAAAAAGGACCGGGTTGTGACAGGCGATAAGATCAAACCACGGGACGTTATTATTGGCGTCCCGTCAACAGGAATTCACAGCAACGGGCTCACGCTCGCCCGCCGTGTCGTGGAGGAGCATGCGGGATACGGGAGAGAGCTTAAAAACGGCAAGACACTGGGCGGGGAGTTGCTCACACCCACCCGGATCTATGCCGAGAGCCTGAGGGTGGCGCGGGCGTGCACGGTTCATGGAATGTGCCATATCACGGGCGGGGGACTCCTGAACTTCAAACGCCTGAGCCCGTACGGGTTTCACTTCACCGACCCCATAAAACCCCCCGAAATTTTTACTTGGATCCAGAACGCGGGCGGGATCGACGTCGTTGAAATGTACCGCACGTTTAACATGGGCATGGGGTACGCGTATGTTGTACCGAAATCAAGTGTCGCATGTGTGCTGCAGGAAGTGATAGATGCAACTGTGGTGGGCGTGATCATTCAGAAACCCGGAGTTTGGCTCGGGGCTCTCGAAATTACCTAACAATTTTCCGTATTGACATCAAGCGGTGTTTTATGTGCCTTGTCCGAAACGATTGCACTGTTTCCTGATGGGTCATCTAGGATTAGCGTAAAGGGCAGGTCCCCGGAACGCGCCTGGGCAATCCGTGAAAGCAGAGCACTGGCGTTCTTACGTTCTTCTCCTTCTGCCCAGAGAAGCGTTGACCCCACCACGTGCTCGATCCGGTCAAGCACTCCCTCGACGTTAGTGACAAATCCCTGGCATGCCGGACCGGGATCGACCTGCACGCCCAGCTCGGGGATCTTCACGGTCCCGCTCATGCTGCGCACCACGCGGACGGCAAGGTCTTCAGCACCGGTCACAGTAAATTCATGCCGTGAGGATTCGGCGGATTTGAGGAGCTGGGTATCCACATAGCGGTACCCGCATGCAGGGCAGTTGGCACTGATGATGAGGAGTTCAGAAAAATAGGGGATATCTTCGGTATGATATAGATATTCTATCTCATGTGAACAGGATGGACATGGGCCCGGAACGACCGTGCGCACTCTTTTATACTCCGCCGATCTTGTCGCGGGAGATCTTCACGGACATGGGGGTCAGCACAACATAGCGCTGGTCGCCAAGTCCGATGATATCCCCGTTCACGTCCTTTGCGACCTCTTTTAAGTCCTTTAATACCCGCTCGTATGAGACCTTGTCCATTTTTAACCGGGAGATGTCGACAATAACAACGTTGCCGCTGTAAACTTCATCTTTGACCCGCGGGGTGTCTTTAAGATCGGAGATCGTCGCAATCTTGATGAGAAGGGCTGGAGAGCCGGCATGCTCTTCATAGGTTGTGAGGTCCAGGTCCATGTAATCGTCGTCCGAACCACCGGAACTTCTTCCAAGGAGCGTATCTATGATTTTAACCATAACAAAACTGTATAAAGAATTTTATTTAATAGTATCTATCCTTTGTTGACGAAAACGGCTCAAAAGAAACGGTCTGCATGCACCGGAAGGCAAAAAAATGCGGATAATAGTTTGATCATAATTCAATTTTCCAGATCTCGTCGCCGACGTAATGTATGTTCTTGCACATCTTTCCTGCCGTGCTCTGCCTGATTTGCGGGGCATCAAAGAGCGCAAGAGCGATAGCCAGCGGCTTACCGTGCCGCTCGTCAACAACCTGTAATGGCGCTTGTGCACGGATATCGGGTGTAACACTGGTTACACCGGGACGCATCACATCGGCACCGTTGATGACATACGGGATCGCACCGGCATCAACTGCAATCCGGCGCTGGGGGAATGACCGTTCAATTGCCCCTTTGAGTGTCGGGAAGATCCAGCCGCCGTATTCCATGAGGAGCGGTTTCTTCCCGATAAGGTAGAAACTAAGGTCATCGGTGCTGGTCTCCAGAATCTCGATCGTGTCTGCCGCAAAGATTGCCGCCCCGTCACCGATCTGTTCCTTTAACCGTCCGAACACCTCAGCGACCTGCCCTTTCCGGATCGAATGGCGTTTTTTAACCGTGAACTTTTTCATGGTACGGTGAGTAGGTGTCTGCTGCTGCAAGAAATAGTTTGTTACAATTGGTTTGTCCTTTGAAAAATTTTCCGTAAGCATTGGAAAAAACAAAAAATCCGCCTTTCTACGGTATATTTAATATCCTGTTTACTCAATTATAGTACTCCAGAGCGATGGTATCAGGGTAATTATATGACCAAACGACCGTTGGATATTTTGGATCAGGTGCTGAACCGCCAGCCCGTCCTTGTTTCATTAAAGGGCGGACGGGAAATCCGTGGCGTTCTCCAAGGCTATGATGTCCACATGAACCTTGTCTTAGACAAGGCAGAGGAGCTGGAGAACGGACAGGTTTTAAAGGTCGGGACGCTGATCGTCCGTGGGGATAATGTCATCTACATCTCGCCATCCATAGAATAAGTTTGAGGTGAAAAGCGATGTCAAAGGGAACGCCCTCAATGGGCAAAATGAACAAGAAGACCCATATCGCCTGTCGGCGGTGTGGCCGCATATCGTATCACGCACAGAAAAAAGTCTGTTCTGCCTGCGGGTTTGGCAGGAGCACCAAACTGCGCAGCTACAGGTGGATCAACAAGCGACCAAAGGTCCCGACGCATTAATAGGGCTGTACCATGTGTGGAATCGTTGGCATCGTGGATGCTGGCGGTGTGTCCATCCAGCTCTATTATGCCCTCTATGCACTCCAGCACCGGGGGCAGGAAAGCGCAGGGATTTCCACATTCAACGGCGCGACCCTCCATAAGTTTAAAGGGCAGGGTCTTGTTGCCGATGTTTTTTCCCCGACTGTTCTTGAAGAATTGAAAGGTACGACCGGCATCGGGCACGTGCGGTACCCGACAACCGGATTCAACCTCCCGGAAAATATCCAGCCGCTCAACTTCCAGTTCAAGGAACACTCGTTCTCCCTTGCACACAATGGGAATCTCGTCAACACGCGGGAACTCCGGAGCGAATACGAACAGGCCGGGCAGATCTTCACCACAACTACTGATACCGAGGTGATCGCCCGGATCCTGATCGACGAGATCAGCACATCGGGAAGCGTTGAAGACGCGGTCCATATGTGCATGCGCCGGCTGCAGGGTTCATACTCGGTCGTGATGATGATAGACGGTGTGCTGTACGCGTTCCGCGACCCGCTGGGCATCAAACCGTTCTGCCTCGGGAAGACAGAGCGGGGGTACATTGTCGCCTCTGAAAGTGTCGCGGTCGATGCACTGAACGGGACGTTTTTACGCGATATAAATCCAGGCGAGCTCGTGCGGATCGATAACGAGGGTATCCGCTATACCCAGATTGCCGTGGCAGGCACCCATGCCCACTGCATCTTTGAATACATCTATTTCTCGCGTGCGGACTCCGTAATTGATGGCGTACTTGTGTATGATGTGCGGCGCACTATCGGGGGCAAACTCTATGAGGAAGATCCGGTTGCTGCCGACGCCGTATCTCCAGTTCCCGACTCAGGTATCGCGTATGCCATCGGCTACGCGAGACAGTCGGGTATACCATATGCTGAGAGCCTGATGAAGAACCGGTACATGGGTCGCACGTTCATCATGCCAAGCCAGAGTCAGCGCGAGAAAGCAGTGAGGATCAAGCTCAACCCGATCCCTGCGCACCTTGCGGGCAAGTCCATCGTGCTTATTGACGACAGCATCGTGCGGGGGACGACATCAAAGCGGATCATCGATATGATGCGGGAGGCGGGCGCCCGGGAGGTGCATGTACGGATTGGTTCGCCGCAGATCAAAGCCCCATGCTACCTCGGTGTTGACATGCCCACTCGGCAGGAGCTTATCGCAAGCGATAAAGTGGAGGAAGAGGTCAGGCGCAGCATCACCGCGACTTCATTACACCATGTTTCAATTGAAGCCCTGATCGAAGCGATTGGCTGCGGGCGGGAGCATCTCTGCACCGGTTGCCTCACCGGCTGTTACCCGCTGCCCATCGATGGCGAACACGGGAAGACACCCCAGATCGATTTTGTTATCGGCACGTACCAGGCGAACTTGGGATCGTTTGACACGGAATCATAATTTTTTTAAGACATAGTTCTCAATCCCAAAACCCGTTGTTAAAAAAAAATCCGAATAAAAGAAGTAGCGAGGGATGGATTTGAACCATCGGTCTACGGGTTATGAGCCCGTCGGGATATCCTGACTACCCTACCTCGCTTTCGTAATCAGGGTTAATATATTGCAGGGGTGCGCTGATATAGTTTACTCACGTCGCATTTTCACCTCAATTGTTGGGCAGCTCCTTAATTACCCGGTTTTTTTAAACAAGGGATCATGGATGATGATGAACTTGCAAGGATACGGGAGAAGAAGCTGCAGGAGCTGCGGGACCGGTTCGACCCGGCAAAAAAACCTGCACCAGCTGCCGGGCATGCTGTTGTGATTCCCATTGATGAACGCCAGTTTGCACAGGTTGTGCAGCAGCACCCGGCACTCGTTATCGACTTCTGGGCGGAGTGGTGCGGGCCGTGCCGTCGTGTAGCCCCCGTTGTGGAGGAACTTGCACAGGAATTTGCGGGTAAAGTCACATTCGCAAAATGTGACACCGATCATAACCAGCGCCTCGCGATGCAGTTTGGCATCTCTGCCATACCCTGCCTGCTTTTCTTCTCCCACGGACAGATGGTTGATAGGGTGATTGGGGCGCTGCCGAAAGAATCGATCAGAGCGAAGGTCGTGCGGAATTTCAGGATGTAAAAAATAATAAAAAGAGAAAAAAAATATCTGCCTAGCCTATTTCCCCCCATATCCTTTCCCGTTCAGCTTCGCCGCCATGATGAAATCGTTCCATGTGAGCCCGCCGGCAGGGTACGTGTAGTACGAGACCTCGACGATTCTTGCCTCCCTGAGATTGACGTCAGGAAGATGCCCCTCCTGTTGCGAAAAACCCATCACGTCGTTGATGAACGCGAGGCTTTCGGAACTGGAACCGAAGATGAAGGTGCGGGAAAGGTGCCCGTTATCAAGAGACCACCCCGGGACTGCTTTGAGCAGTTCGAAGGTCTCTTTCCGGGTGAGGGGCGGGGAACCAACCCGATAGGTGATGATGTTTTCCGTGGTGAGATCCATGGAGATCAGTCCTATTTAAAACTAAAAAAGGTTTTTTCCTGCAGCGAATCCATCGGCGTGAGATGTTTGAGAAAAGGGGTTTTTTCAATGTTTGGAAAACCAAAGAGGTCCACCGGTTCTGTTCTTCAATCGTATGCCAATGTCTGCATCCGAACCAAAAACCCATAACATCCCCGCCGCAATGTTATATAGGGATGACATCAGCATTTTCAGTGCTCCATGAATCGCTCCAGACCGTGCTCGGGGAGCGGCTTGGATGGACAGAGCTGCGGGAGGTACAGGAACGCTCGTACCATGCCGTGTCAAAGGGGGGCGACGTCCTCATCATCGCTCCCACAGCTGGCGGAAAATCGGAAGCCGCACTGATACCGGTTATTGATGATATGCTGAAGAACGGGAGACCTGGTATCGCCGCCCTGTACCTCTCTCCCTTAAAAGCGCTCATCAACGATCAGGAAGAACGATTCGCCGGTTTTTGCATTCCGACAGGTCTTACCGTGATGAAATGGCATGGGGACGTCCCAAAGGGCGACCGTGCATGGAAGGAGGGAGAGAAACCGCATATCCTTATGATTACACCGGAATCTCTCGAGGTGCTCCTGCATGAACCGAAGCTTGCCGCCGCCCTGAAAAACCTTCGCTCTGTCATTATCGATGAGCTCCATGCTTTTGTGGAGGCGGAACGCGGTGTCCACCTCAAGACGCTGCTGTACAGGATCGACCGGATCGCACAGCGCCCCATCCAGCGGATTGGGCTCTCCGCCACTGTCGGAAACCCCGAAGAGATCCTCGGCTGGCTCTCGGATCATCGGCACGCCGAAGAGGTGGTTGCCGTCTTGGCGCCGGCGAAACAGAAGCGATTCTCCTTTGTGATCGAAACGGAGGAAAAAGATCGGATGGATGCGGTAGTCCGGATTGTCGAAGGAAATAAAGCGCTTGTTTTCGTAAACAGCCGACGCGATGCGGAGAATGTGATGAACGCGATAGCGCCCCGGATTGAGAACGTGTACATTCACCATTCTTCACTCTCTGCCGCGGTACGACAAGAAGCGGAGGATGCATTCTCGCGGGAAGGCGGTGCCTGCATCATCTGCACGAGCACGCTCGAACTGGGGATTGATATCGGCGACCTTGATGTGGTCGTCCAGCTTGGCCCCCCGAACTCCGTCTCGTCGTTTTTACAGAGAATGGGCAGGAGCGGCAGACGCGGGAAATCGGCATACGTGGCATGGGTGCTCCGCGATGCCTGCGAATTGCTCTGCAGCGTTGCAATCATCGAGAAAGCCACGAAACGCATGGTCGAGCCGCTCCACCCGCAGAAACGCCCGTATAACGTACTTGTCCAGCAGATGCTCCTGTACATGCACCGGACCCGGCGCACGACCCGCAGGCAGCTCGAACGGGCATTGCGCTCGCTTCCGCCATTTGCCGGCACCGTATCCTCCACCATCGGGTCAATTATTTCCCACGCGATCGCACAAGGCTACCTCACGACCGATGGCGACATGCTCATGCTTGGGGAGCGGGCGGAACTGACGTTTGGCAACGCGAACTGGAAGGATCTGTACTCGGTCATCACGGGGGGCGGGGAGTTCCGGGCTGTCACACCCGATGGCGAGGTGATCGGCAAGCTTGATGCACGGTTTGTCTCCAGCCGTTCAGCGGGGGAGTTCTCGCTCGGGGGGAAAGTCTGGTCTATCGTGAAGTGCGACGAGGGGCATAACCTCGTAGTGGTAGTACCTGGCACCGAGCAGACCTCACGTGCGTTCTGGACTGGAGGGGGACAGGCGGGATTCTCGCCACTCGTTTGTGCGGCGGTGCAGGAGATCCTGTCCCGTGGCGTATCTGCATTACCCCTTCTCCCCCGTGAGCAGGAGATCCTTTCTGGACGCATCCGGCGCATCCCGCCCGGTGTCCGGAAGACCGGGCTGTTCATCTGGGAGCGGCGTTTCCAAAAACGCGTTGAAGTTGTTGTGCTCTCGCTGTACGGGAGTTCGTTTAACCGGCTGCTCACTATCCTGCTGGGACAGCTGCTGGGAGGAAAAGCGAAGGTACGGTTTTCCGATTTTGTTGTACTCGTGCAGAATGCAGGCAAAGAGGGTGTCGGGAGCCGGGTGGAGGAGGCTCTGAACGCAATCAAAGAACTTGACCGCGGAGCAATTGGCGCACGGCTCCCGGTACCACCTGCTGACACATGGAAGTTCGGTGCTGTGCTGCCGCATGACAAGCTGCAGGATATGGCGCTGTCGGAACATTACCATGTGGAAGAGTTCATTGAGATGCTCCGGACTGCACCCGTCCTGATTATTCCCAACCCTGCGTCCCGAACAACCGAGACTGATACATAAGGAGAGAATGAATGAACCAGATGTTATCCAACTCCGGGATGCTTAATACACTTGTCATACTTCAGAGGGGAGAGATCACCGAGCATGAGATCTATACCAGAATAGCAAAAGTCACCGGAGATCTCCATAACCGGGAGGTGCTCGAACGAATCGCGAATGAGGAGTATGAACACTCACTCATCTGGAAAAAGTATACCGAACGCGACGTCAGCCCGGATCCCGTGCGGGTCTGGTATTATTACCTGCTGGCACGGGTGCATCGATCCCTATCCGAATCAGGGACAATTCGTTTGATCCGGACTTTGTGACGGTGAAGGAAGGGACAACGGTCATCTGGACCAACGAAGATCCTGGCACTCACACCATTACCTATACCGGCAATGATGCGATGAAATTTGACTCCGGTCCCCTTGCAACAGGCCAGTCTTTTTCCAATACCTTCACTGCTGTGGGGCGGTACACCTATACCTCTAAACAGCATTCGTTCATGACCGGTACAATCGTTGTCCGGTGAGGCAGACTGGAGGAGCAGGGCACTGCGCATATGTGATGTGATCGCAATCCGGTTTTCTGCTCCATAACGTATAAGACCAGTATCAACGATGGTTTGGTATGAGAACCAGCATGATCGTCGCAATCATCCTCATTTGTGCAGCTGTTCTTGGTGCCGGCTGCACGCAGGCACCGCAGCAGACACAACCACAGGTGACTGTAACGCCGCCCGTGCCGCAAGACACCCCCGCACAACCTGCGGCAACCACTGCACCCACGCCCATCAGCCAGGCATCCGTATCCGCAAATACCATCATAATCAGGAATTTTGCGTTTGAACCGCAGACCATCAGGGTGAAGGCGGGCTCCATTGTGCGCTGGGAGAACCGTGACACGGTAACCCACCGGATTATGTTTAGTGACAAGAACGTGGCAGGTTCCGATCTCCTCTCATACTCACAATCCTCCAGTAAGAAGTTTGACCGTTCAGGCACCTTCACCTATTATTGCTCTATCCACCCGGAGATGACAGGTACCGTCATCGTGGAGTAGCCATGCTGCAGGAGATCTCGTACTACCTTATCTTTGGCAGGCCCCTGATCCTGTATCTCGGGATCATCACGCTCTGCTCATTTCTGGTCACTGCCTCGATACCGGTGCTCTCACGGCGCGGGCTCCTGAAGATCCCTTTTGCCTGGCACGTGCGGATGGCGGTGCTCTCGGTAACCCTTGGGATACTCCACGGCATTCTGGGTGCCGCGGCATATCTGTAAAAAAGTCAACTCCTTTTTAATATCCGGCAATTCTGAGCATCGTGCCTACCAGGATTCCGAACATCGAAGTGGATGCCGAGAGCATGGCAAGGAGGATGTAACTGGTAACCACCCCGATCTTTATAGGGGTGTATGTACGGTTGATATTCAGCCTGCGGATCGTACGGAATAATCGCACGTCGCCGGAAACCGCGGGTTTGTTCTTTTTTATCCTCGGCATAAGCGCACCACAATTCTTTGGGAGGTTCCTCCCTGGTCCAAACAAGTTCACACAAAGGAGCGGGGCAGGTCAACCAGCACCAAACCATACTTAGATAATTCCCCATATATATTCTTTTTCTGAGAAGAAACATTGAAAATATTCAGTTATTGTGCAATTGACCTGATTTTTAAGATTGGATAAGAGAGGTCCTCATTCACGAATCCCCCTACCTTTTCTGCGACTGGTGCTTCTCAACAAAGGTGCAGAAGGAGCCGCAGCGAGTGCATCCTTCCTTGCAGGGCTCGATATGGATTGTGACGTTCGACCGGGGAAATTCGAACCCGATGTCAGATTCAAGGTGATCGGCGAGATCATGGGACTGTTCCACAGAGACATTGCCGGGCATGTGGATGCCCACGAGACCAAAGGGACGACCGCAGATAAGTTCTCACTCATGATGCGGAACGCAGTTGATAACCTGCGGAACTTACCCATTCCCGCGCCAATAATGCTCCCACCTGAGAGACCCTCGGGAAATACGGGCAAATTTGCCCCCATTTTAAAATCGGATTAAGATCCTGCCCTTCTGACGCCGAGGGGGAGAGTTGAACTCCCGAGGTGCTGGGCACCAATGGTTTTCGAGACCATCGCCTTACCGGGCTAGACTACCTCGGCACCGGTTCAGATCATTTTTACGCTGATTCCTATAATAGTTATTCTTGTGACTGTGAACTGCAGATTAACGATACTACCTGATGGCGATATCGTTGAGTATGAGGGCAGCGATGGCGATACTTACGAGGACGCATTGAAGAAGTCCGGGATCAATCCCGACACGGTCCTCATCATCAGTGAAAAAAACAGGAGTATCCCGCAGGATGCCCCCATACGAGAAAAAAAGGTTGATATTGTCCTGACCTGTTCGCGGGGATAAAAAGGAGTTTACCCCATCGGGGCGCCGGGCATTCCTGCCGGCGCCTTCTGCTGGGTGATCATCATATCGTCAACGCGGACGAGCATGGCAGCGGTCTCGGACGCGCTCTGGATGGCCTGGCGCTTGGACCGCAGGGGCTCAAACACTCCCTCAGCATGCATGTCCACGATCTCGCCTGTATAGACATTCAGCCCGGCGTTCTTTTTGCCCTTGGCGTGGGCATTCTTCATATCGACGAGCTTGTCGATGGGGTTATAACCGGAGTTCTCTGCGAGTGTCCGCGGTATAGATTCGAACGCGGCGGCATAAGCTTCAAGCGCGAGCTGGACGCGCCCTCCCACACTTGTCGCATAGTCCTTGATCTTCATGAGCAGCTCGGTCTCCACCGCACCACCGCCAACAACGAAGGTGCCGTCCTCCATCGCGTCCATAACTACCCGTTTTCCGTCATTGACAGCGCGCTCGAGTTCGTCGAGCAGGTAATCGGTTGAACCGCGAAGCAGGATCGTGATTGCCTTGGGATTTTTACACCCGCTGATCCGGATGATATCGATATCGTTGTCCTCTTCGACATTTTCGGCATTTCCCAGGTCTTTTGCAGCCAGGTCCTCAGGCTTATTGACGATATTTGCATTCAGTGCCTGTGCAGCGTACTTCATGTCATTTTCCGGAACGTCATCGACAGCAAGCACCCCGGCTTTTGCAAGGTGGAACTGGACCGGATCGGCGATCCCCTTCTGGCAGAGAAGCACGTTTGCTCCGCTGCCAATGATGTAGGTGGCAAGTTTCTTTAATACCTCGCCTTCCTGTTCGGAAAACGCAGCGATCTGCTCTGCGGTCGAGATCTTGATCTTTGCCTTCACCTGCGTCTTGGTTATCTCAAGCGGGGTTGCGATCAGCGCGATTTTTGCCCTGGTCACCTTCTTGGGCATTCCTTCGTGCACACGCTTCTTGTCGATTACAATACCGTGGATCAGCTCGGCGTCGTCCATCGACCGCCCCCGCTGCTTTTTCACCATCACATCATCTTCATCGATAGTGATCTTACCGTCCACCTTTTCGGCAACAGTGCTGACTGCATTGACAATGATGCCACAGAGTTTGGATTTTATGGCCTCGATTGATTTCCCCGTGATTGAGGTGTTGCAGATCTTTGCCAGCGTTTTCTTGTCTGTCGGTTCCACTCTGAGCGCGAGCCCGTCAACGATCTCGAGTGCCTTCTCCATGCCGAGCCGGTACCCCTGTGAAATAACGGTGGGGTGAATACCCTGCTCGAGAAGGTCTTCTGCCTTCTCCATCAGCGCGCCGACAAGTACGACGGCGGTTGTGGTCCCATCGCCGACCTCGTTGTCCTGCGTCTTTGCGACCTCGATCACCATCTTTGCGCCCGGGTGCTGTACGGAGATCTCCTGCAGGATCGTAGCGCCGTCATTGGTGATCACGATATCGCCGGTCGATCCGACCAGCATCTTGTCCATGCCACGCGGACCGAGTGTTGTGCGCACGGCTCCGGCGATTGCCTTTGCGGCAGTAATATTCGAGCGCTGGGCTTCTTTCCCGTAATTACGCTCTACATTTTGTCTTAAGATGATAATTGGTTGTCCAGCTAGCATACTAGATCCTCCGGTGCTGTAAAAGATGGAATTGAACTTCTATATAAATTATGGTGTGTTGGGCAGGTCAAAAAAGGAGAGGTCAGTCAATGCGTGATATTTTGAAGAGCGAATAGACCGGAACCCCCTCGACATCCTTGATACCGCGCTTGTCGAAGATCACCCAGATAGCAACCGGTGTCGCACCATGTTTTTTCAGATACTTGACGACTTCCTTCATTGTGGTGCCGGATGTGATCACATCATCCACGATGATACAGCGCTCGCCACTCACCGGTGCAAAGTTACTGGAAATCGATCCCACAGGACGTTCGCTTGTGTTCTGTTTTGCCGGGTGGTAGATGGCGAGCTTTGCGTCTTCCTGCACGGCGATTACGGTTGCCAGCGGGATGCCCGAAAGAGCGATTCCCACAATCACGCCGGCATCGCGGGACAAGGCTTCAACCGGGATATTCTTATCAGCGTGGTAGAGGTTGAGCAGCATCAGGGCAGTCTTTTCAAGGAGGGTGGCAGAGCTGCTCACCGCAGACCAATCGATATGCACATCCTTAGGGGCGGCGGCTCCTTTCGCCTGTGTAAGCAGCCAGGTGATGGTTTCCATGGAGAGGGACAGTTCGTCGGCTATCTGACCGGGGCTGTGGCCTTCCGAGAGCAGCAGCTTCGCTCTCCCAATCAGATCATCAAGGGAAGACATGAGAAGAGGTTTTTTTAGTTCCTAGTTAATGGTTCTTTTGATCGGTGAGCCGCAGACGGGGCATTCACCGGAGGCACGATAGAATTTTTTGCAGCCCGTGCACCGGAACTTCCAGACCCGTTTTTTTGCGCCCCGCTGCCGGATAGGATGTGTTGCGACACCGAGCTCGTGCGCAATGTTCTGGACCGCAAAGTCATCTGAAATGACGGTAGCACCCAGATCGCGGGCGAGGGCGAGGATTTCGATGTCAGTACCTGATATCCTGTCCGCATCACCCGTCTTTTGTGCCGCTGCAAGGATTGCTGCGGTACTAGCAGGAGACGGTAACCGCACCTGCAACCCCTGTGCGACCAGAGCCTCGTAACGGCATTTGGAACGCAGGTCGACGAGTTCTTCAATTACAGATGGTGAGGTGAACATCTCACCGGAGAGCGGATATTCGATAAAGAAAACGGATGTATCGAGAACTGATTTCATACGGGAGTCCGGACGTATCGCCAAGTTTTATTGTTTCAGGGTCTCCATGATCCGGCTGGCGGCACTATATTGGCTGCAGCCCCGTTCAATCGTATCACTGCAGATGACCTCTTTAATCCCCGCCACTTTCAGGCGTGCATACGCCCCATTGGTGAAGATACCGTGGACGCAGGCGGCATACACCTCGTGAGCCCCCTGCTTTCTGAGCATAGCGGATGCAGTTGCGATCGTGCCGCCGGTCGAAATGATATCGTCCACGATCACGACTTGGCGACCTCCTGCCGGGAGTGACTTTGGCGCCATGCGGACTTCGTCACCGGAGATCCTTGTCTTGTCAAGGTGGTCGCAGTCCCATCTGCCTGCTGTTGCGACTGCCAGTGCAAAAGCAGCAGCACCGTCATCGGGAGCAAGGATGAGAGGGTTATCCAGCTCCATTGTCCTGATGTGGTTTCCGATATCGGTGGCAAGCGAAACATCTATTGCAGGGATACTGAAATAAGACAGGACTTTTTTATCATGGATATTCACGGTGGTGCATGTGGTGGACCCGCGGCTGATCGCCAGGGCAATCGCACGGGCACTGATCGGCTCACCGGGTTTGAACCGCTTATCCTGCCGGGCGTAGCCCATGTATGGGATCACAAGCCGGTTACGCGCCCCCTCACAGGCATCGACCAGCAATAAAAGCTGGACGAGAGAATCGCTGTCCACAATGCTCCCCACGATCACCATTTCGTCGTCAGGTGTGCCGGAGCAAACATAGAGTTCACCATCGGGAAACCGCGAGAATCTCACGTCAACAACTGCTGTCTTGAGTGCGTCTGCAATCCGGCTTGCAAGGATCTGGGATGCCTCTGTGCCGATTACCTTCATGATACCCCCTTGATGCATCAGGGCGCCGGAAAACCTTGCAATTCAGGTCGATCCGGAACCGTTTTAGGATAAGAACGATTCGCCCCACCGGCAACTAAATGTTTCCGTTCTGCCATCAGCTGAAACTACTTAAATGATATTGTACACATTATATGAATACCAAGGGCACAGAGAGGACAATCCCGCCATGGAATCACCAGGAACCCCGCCGGTTATTGAAGAGAAGGTAATACCGGAGGTACCTGTTGGCGCGTCCTCCCTGATCGAGGTGCCCGCAAAGCTGATCGACCAGGTAATCGGACAGGAACATGCTGTTGAGGTGATACGGAAAGCGGCTATCCAGCGCCGGCATGTGATGATGATCGGGAGCCCCGGTACTGGAAAGTCCATGCTCGCGAAGGCAATGGCGGAGCTCCTTCCCAAGGAGGAGCTGCAGGATATTCTTGTCTATCCAAATTCGGATGATCCCAACAACCCAGTGATAAGGACAGTATCTGTCGGGCGGGGAAAGCAGATCGTTGCCGCACATAAGGCGGAAGCAAAGCGGAGAATCCAGTTCCGTAATACACTGCTCATGCTCCTGATTATTGGGATCGTAGGGTACGCGTTCATCACATACCAGTGGCTTATGGGAATCCTCGCTGCTGCATTTGTTTTCATGGCGCTCCGGTACACGACGCCCCGTGAGGAGACGATGGTGCCAAAGCTGCTGGTGTTCAACGACAATACCAGTACAGCGCCGTTTATTGACGCGACAGGTTCGCATGCGGGGGCACTTCTTGGGGATGTCCGGCACGATCCGTTCCAGAGCGGCGGGCTGGAGACACCGGCGCATGACCGTGTCGAAGGAGGCGCGATTCACCGTGCGCACGGAGGGGTCCTTTTTATCGACGAGATAAACCTGTTGGATCAGCATTCACAGCAGAGTCTGCTCACGGCGATTCAGGAAGGAGAATTCCCCATCACCGGGCAGAGCGAACGTTCGAGCGGTGCGATGGTGAGGACGGAACCCGTCCCCTGCAGGTTCATCATGATCTCAGCGGGAAATCTCGATGCTGTCCAGAGTATGCACCCCGCGCTGCGCTCCCGGATACGCGGATATGGCTATGAAGTGTACATGTCGGAGAGTATGGAGGACAATGAGGAAAACCGCCAGAAATATATCCGTTTTATTGCACAGGAAGTTAAAAACGACGGCAAAATCCCCCACTTCGACAAGAGCGCGATCGATGAGATCATTCGCGAAGCACGAAGGCGTTCGAATCGCAAGGGGCACCTCACATTAAAGCTCCGGGATATAGGGGGTCTGATCCGTGTTGCCGGCGATATCGCACGGCAGGAAAATGCTGCTTTTGCGACCGCAGAACATGTGATTTCAGCGAAAAAAACTGCTCGTTCCATTGAGGACCAGGTCTCGGACGATTATATCCGCAGGAGCCGTGAATATGAGCTCACCGTTGTGGAAGGCACAAGAGTCGGCAGGGTGAACGGGCTTGCGGTCATGGGCAGCGATTCCGGGTCGGTACTCCCCATCATGGCAGAAGTCACCCCGGCACAGGGAGAGAGCGGGCACATCATCGCCACCGGCATTATGGAGAAGCGGAAGGAACCAACCCTCACAGATGAGGGATCGATCGTCCAGCAATCGATCAAGAATGTAAGCGCCTTAATCAAAAAGTTCACAGGAAAAGACATCAAAAACATGGATGTCCACATCCAGTTTATTGGTACTTATATGGCGGAAGGGGATTCTGCTTCGATCAGCATCGCCACTGCCGTTATCAGCGCAATCGACGGGATTCCGGTCCGGCAGGATGTCGCAATGACCGGGTCACTTTCAGTACGCGGAGATGTATTGCCTGTTGGAGGCGTGACCTTCAAGATTGAAGCAGCCGCAAAAGCAGGAATAAAAACTGTCCTTATCCCTCGTATGAATATGGGTGATGTGATGATCGAGGAGCGTTACCGGCCACTTGTTACTGTTATACCGGTGGATATGATAGACGATGTCCTCAAGTATGCGCTCGTCCCGCAGAATACCGAAGGGTTCCTCTCCAAGCTCAAGAAGATGGCGATGCGATCCACGGAAGTGCTTGTAGACGCACCTGCCATAAACCAGACGATCGCATGAGTGAGCCCTCGTCGATCCGGTACCATGACCTGCGACATGTTACAGGCCAGTCAACCCTCATCGACATCGACAACGGTGCTGTGGAATCCGCCGGAACTTCGTTTTTCAACAGGGCAATTCTCCGTGTGCTGGGTTCACACGGTTGGGGCATTCTCCAGATTGATAATTTCTCTCCCTGCTCAAAGAAAAAATTCAATTCCCTGCTTGCTTCCGCATCCCGGCTTGCCGCAGTAACCCGCCAGGATGTGGACCTCTCAGAAGCAACTTACCACGCTCTCGGGGTCCCCCCAATGCAGGAGGACCCAAGGGATGTGAGCATTGAAGAGAAGACCAGCCTGCTCTCTGAGATTGAGCAGGCTGCACGGCACCCGGACATCGTGAACCGCCGGGCGAATTACATCGAGCGATCTGAGCATATCCTGTTCTCGGACAGCTCGGGGCATGAGTTCTCCTACGAGATCTGCCGGTCAGGGTTCAATGTGCTTGCAGTTGCCTCGCGCAACGGGACCGTGCAGATGGGATACGAACGGGTGCATTCGGTTAGCGGGTTTGACCTCAGGCACCAGCAGGAATACGGCGAGAAGGCTGCAAAGGTTGCTATTGCATTGCTCGATGCGGGGAACGCGAAAGGCGGGAGGATGCGAGCGGTGCTGGACCCGGAGCTCGCCGGGGTATTTGCCCATGAAGCCGTGGGTCATGCAAGCGAGGGGGACCTTGTACAGGAAGGAAGTTCCATACTTGCCGGGAGGATTGGCGAGCGGATTGGCAATGATCGGCTGTCCATTGTCGACGACCCGTCAATCCCCGAGTTTGGATTTGAACCGTTCGATGCAGAAGGTGTCGCTGTAAAGCGGACCGAAATAATCAGAAACGGTGTGGTGAATGCGTTCCTGCACAGCCGTGAGACACTCGCAGCCGTGGGGCACGGGATCGCAGGGCATGCACGGGCGATGGCAGCCGAACCCCCGCTTGTCCGCATGAGCAACACGTACATCGAAAATGGTGATTCGACGCTGGAAGAGATGATGGAACTGTGCAAAAACGGCATCCTGCTCAAAGGTTCCCGCGGGGGACAGGTAGATCCCGGGCGGGGTATCTTCCAGTTCAATGCGGAATACGGTTTCCTGATCGAAGAAGGCGAGTGCACACGGATGGTAAGGGATGTTTCACTGTCTGGAGAAATCCTCTCCACGCTCCATGGCATCCTGCTCTGCGGAAACGACCGTTCGATGCACCCGGGATACTGCGGCAAGGGGGGGCAGAGCGTGCCGGTAAGTGACGGGGCCCCTCATATCCTGCTCGAGAATGCGATGGTGGGTGGCAGTGGCGTGGATTGACCAGCTCCTCAGAGAAGGTGCACGGCGGGTTGACGAGGTTGAGGTCTTCTTTGCAAAGGGCATTGCGGTCTCTGCCGACCTGAAACGCAAAAACATAAACATTGCCACCCGGTCCGATGAGTGCGGCCTTGGCATCAGGACGATCGACAAGGGAAGGATCGGTTCATCAAGCACACACAATCCAAAAAAGTGGAAGGAGTGCCTCAATGCCGCAATCGCCAGTGGAAAACTGGCAACACCGCAGCGGTGGGATGGCCTTCCGGAACCGGTAGCACGGGATCATGAAGAGATCTGCCATGATCCCTTGCTTACCGTTGACCCGGAGACCGCAACAGGGCTCCTCGGGCAGATGCTCGAGGGCGCTTCACAGCACCCCGTACAGGTAACATCGGGCTCAGCGACGCTTTCGGTCGGTACTGATATAATCGTGAACAGCTGCAGTGTGCGGTATACGAGCCGGCATACGGGCGTCTCAATTTCGCTGGAGTCGATCAAGGATCAGTCCACGGGTACCGAGTTTGCCCAGTCATGTTTCATGGACATCGATCCGTTTGCTGTTGGCGAACGTGCTGCGTTCCTCGCTTCGCACTCATCCGGGGGACAGGAGATCCCGAGCGGGGACTACGATGTCCTGCTCTCTCCTCTTGCGTATACAGAACTGCTTGGAGCCGCATTCATCCCGGCTCTCAACGGGAGAAATGTGCATGTGGGGCGCTCACTCCTTGCCAAAAAGTCAGGTGAGAGCATCATGGATTCCCGCCTCTCGATGTATGACGACCCGTTCAGGCAGAAGGGACTCGGGAGCACATTCTGGGATGCTGAAGGAATGCCGACAAAGAGGATTGATTTTGTCAGAGATGGTGTCCTCTTATCGTTTGCCTATGACCTGCGCACTGCGTACCGGTACGGAAAAGAGAGCACGGCGAGTGCGATCCGGGGCGGGGGTAGTGCAGGGACAGCGATCGGGCACCACAACTTCATCATCGACGGTCCACGAACAGGGGTTGCGGACGAACGCGTAATCTATGTGAACGGTGTCGTGGGTGCCCACACGGCAAACCCGATGAGTGGTGATTTCTCAGTTGAGCTCTCCAATGCGTTCTGGATGGAAGACGGAGAGTTCCAGGCCCCTATCCGCAGTGCAATGCTTGCCGGGAATGTCTTTGCAATGCACAAAGATATTGGCGGGATTTCTGACGAAATGCGGCAGATTGGATCGATGATCCTGCCATCGATCCGGTTGCAGGGGCAGCGGGTGATTGGGAAATGATGGTTCTGTAGAATTCTTGTTTTTTTAATGATTATATACAATCACACGCAGGGTAAAGGAGGGGACAGTACCTGTCCCCCCTTACCGTCCCTGCGCTTTTTTGATGGTACCGTATTACCTGTTCGGGGGTTATCGCATTTGGGGACGCCGTAGCGGCGGGTGTGAAAAACCCGAAGATATTCTTTGAATATCTTCTCGAGCCCGGCATGACCATGGGTCAAGCCAGACACCCCCGCAAGTGTTCAGGTTTTATTGAGCATTTCTCCAGAGAGCCGAAATAATATTTTTTTGGCTCAAAGACCAGCAAACACAAATAAAAGACAGAATAAAAAGATATCATATTTCATTCAATTATCTTTATCCGGGTGAGTACCCACCATGAGTGCAATCCTCATCATCATAATGATTATCGTCGCCGTAGTCGCTATCGCGTACTACCTTGTCAAAAAGTTCAGTGTACTTTTAATCAATGCCATCCTTGGGCTGCTGTTGTTGGTTTTTTTAAATTTTTTCCATTTCATGAACTGGATTGGCAAACCCGACCTCGGGTACAGCCTTGCCACCCTTTTGATCTGTGCAATCGGGGGGCTCCCGGGAGTAGGGATTCTGGTGCTGCTCTCGATCCTTGGGATTACCATCTGAACATTTTTTTTGAGATCCCACTCCTTTTTTTAAAAAGCCAAAAAATTGCCTGCACTGGCTGATCCGTATCCGGTGCTGACGGGGGTATCAACCCCAAACGACACTCATGGGTGATTTGAGATATATCCAGAGAAGTATTTTGAACTTCAACTCAGCCGCAGAGGTTACCCGCCAATTATGACGATCGGGAAAATTATAAAAAAGTGACACGGTTTTTTGCCGTATTTATGTTACTCATCAGAACACGTTTGCTTCCGAGTACACGAGTACCTGGTCCTGCTGGATCTCGTATGGCTTGATCTCGCGGGAGTGCGCCGACATGCGCATCTTGACGACTTCGAGCGCAAGGTGCACATCGGTGAGATCCGAGGGCCGCACGTACCGCAGGAGGATCACGGTATCGGAAAGGTACTCGATCAGGGCGTGCCGGCTCGAGAATGCGTTGTCCTTGTCCGTCTCCGATGTCATCATGATCGTGCACTTCTGGTCCCGCATCCCGTCTACGAATCGGAACATCTCCTGTCGGCGCACCGAATCGGTGTCAAAGAGGTCTTCAAAGAGGGAGATGGGGTCGATGACGACCCGGTGTGCATTGACCTGCTTGATTAACCGTGGGAGTTCGTTCTTGATCTGGTTATTAGCGACATTAAAGTCGGTGGGATCGAGCTTGAGGATGAAGAGTGACTTATTGAAAAAAGGCTTGACATCCCAGCCTTTCTGCAGCATATATTCGAGGATGCGCTCCTCCCGCTCTTCGAGGCTTATGTAGATGATATGCTCACCTTTTTTTAAGCCCTCCCAGATGAACTGGAGGGCAAATGTCGTCTTGCCGGTACCATATGTCCCGATGATAGCGCAGATGCTCCCCGGAATCAGCCCGCCCCCGAGCATGTCATCCAGACCAATGATCCCCACTTTCATCCGTTCATTGCTCATATGACCACCCGTATATTGCTCACCTCAAAGCCACCGGATGTCGAGATCCGGACGGCAAACTTCACAAGGTCGCGCTCTTCAAGGTGGGACATAACACCGCGGAACTTCTCAAAGTACATCACCCGCTGCCGGCGAGCCCCGCTCGACTCTTCCCACCGGAAGAGCAGCACAGCGTCCACAATATCGGCAATCTCCTGCTCCTGTGCCGCTTCGAGGATTCCGCGGGTGAGCAGCAGGTATATGGTGAGATTCCGCTGTTTGGACATCCGCTGGAGCCCCCGCAATAATCCGGTGAGGTTATGCCAGAGATGGGAGCTGGCGCACTGCGTTGCGATATCAGTGACGGAGTCAACAATCAGCAGACTGTTCGGCTCAGCAGTATTCAGAACAGTGGCGAGCTGGGCAAGCACGCCTCCCTTATCAGCACGTTTCTGGAGCCGTGTGATGATGTCCCCATGGCTGTACCAGTCATCAGGAACGACGCTGTTGTCAAAATAGAGCTCGGAGAGGTCGTCAAAATGGAGTTTCTCCCGCAAATGGCTTAGGTCTTGCATGGAAAATGACTTTGCAATCTCCTGCCTCACGTCCTCGTTCATTCGGGTGAACGTGATATATCGTATATGGGGAGGGGTGAATTTTGCGCCGGTATCACGTTCCGGTTGTGGTGCGACAGAAAGGAGGTTCACGATAGAGCTGTACACGAACTCATTGTTGCCCGCCCCGATATCCCCCAGCAGGAGGATAACCGATCCCAGCGGTACTCCCCCGTCAAGGATAGGATCAAGTGATGTGATGCCCGTAGGCATTCGCTGCGTTGCCTGTTGTGCCATAAAAAACCCCGCAAACCTCCCCTGTATCTGACAATTGAACTCTCTTGACGATTTATGATAAAGATATCTGTCTGATCGCAAAATGTTGACGATAAAAAGGGTGTAGCGCCTCAAAGAACCCAACTATTGTCGCCGCTGACCACATAATTATATAGAATCATCTGCCCTACAGTAATTCGATCATAACGTCACCGGCCTGGCAACCGTGGCGGGGAGCTATACCTATGCAGATAAAAGATCTGATCAGCACGTTGAAAAAGACCAGACAGCCGGGACCGGCAGAACAGAAACCGGTTGACAACCTTCTCCACCCGGAACTCCAGCCCGACGATTTGCAGGCTGCTTCTCTGGCCAAAAAACCGAAACCAAAGGTTCCGCGGGCATTGGCTCTGCTCCAGCGCAAGGAACCACAACCGATTGTCGAGTATGATGTCGTGAAACACGGACCTCTTGTCGAGGCACATGTTCCTGAATGGTACGAGCTCCTCGAACAGTACTGGGTGGACACAGGGCGTTCGCTCATCTTCATAACGTTGAACCGCAGGACCAATCAGACGGAGTATCTCCTGTTTGAACCCGCCCTTTCGGACTTCGAGATCGAGCTGCTGGAACGGATCCATGAGGATCTCCGCGATGTCCTGATCCTCTCGACTGATGAGATTGTAAAGGACCGGACAAAGATCCTGCTTGACAAGACCCAGAGTCTCCTGAACGATTATGGCCTTCAACTCGAACAGACCGCGCTCTTTAAACTCCAGTACTACCTGATCCGCAATTTTATCGGATGGTCGCGAATTGACGCCCTCATGAAAGATCCCCAGCTTGAGGACATATCCTGTGACGGGATTAACATCCCGCTCTTCCTGTATCACCGCAAGTACCGGAACATCAAGACAAATATCATGTTCGAGTCCGATGTCCTTAACTCGCTTGCGATTACGCTCGCCCAGCGCAGCGGCAAGCACATTTCCACAGGTTCGCCCATGTTGGATGCTACCCTCCCGGAAGGTTCGCGTCTCCAGCTGACGCTGGGCACCGAAGTGACAACCCGGGGAACATCGTTTACCATCAGGAAGTTCCGTGAAGAACCCTACTCTCCGATCGAACTCTTGGACTACGGGACGTTCAATGTGGACGCGCTCGTGTACTTCTGGCTCGCGATTGAGAACAACAAGAGCCTGCTCTTCATCGGTGGTACGGCATCAGGCAAGACCACATCACTCAACGCAGTATCGATGTTTATCCCTCCGGTGGCAAAGATAGTTAGCATTGAGGATACCCGCGAGATTACCCTCCACCACGAGAACTGGATCGCAAGCGTCACCCGTTCAGCAATTACCGAGGGAGGCACCGCGATTGATATGTTTGATCTCCTGCGGGCTGCGATGCGCCAGCGCCCGGAATATATCATCGTCGGCGAGGTACGGGGGGCTGAAGCGCAGACGCTGTTCCAGGCAATGAACACGGGGCACACAACGTTTTCCACCATGCACGCGGGCAGCGTCGATGCCGCCATCCACCGGCTCGAGTCAGAACCGCTCAATGTGCCACGCAACATGGTACAGGCGCTCAACATCATCAGCGTCCAGGCGCTCATTTACCGGGGCACCGAGCGGGTGCGCCGTGCACAGGAGATTGTGGAGATCGCCGGACTTGACCCGGCAACCGGCAACCTGCGTGTGAACAATGTCTTTGTCTACGACCCGGTTCATGACCGGTACACGTACACAGGCAGGTCGCAGATCTATGCCGAGATCGCGGAGCGGCGCGGGTGGTCCCGGGACCAGCTCGAGTCCGAGATCCGGGTCCGCAGGCAGATCCTTGAGGGGATGCAGAAACAGGGGATCTATGATTATATCTCAGTCGCTTCGCTCTTCCACCTCTTCCAGATCGACCGGCAGAAGGTGCTGGACAGCATTTCTGACCTTCGCAAGGTATTCTGATGAACCTTCGCAGCTACCTCAGGGACCGGATCCACAAAGACCCCCTCAAGTACCATAGCCTGCATGCCGACATGATCTCCGCCCGGCTCGGAATGACTGTTGAGCAGTACGTCTGGCGATCGGTGAGGATCGCGTTCCTGTGCGGCCTCCTGCTTGCACTCTTCGGGTATTTCTTTGGCAGCGTGATCGTTCTCTCCCTGAAAACCAGTAAGAGCGGGTTTTACAACGTCTTCAACATCCAGATGCCTGACTTCTTCTACACCGCCGCCTTTGGGGAGTATATCCAGGTGCTCACGGTCGTGATCTGTTTTGCCGTCGGTACCTACATTGCGTACATAAGCCTGCTCCGGTTTCCCCGTATTGAGAAGAGGAACCGTTCCATCAAGATCAACCTGACACTGCATAATGCTGTTGCATACATGTACGCGATGCGACGCGGTGGTGCACAGCTGATGCTGATCTTCCGGTCACTCTCCGATCACTCCGCCATTTATGGCGAGATTGCCCTTGAGTTCCGCCAGATTGTGCGGGACACCGATTTCTTCGGCTACGACATGATCTCAGCCATCCACCATCTTTCCGAGACCACCCCATCAGAGAAACTCAAGGACTTTTTAGAAGACCTCCTGTCTGTTATCGCGAGCGGGGGAGACATGTCCGAGTTCCTCTCAATGCGGGTGCGGCTCTACCAGGAAGAGGCGCGGTTCGAGCAGAAACAGTTCCTGAACTTTCTCTCGATTGTCGCCGAGTCGTACGTTACGCTCTTTGTCGCCGGTCCGCTCTTCCTGATCATCATCATGGTCGTGATGGGTATGCTGGGTGGTACTGCGGTCCTCCAGCTCTCGATGGTCACCTACGCGATTATTCCGGTCGGTTCGCTCATCTTTCTCCTTGTCCTCGACCTCATATCTGTCAAGGCGGAAAAGACCGAACGGTATGTGAAGGCAAAGGTCCTTGACGAGTACTCCGATGTCCGGATCGAGAAACGGGTTGGTGAAGAATCGCTCTTTGACCAGCTCAAGCGATACGATAAAATCCGGAATTTTACTCACCATATCAAGCACCCGTTCGAGAGCTTTGTCCACAACATCAACCACACCTTCTATATCACGGTGCCCATCGCTCTTGTCTATATTATTGTCACGATCCTCGCTACCCCTCACTATACGAACATCGAAACGTTCATCGATGTTGTGGACGACCACATTGTGATCGCGATTCTGATTGTCCTGATCCCCTATGCAATCTTTTACGAAGTGTGGGCGCGCAAGGTGCTGGGGATCGAGGCGCTCATCCCCGATTTCCTCGAGAGGATGGCAGGGATCAACCAGGTAGGGCTCACTATCTCACAGGCCATCTCGATCATGGTGAATACCAATCTCGGGCTGCTCAGTTACGAGATCCGTCGGATCAAGCGGGACATGGACTGGGGTGCAAACTTCACCGAAGCCCTGATGCGGTTTGAGGAACGGGTCAGAACCCCGTCCATAGCCCGTACAGTAACGCTGATCACCAAGGCGTCCGAGATGAGCGGACAGATCGGCTCCGTGCTCACCATCGCATCTTCCGATTCCAAGATGAACGAGGTGCTCAAACGCGAGCGGCTTTCTGAAATGTTCATCTACACGGCGATTGTGTACCTCTCCTTCTTTGTCTTTTTATTTGTCGTCGCTGTGCTGACCACCCAGTTCCTGCCGGTGCTTGCCAATGTCTCGTTGGGCAAGCTGAAAGTCGCAGGGCCACTGTCCGGAATAGGTGCTGTCCCAATCATTACGTTTAACCGGTTGCTCTACCATACCTGTCTTATGCAGGCGATTTTTTCGGGAATGATCGCCGGACAGATGGGAGAGGGATCGCTGGGTGCCGGCATCAAGCACTCCTGCGTCCTCCTGTTCATCGCGCTCGTCACCTTCAACTTCGTGATCTGAAAGGTGAGATGTCAGCAGGAGAGCAATAGTCCCTGTTTTAGATAGTCTTAAATAGATTTGTGAAGATGTTGTGCTGAGGTGTTTTAAGGTGTGCACAGTTGGAGGGCCGATGGACATCGACATTCCGTCGGAGCGTGTGAAGGGAGAGGAATACCGGTGCAAGGATTGCGGCGAACGGTTCAGGGGCGTCGGTAAAAATCCCATCTGTCCCAGCTGCCAGTCAGACAACATTGCCGAGGCATGATCCCTGTCCTGCCTGATGAATTCCTGCATATCAGCAAAGGATCTTCTTTTTTAATCGTTGCACAGGCGAATGTACGGTTTGCACTTTGTATCGAAACATCTTCAGAAGAGTTCTGCCAGACAATAGAACCGCACGACCTGATCGCCGTTTCCGCTCCTGAAGGCGGGGAACCGGAAGCCGCAGCGATGCTCATTGAACTTGTACGTTGCCACCACACACCACTCATTGTCTTACCGGGAAATCACCCCGGTTCCCGCAGGCTCCGGTATGTCGTATCAGCCGGTCCGGTAATAGTAACGAATTGCAGCATACGCCGTGGCACCCATCCCGAACAGCACCTCATATGTGCATCTGAGGCACTTTCGGGAGTAACAATGCAGGGGGTACAAGGAGGGGTCCGGATTGACAACCTGCCATCCGGTGCCGGGATCAGGCGGTTCCGGGCTCATACCAGTGTGGAATTTATTCAAAATTAATCAGGATTTTTTATTTTTTCCCGCAACGGGCTCTCTAACGGTGTAAAATAACACTGTATATATGGTTTTTTTCCCAAATATTGTAATGCCGTGAAAGGAGGGTTGGATGAGAACCGAGGTCTTACGAGACATCAAAAAGACTGAAGAAGAGTACCAGACCGTGATCCGTGCAGCTCAGGACGAGCGTAAGCTCAAAC